>CAZSNV010000161.1:0-11222 GCA_964608035.1 uncultured Gemmatimonadaceae bacterium | reverse complement strand
ACTTTAGGTGGTGCCGAGGGACGGAATTGAACCGCCGACACCGTGATTTTCAGTCTTGTGTCAGAGCTGCGCACCGATGAATACCCGTGTATTTTAGGGCCTGTTCCGTTCGGCATTTGCACACCGATGACAGTCAATGCTGCTGGTTCTCGGCTCATGTTGCAAACGGTTGCAGACATCAAACGCATCAGTTAACCCGCTCCGCTGTCACCGACCGATCGTCCTGGTTGATGGTCGTGGGTGCTGTGCCAGCGGCCTCATCGCGAGCCCGTTCGTAGGCCCGCATCCCGGCTGCCACGTCCGTAGAGTCGAGGCGCAGGTAGCGACTCGTGGTTGAAATGTTGGCATGCCCCAACAGTTCCCGCACCCCATGCAGGTGGAGGAACGGCAGGAGCCGGCTGGCTGTCTCGCGCCGAAGGTCATGGAAGTGCAGGCCGACGATCGTCGCGCGCCGGCAGGTTGCGCGCCAGGCCGTTTTGATCGACCGCACGCGTGTGCCCGTCACGTTCCCGAACACGAACGCCGCCGCCGGATACTCGTCACCGTCCGGATCCTTCTGACGGCCGATCAGCACCTTGAGCAGCGCGTTACTCACCGGGATCATCCGGTCGCGCCCTGATTTTGTCTTCCGACCAGGCAACCGAATCTGGCGCCGCTCGAGGTTCACCTGATGCCATTGGAGCGACAGCAGTTCCCCAAGCCGACAGGCCGTCTCCAAGGCAGTAACAATGAGATCGCTGAGATGTGAACCGGCGTGCTCCAACAGTCGCGTTTCCTCATCCCCGTCAAGCCGCCGATACCGCTCGTGTTCCTCATAGCGCAGCGTCTTCGTGCTGACCCCCTCGCGCCGGAACGGGGTCCGCGACACAAGCTCGCGATGGACCGCCCATGCGAACATGGCGCTGAGCCGAGCCCGATGACGATTTGCCGCGACGTTCCCTCCGGACACGTTGTGCCAGCCGTGCTCGCAGCCCGGCCACTTCTCACGCCCGCACCGGCAATGTTTCCGACGTCGGGCTTTGACCAACTCCCGCATGAGATCATCGACGTCGGCCGGCGTGACAGCCGAGGCGGGAAGATCGCCAAAGGCCACCGAACGACCATCAGCTCGAGGGATCAGGGTCCGCGCGATGACGCCGAGGCGATAGATTTCGTCTTTCAGGATGCGCGGTCGCACGACCGCCAAGTACGCGTCGGTGTACGACGAGGCAATCTGCCGCACCGTGAAGCCAGCAGGGCCGGCCAACTCGCCGCCGCGGCGAAACTTGCCTTCACGGATCTGGACGCGCAGACGATCAGCGATCTCGGCCGCCTCGGATTTCGTCTCAATGTGGCGTCCGAACTCAGCGTCGAGCGAAAACCGATAGTGAACGTCCTTGTGCTTGTACGAAAAGTGCCACGGATGCGAGCACTTCAGCCACTTGGCTCGCGGCCGACAATCACAGACCTTCCGAATGCCGTGGTTGTGCTCACGCTTACGCAGCATGGTGACTCCCCTGTCCGGACGATGGCTCACTTAAATCCGCCAGCGCCTCGATATACCGATCGAGCCATTCCCGTTTGAACATCAGCGCGTTTCCGACTCGTGCGGACCGCGCTCGTCTGGAGCCAGACGCCCGAGCCGCACGATAGAGCACGCGACTCCTTTTCGGAAGATGGCAGTATGCCAACGCCTCAGCGTGGTTCATCCAGGGTGAGTCAGCCACGTCGCACCTTCCGAGCACGAGCCGGACGCTTTACCTGTTTTGGCTTCCGCGTGGTACGTGGCGGAGTCGGTTTGACCGATTTCGGCGTAGGTTGTTCACGGATCAACCGGTCAACCGCCTCACCCTCCTTGCTCACGTACGGATCGACAACGCGACCAGCCCACGGGTTGGCCTGAAGGTCCACACCTTCTGGCGTTGTCAACAGCGTGAAGTCTTGCTCGACGACTTCCCGATCGCGCAAGACTTCACGCCATATCACGCGCGCCGGCTTCATCTCAACATCGGGCATGCGGTCACGCTCTCGTGCAGGCCACAGGGCAATGAGCAATGGGCGCAAGCTGATACTGATCAGGCAGACCCCGGTGTTTACGATCGTCTTCGCTACACTCGTCCTGATCCAGTCGATGCCAGAGACAAGGGCGGTGTAGTCGGCATCGCTTCGTTGTAGGAACGGAACCAGAACATCAGCATTGACCATGATACGGTCGCCGTTGAGTACCGCCACTGGAGCAAAGCCGTCCATCAGGAGACTCAGCGCGCGCTTGAGCAGCGCCAACCACGTCTCGGGATCACTGGCGAACACATCAGGCGACATCGTGATGCCGTGCGCGGTCAAGAGTCGTTGCACTCCACAACGGAAATGTTCAAACGGTGTGGCAGACGCTGCGAGACCGTGAAGCCGCTTCACGTCCTGCGACAGTTGGTCCGATGCGCCCGGCGAACACCACCACTCTTGAATAAAGGAATCGAGTCCCTCGACGTGCTGCTGTTCCGACACGGAGTCATCGCGACGTAATTCGTCGGCGATCATGAACAGGGGAACCCCGCGCCCACTCAACGCCTGAATCCGCCGCACTCTGTTCTCAACGCCTGCCGGCCAGACGCCCTGCCGCCCACGACCCTGTGGCCCAGGGCGGCGAGTGGGGTCAGGGATTAGACCGGCCTCCGCCCAGCGCATCAACTGGAATCTCGACACCCCAGTGCGTGTGGCCAACTCCGTCGTCGTAATGGATATGGGAGCGTCTGACATTTTGAAACTCGGGTCGATTGAAGGTATCACAGTGCGCACTGTGCGTCAACAGGGTGCGCACTGAGCGCGGCCGGCCAGGCACCTAGACCTGCACCATTAATCGAAGCCGGGATCGGGTTTTAAGTCCGATTCGACCGTCTAGAAACACGCCCGAATCGGCACGTTTTCACGAAACGTAGGAAACCGCGTCGGTGGAGTTGGACTGCGTTGGGCTGAATCCTGCCGCGTGTACTACGATCCGTACTACACATCGGAAAGCCTAATCGGGCTGTTCGATTACGTCAGCTTGGCGCAGGAGGTCAATATAGTCGTCATACTCCAGCGCGCACTGAACAAAATTCGTCAACTGCCCTTTTGATAAGCGCATCTGGCGCTTAATCTGCGTGACTAGTCCGTCACCGATGTCCTCCCCGCGACCCATCGACACCTTCGTCCAAACCTTGGTCTTTTTGCCTTCGACCCACAGGAAAAACAGCTTATCAGTCGTACTGCGGTCGTGACGAAAACCCTTTCGGGCTAGGGCCGCCTCGAACTCACGTGCGCTAAACACGATCAGGGGATGTAGCGACGAAGGTCTGCCAAGTATTGCCGGGCGTCACGCGTGAGGTGTTCGTCTGCAGTTTGAGAATACGAGTCGAGCACGTCGATGAACGTCTGGGAGAAATTGTCGATAGCCGAGTACCGATTATCGCCGGCTCCCCAAACGTTAAGGGCCTCGTTGCTTATGACGACGCCATCCGCGGTATCTTCAACCGACACTACGAGAGGGACGCTGAGCTTCTGACCCTTCAGACGAAGCAGCGCAACTTTTTGGGCGCCTCGGCGCTGGAAGGCGATGACCTTTGCCGAGAAACGCTCTACCTCTTCTGCCGACACCATCAGCCCAGACCAGTCCTCGCGCGCTGGGCGACCTATTCTGTCGTCGCTGTCTGTGAGTGTCGCAGTATCTAGATAGTCGTCGTATCTGAGAGCGCCAGCGGTAAACATCATTGCTCTTTCTGAATCAATTCCAAATATTGCGGAGACAAGATCTCCATGAACAACCGCTTGGTCATATCGTGTGCTCGATCGAGAAAGGACTGAACGTCAGCCAGAACGATTCCATCGCTTTCGCTATAGTCAAAATCGAGCCGTAGCACCTCTCTATCTCCGCCCTCCGTCGCATGATCTACATGAATGCGCATCGCGCCCAGTTCCGTAGGTACGCGCACCGTCACATCCAGTTCCGTGTACCCACGGCTTGCCACCATCGTCGGAAGTAGAAAATCGATCGTCAAATAGTCTTCGATCGGAATCCTAGCCTTAGGGCTTTCGCGTAACACTGGTATCTGATTAACGTACCTAAGGCCGAGCCGATTCGGCCGATGTATAGGTACGAGACCCAAGAACAGCCCAAGAAACCGCATACACCGGTCGTTGAACCGCCCAAAACCAGGATACCGTGTCGTCATGTACGCGAAGCTGTTGATCGCAACATCGATACCCTCACTGTCATCATCGGCCCTGAACACGTAGCCCTGAAGGGCTGGCGCCAGTCCCGGTACGGCCTTCGGAACAAACAGCTTTGGTAAGTCTCCTCGGACTGCGTCCTGAAGCAATGGCCGCGCCGCCTCAACGGCAATTTCACCGCCGAACCGAAGCTGGAAGATAGTTGCGACAAGAGGCGCGCGCGGGAATAACTCTGACATGCCTCAACGGCCGTCCAATCGACTCACTGGACGACACCTGGAGGTGCGCAGGATTGGCAACCTGCTCGAAACTCTACAGGCACGGGATCTGTGTGTCAAACGCCCGGCCCACCCGGCGGCTTCCTTCATTCGCGTCACCGCGCACGTGCCATCCCACCGGGCCGGTTGAGGCCGAAGTGCCGGAAGCCGGTCCGCACTGCAGGCCGCCCGTCAATCGGATGATCGTCACGCTGGGCAAGTCTGAGCGCGCGTCGTTCCTCGGGTGAGATACACCCCTGCTGCTGACGCCGTGCGTCCTGAGCGGCGCGCACGCTGCGGGCGTCAAGGGTCCGCTGCGCGTTCGCCAGCCCACCTTTCGTGGGCCGGATCACGATGCGCTCGCCGAGCACGATGTACTCCCACCCGTTCATCAGGTGCGAGTACTTGTCGCCCTTGTGATTCTTCTTGGGCCGGCGGACGTTCGGGTTGTTCTCGGGAGGCGCCTTGTCGTCCCACACGTACGCGACCTGGAAGGCATCGACGATCAGCTCAGACGCCTTCTCGGTGAACGTGCCACCACGAGTGCGCCGCAACTCAATGGTGCGCGGGTTGATCCGCAGGCATCGGCCGCCGTCGCCCGCCTCCCGCAGCATCAAGCCTGCGGTTGCCTGGATCGCGGCGTAGCGCTCGGGCGCATTGTTGGCGTTTCCAAGAGACTGCGGCCAGATCCCGCACCCCTGAAGCGTGGTGACGGCCGTCACGCGCGTCCCAGAGGTATTCGTCGCGCCGGCCGGATCGCAGTGCGACAGCACGCGCGACACCTTCGGGAACCAGCGCTCCCGAATCTTCAGCACCTCCGGCGCGAAGTCCTCCAGGAACATCTCGAACCCCTGGACGCCGCCGAGAATGTGCAAGGCTCCGGTATGCCGAATCGGCTGCGCCCACAACACCGCCGGCCGCGCGTGGCTGAAGTCCCAGCCCTCGAGCAGTGGATAGTGCGGGCTGTACTCCAGCGTCCGGACCACGTGCAGGGCGCGCTCGAAATAGCCCTCATAGCAAGGCGTCCCGTCAATGGTGACGCCGCGCTTCCCTTCGAGCAGCGTTCGGCGTCGCGGATCGCCGGGCGGATAGTCCTCTTCGAGCCCGGCAATGACCTCGTCGCCCAGATTCTCCTGGTTGTCCCAGACGCTGCCCGTCAGGTAGAGATGGTTCGGGATCGAGTTGTCGATCGGAAACAGCTCGGTCAGCCAGTGGTCTTCATCAATGCTGTTCAGCACGAGCAGCAGATGGAGCGGGTATCGACCCGGCTGGTTGGTGATCGCGTGCTTGTTCTGCGACAGCCGGCCCTTGATGTCCTGGTAGACGTACTGCGGGCATTCCTCGAACTGATCGATCACGATCACCGCGAGGGTCATGCCGCGCCACTTCGAGTCGCGCGCTTCACCCTCCGCGGACTTCAGCGATTTTTTGTAGACGATCGAGCCATTCGCAAATTCGTACGCGTGCTTGGTGGGATTCCACCGGGGGTGACACGCCACCGGAAAGAGGTTCTTGACGGACTCCCACACTTCCGTGAGCTGCCCATCGACGTCTTCCTGCTTCCATCGCGCGACGAGGATGCGGATACCGGGAAACAGGAGCGCGAGACACCAGACGGCGATGAGCGCCCCCCAGCTCTTGCCGAGACGAATGGCCCCCTCGAAGCAGATGAGCCGCTTGGCGGTGCGCTCGAGCAGCGGCATCACCAGCGCGGCCTGCGGGCCGTTCAGTTTTGGGAGATCCCACCGGACGGCGCCCGGCGGGATCGGCGGGTTACGTGTCGCTACCGCCGTCTGCACCGGGCGTCAGCACCTTTCCGTTCAGGACCAGAACAAAGGACGTGGGGATCTGCTCACTGTCGCTGTTCACGTTCACCTGCTCGACCGGCTTGCCCCAGGCGTACTGCGCGCCAGCGATGTACATCTGCGGCTGGAGCTTGCCTTCGATCCAGTCCTTCTTGAATTTCTTTCGGAACTCAGGATTGTTCCAGAGCCGCTGAAAAAAGGTCTGGGCAAACTTCGAGACCTTGTTCCTGCTGCCCTTGGGCCGGCCACGCCCTCGCTGTGGTAGCTGTGGGTCACTCATGGGGATGTGCCCTGCATCTGCTGAAAGACCGATCGCGGCACGACTGGCGGCCCACTGAGCGGCACCCGCGCGAATCCAGACGGACGCCGCGAGTACTTCCCGGCCGCATAGTCAGTGTGAAGCTGGGAGGCGTAGCCGGTCGCGTTCGCTGGCGTGTCGAAGATGCCGAGATGACGGCCGGTCTGCTCATATTCGCGAATGGCGGCGTCTTCGGATAGATGTCGGCCATCTGGCGTCACCGTTGGCAACAGCACTTCGCGCCCGTCGATGTTCACGCTGAATGAATCAACGGTGCTAGTGGTCCCGTCTGGATTCGGCACCACTGGCTGTGCGTACAGGTCGATGTTGCCTGGCGTAACGAGGCCCTTCTGGAGCCGGTCTCGGCGTAGATCACGACGGATGGCCAGCGACTCGAAGTGGCGTGCCCGTTCAATCGCCTCCTCGATCGCGTCGATCCGTTGCTCGTCGGTCGTCATGCGCGTATAGGCCCGAGACGACACCAAGCGATCGAGCGCGGCACGGACGGCCTCCCCTCGACGCTGCTGGACCTCGGTCCGTTGATCGCGCGTCAGGGTCGCTCCTTGCACGACGTTCGACGGCAATCCCACGGACACCCCCAACCGGAGCAATTCATCACCGACCGGATCCTGCACGACCGATGACACGTTGAACGGATCGGCCGCCCGACGCAGCGGTCCGCCTTCGCGGACAATCTCCTGTCCGAACTGCCCGATGCGCGGCTGCACGCGCTCAGACAGCACGGGCAGCGCAGACATGAAGGTTTCCGCCGTGCCCTTGGGCTGCCGGACGACCGGATCCATCGCCTGTTGCGCGGTCCGCACCGCCCCGATGAATGGGACCGCGCCCTGTGCCGTCCGAGCGGCCATGCGGCCTGCGGACCGCTCAGAATCGCGAATGGCCTCCACGAAGTCGAACATGCCAGAGAAGAACGACTGATCGAGGAAGCTGTTCGCTGACCGCGCCAGCGTCTGCGCAATCAGATCCGGCGCATCCTCCAGCGAGGCGCCCCCTTGCTGCCACGCCTCGAAGGCATTGCTAATGAGCGCGGCTTGCACGCTGACCGGCTGGAATAACTGGTAGTTGACCCAGGAGTCACCGATCCGCACGCTGTTCGGTCGCCAGCCACTTTCCATGAGCGCCGCGCGGTCGGCCGGATCGCGCGGGCCGTTCCCCGACAATCGCCCCGTCGCCGCGAGCCAGGCGAGATAGCCGGCCGCCAACGACCCCACCACCGCGCGCCCCTGCGCCTGGGCACCCGCGCGGCCACCTTGACGCGCCGCTTTCATCAGCACGCCAGCCGGCGAGAACTCCAGGCCCTGCCGAAAGATGTTGGCCGGGGTCTTCACAAAGGGCAGCACGAACGGCATGACATGACCGACGACCGGGACCTGATGCCCCTGCAGCACCCACGAGGCGATCTTGCCGGGCTTCTCCTGAAACACGGAGCGCCGCGCATACTCCGCCGCCTGCTCCTGAAAGATCGGTGCGTCGGGTGCCAGGCCAGACCGCAGATCCGCAACCCGCTCGACGAAGCGCTCACCGGTCAGCCCTTCGCCTTTCGCCTGCGTATGCGACAGCCGGTAGAGCTCACCGTTGCGCGCGATCGAGCGGAAGAACGTATCCGCACCGTCCAGCGCGCGGCCCGGCCAGTTGAACGGATTGGCCGCGCCGCCTCCGAACTCCACGCGCGGGATATCCAGTTTGCCCAGCTCGCCCGACGCGACCGAGCGCCGCAAGCTATCGGGGCTCACGCCCTCCCGCAACGTGAACCACATATCTGCCCATCCGCGCTCCATTCCGCCGATAGCCCCCACGACACCGGCTGGCATCTCATCGAGGTACACCGTGCGCGGCGTGCCTTTGACCGCTGACCTTACGGCATCAGCCGCGGCAGCCGCCGGGGTCACGGCCAGCTCGGAGGCGATGTTCGCGACGTTGCCGAGAATATTGCGCTCGTGCGTTTTGACGCCGCTCAGAATGTTGGCGTAGTACACCGACCGCGCCTTGGCCCAGAGCGTCGGTTTACCCTGCGCTTGGAGCCACCGATAGCGCACCAGCGGATCATTCGGCTGATCGGCCAGTCCTTTCGCCAACGCCCGCGCCTCATCGCGCATCGAATCCGCGACGCCGCGAATGAGGGTGACGTCGCCAGTCTCGAGCACGCCGCCCAGGAACCTGAACGCCGCCAGTGACCGCCCGGCTTCTGACCGTGCGCCGGCCAGTGACTTCGTGAGCACGTCGGCATCCACCTTGGCCGCCTGCAGCGCCACGATCTCGGCGTCGGTCGCGGTCCCGGCGTTCACGCGCTCGGCCAGGGTCGTAATCTTCGCCTGCGTCTGCTGGACGGCCCGCGCGTACGCCGTCAGCGTCTCCGCATTGAGCGCCGTGCCTTTCGGCAAGGTCTTCTCGGCGTGGATTCGTACTTCGTCGGCAAACCGACCCAACGTCTCGGTGTCGATCACGCCGCGCCGCTGGACGTCATAGCCGCCGTTCGCGACAATGCGTTCACGGATGCCCGCCTGGACGAGCGGGTTGAACTTGCCGATGAAGGGGTCCATGCCCTCCATGGGGTCCGCCTTCGGACGGCCCGCGCGTCCACGCTGACCCGGTGCCTGACCGGTCATCTGCTGAAAGACCGAGGGCGTCGGAGCGCTGACACCACGGCTGCCACTGAATGGCGTCGCCCCAGGTCGGCGGAACAGACTCGGCGCCGCCGCACCAGCCGCCATCCCGAGCCCGATACGGGCTGCGCGCTTCAGGGTGCCTTCGTCCTCGTCGCCACTGGCCGCGCCCACCACACCACCGAGTGCGCCTCCACCGAGACGCGCGGACAACGCGGGCGTAATAAATCCGCCTTCTCCACCTTCCGTTCCGAGCGCCCCAGGTTCGATGTCATCGAACATTTGCGAAAAGGTGTCGAAGTCGTCGATGGCTTCATTGCGCTGGCCAGCGATGTGTCCCTTCCTCGGCGCGAGCCCATAGGATCCAGACGCACGCGCCCCCGCGCCACCCGACAACCGTTGCAGCTCCTCAAGCGCCTCGGCGCCGCGATTGGATTCAGCCATTTTTGCCACGCGTTCCATAGGCGCCACCGCCGGCCGCACGCTCACCGGCTCACGCGCGGCGACCGCGCCGACGCTGCCAGGATCCGCACCCTCCATCGGCAACTGCGGTCCTCGATATCCCGATCGGCCTTCGGCATACCCCCGCACCGCATCAATCGCCGCGAGATGTAGCTTGTTGGTCGGTGCCTTGCCGGCGATCAAGTCATCGATGGCTGCCGCGATCTTGTCGTTGCCGACGTGCTGTCGAGAAATGACACGGATGTCATCGCCCACCGGCGAGCCCGCCCCCCCATGCGCGTAGATGGAGCTATTGGGATCGTTTGGATCGCGAATCAGTCGGCCGCGTTGAGGTGTGAAGACGGCCAAATCCTCACGCATGACGCGCAGCATACGCAGGTCGTCGTCTGAGAGCAGCGGCGCATCGACGGCGGCCGGATCGGACGAGTACTGCCGCACCGTGATCGCCTTGTTCGTTGGCTGCGTCGTGTCAATGTCGCGGGCCATGACGGCCGGCCGCACCGACTGCACGGACGACTCCGATGGCGCACGCGCTTGGATCTCATCGAGCGCGGCGAGCAGTTCGTCGGCCCGATCGGCGGTCGCCACGTTCCCACTGGCATCTGCGTGGAATCGCGGCCCTGGCGGCAACTCACCGCGAATCTCATGACGGGCGTACTCAGCCGGGACACTCCGCACAAACGACGGGTCGGCCATGTCAGGCACAGCGCCGGCGGGCGGCGGCGTGATGATCGGCTCACGGCCAGCCGTCAACAGGCCGCGAATGTCCCGACGCGCGTACTCGGCCGGGACGCCACGGACGAATGAGCCATCCGGCGCCTGTGTCATCGGAATGTCGGTGCCAGCCGGCGCGACCACTCCATCGGGCGTGGCGACAAACCGCGGACCTGGCGGCAAGGCACGACGCGGCACAGGCGCAGGCGCTGGAGCGGGACGGCTGCCGCGCAGCCCGACACCGCCTAAAGCGGCCTGGCCAATGCCTGTGGCGGCTTCTGTCAGGCTGTCCGCATCCAGGGCGCGCTCTCCCCCTCTGACGACCGTCGCGGCGTTCGCGAGGCGCTGAGCGGTGGCTACGGCTTGCTGGCCGCCACGCACACCCCGAATCACGCGCGCCAACGGCCCAAAGCCCGTCGCTGTCAGCGCGACGTCACCGGGCGTCAGGAGGCTGGCGGCCCCTTCAACCGCGCCCGCCGCAAACCCCTCAACGCTGGCACGAAACGGGCTGCGTGTGAGCGACGGCGCATCGATCGCATCGGCTGCCGCCGTCGCTGCGTGGGTGACCGCGCGCGGCGGCGTGAAGACCGTATCGAAGGCGCGCGACACCACCGAGCGCGTGTCAGGTGCCGGTGCCTTCACCGCATCAAGCGCCGCCAGCCACGGATCGCCCTTGGCCTCTTGGACTTGATCCAGCGCGGAGAGCCACGGATCAGAGGCGCGCTGCGGCATCTATTCGCTCACCCGCACACCCCGCGCCTCGAGCTGGCGCTTGGCCTCCGCATAGGTCACGCTCCGCGATCGCGCGACCGCCTCCACCTCCGCGCGTGTCGCCGAACGCGGCGCGCCTCCGCCACCAGGGCCAGGCCCCACACCG
>CAZSNV010000160.1:0-11298 GCA_964608035.1 uncultured Gemmatimonadaceae bacterium | reverse complement strand
GCGGCGGCGGGAGATCGGAATTCGCACCGCCCTGGGAGCGGGACCGCGGCGCGTTCTCTGGAGCGTTCTCTCGAGGGCGATGGTCCAGATCGCCATCGGTATCGTCATCGGTATCGGGCCCTGGATGGCGGGCCTCGTGCACCAGGCTCTGAGCGCCGAGACGATCAGCTGGCGGGGTGCTCTCTCCCTCCTGGGGACTGCCGCGCTCATGGCGATGGTCGGTCTTGCCGCCGCGATAGGCCCGGCGCGGCGGGCGCTCGCGATCCAGCCGACCGAGGCGCTGCGGGCGGACGGGTAGGCGGCCACTTCAATCGCTTGCGGTCCCTCGGAATTCCGTGGTGGGGCTGGCTTCCTGGCTGTTGATCTTCCCGTCCGTGCGGACGATGCCAGCGAAAGCGCCCGTACCCGCTAGAGGTTGACGCGCTTGAAGCGACGACGGTAGCTCAGGTTACGTCCCGAGACCATGAACACCCCGTCTCCCCGATAGTGGACGGTCGTTGGGTAGCGGGGCGACGTCGCCACGTGGGCCTTGACCACCTCGAAGATGAATAGGCCGTATCGGTTGATGAGGCTCGCGTCCACCAACTTGCACTCGAAGTTCGCGTAGCACTCGGCGATGAGAGGTGCGTCGACCTTCGACGCATCGACGGGCGTAAGGCCGAACTGCTCGAACTTGTCCACCTTGGACTTGTGCGTATTGCCGACGCCGATGACAGCATCCACAAGGTCGAACGTTGGGACGTTGATGACGCACTCCTTGCTGCGGCGGATCAGCGAGAAACTGCGGTTCTGATCCCAGATGAAGCAGCCGATCATCGCCGGCTCGAAGCCCAACATCATGTGCCAGCCAAGCGTCATGATGTTTCGCTCGCCCTTATGTGCAGAGCTCACCATCACGATTGGCCCGGGTTCGACGAAGCGCCGGATCTTGGACAGCGGGAAGTCCTTCTTGTGATAGGCTCTCATTTGACCCTCTGGAGCCGGTCTTGCCGCCTTCGGCGTCGCCACAGGAGCACTGGCAGGGCGACCGCTGCCCCAGCGACTCCCGCCACCACATCCCCTACATCAGCCGTGTAGCCCGGCAGAAAGAGTTGAATGACCTCGGTGGCGGCCACAAGGGCTGCAGCGTACGCCGCGGACGCAAGGGGTCTGCTCCTTACGGCGAATGCCTGCCAAAACGCAAAGGTACAAGCAGCCAAGAAACTTGGTGCAACACCGACGACCCAGTAGCCGCCGGCGCTGGTGGCCCATGTCCGGACAGGGCCAACCGACGCGAGCCAAAGTCCGAACCCGAGGAGGGCCGCGATGAGAAGATATCTATCCCGATCGCTGTCGCGCTGATCTGAGGACACCATGGCTCCGAGGTCGATCACGTGGTCGCCGCTGCGCAGAGCGGCGCGAGTGAGCAAGGCGTCGACGACAGGCGCGAACCGCTGGTCGATCTCGCGAAAGTAGGTGTCGGACATCCGGTTCCAGACGCCGGTCTGCCACGCGAGAGCGTCTCGCTCCTGATCTGGATCAATCATGTGCAGGTCATTCTCAGCTGCCTAACGACCGCAGGCGGGCAGAGGGCCCCCGACTGCCGGCGTCGATTTGGCGCTCGAGGCCACGCCGCGGGGAACGGAGTGAGATCATGGCTTCAGCGCGGTCATCATCACGGCCTTGACACCGAAGGCTTCGGCTGAGTTTTGCGTCGACTCCTTGCGGAACCGAAACTGCGGGACGACGGCGGATCGGACACGCGTGAAGCCGGCCTCCTCGAGCAACCGAAACATCTCTCCCTCCGGGAGAGCGCCGCCAATTCAACTGGCCCAGAGTTTGGGGTCGTTGACGATCGATTGGGAGAGCTGCTTGGCGCTCACGATATCGGTAATCGAAATCCGACCGCCCGGCCGGAGTACGCGAAAGATCTCTTCAACGACCCGGCGCTTGCGGAAGGACAGGTTGATCACGCCATTTGAAATCACCACGTCCACGGAGGCCGTGGGCACTGGGATGTCCTCCATTCGCCCTACCTGGCATTCCATGCGGGCCCCGGTCGCTGCCGCGTGCGCCTGGGCCTTGAGGCACATCGCGGGGTTGAGATC
The DNA here is from genome assembly GCA_964608035.1 of uncultured Gemmatimonadaceae bacterium. GTDB lineage: Bacteria > Gemmatimonadota > Gemmatimonadetes > Gemmatimonadales > Gemmatimonadaceae > JABWBJ01. The sequence continues at coordinate 9,211 of CAZSNV010000160.1, read as the reverse complement.
GACACCGATCACGTGACCACTTGAGCCCACACACCAAGAGGCGATGATCGCGTCGAGTCCGGCACCGCTCCCGAGATCGAGCACGGTTTCTCCCGGCTGGAGATAGCTGCGCTCGTGCGGGTTTCCTACCCCAGCGAACGAGGCGACCGCGCTAGCGGGCGCGCGGTCGAGCCATTCCGGAGCGTAGCCGAACAACTCTGCCGCCTCGCGGCCATGGAAGAAGTGAAACGTGCCTTTCGGGTTGTCGGCGACTTCCTGATACATGCGCACGATTTCATTGTTGAGCACCGCCTCCAAAGAAACTTGTGCAGCAGCCGTATCAGTCATGTCGTGCCTCCTTCAGTCGTATCTACGACAGGGTCGTACTGCGGCCTTGTATCTAGTTCTTCGTTGTTCTTCTGATCTGATTCTGCATCATTAGATGTGGGGTGCGCCAGCTCGATGCGGTCTGGGTGGAGAACACCGTGCGTTACCAGGTGACCTCCGTGAACCGCACCTTCGCCAGATCGGGGAACGCGCCCAGACTCAGATCTGGGCGGCCTGCTGCCTGCATCACCCGGACGTTGTTCAGAAACACGGCATCCCCGTGGGACAGGCGCTCCAATTCTGCGGACAGCACCGGGTCGGCGGCGTCCCGTTTCATCCCGTCGGCGATCGCGGCGTGCGATGCAAACGGTGTGACGTACCATGCCTCGCTGGGTCCCGTCATCGAAACGTACGCCAGGTAGTAGTCCGGGGACTTGGCTTTCACGTACGCCGCCGGCCACCCGGCCTCGAACCGGGAATGCTCGGCGCTTCGCCCGATCTTCACGTCCTCGCGCACAATAGTGAGGAGCGTCGGCTGCGAGGTCGGCATGCCCTGGGCGAAGGCCGTACCGGCGCAGCCAAGCAGGAGTGCCACTCGCGCGATTCTGGAGGGAAGGGAGTTCATGATGTGCCCACCTCAGGGGCAGTCCACAGAAAGGGTGTCGTGATAGCCAGGCAATGTGCGCGTGACCGCGCGCTGCTCCTCACCGCGACAGGAGAACCTCCGACCGCACGTACACGTAGCGGCCGTTGTACCCGAACGGCGATGACCCGGGCCAGATGAATGTCCCGTTGTTCGTGTTCGCGTCGACCTTCACCTTGTCGGGAAAGGTGTTGAACAGGTTGTTCGATCCGAGCGAGAGGGCGATCCGGTCGAAGCGATACCCGATCTCGGTGTCGAACAGCACCTTGGCCTTGAAGTCCTCGAGTCCGTCCAGGCTTCCATCGCGGAAGCTTCCGTAGTCGGAACCCCGTGCCATCGCCCGAAAGCGACCGGCAGCGTAGTTGGCCGTCAGCGATGACCGGCGGCTGGGCCGATTGCGCTCGATGGCGTTGATGATGACCGGGTCGAGCGCGCTCGTGTACGTCGAGCCCGTTCCTTCGAGAATCTCCGGGAGCGGATCGACACGGGTGATCTCGTTCTTCGTGATGTTGAGCGCGGCGGTGAAGTCGAGCGAACCCTTCCACGCGGCTATCAGCCAGTTCGCCGAGACATCCACGCCGTCGGTCTTCGTGTCGAGCGCGTTCGTGGGGAACTGCACACCGGCGATCAGGTTGAGCCCGGAGTCGGCGAGGATTCGGGCAACGACGGTGTCCGACGAGCCGTCGAAGGTCGCGCCGAGGAGGATGCGGTCCTTGATCGTGATGCGATACACGTCCACCGTCACGTTGACGTTCCGGTTCGGCGACCAGGCGAGCCCGCCGCTCAGGTTCGCCGACGTCTCTTCCTTCAACGGCTTGGCGCCGAAGATCCGCGACGCCCGGTGGGTCACCGGGAAGTTGCCGATCTCCACGAGCACGCCGTTCTGGATCGCGGTGGTGGTGTGGCTGTACCAGCTCTGGGCGAGTCCCGGCGCGCGGAATCCGGTGCTGGCCGCCCCGCGCAGCACGAGCTGCGGCGACGCCTGGAACCGCATGGCAAGCTTGCCGGTGATCTTCTCGCCGAAGTCGCTGTAGCTCTCGAATCGCCCGGCGACGTTGGCGAGCAGGCTGGGCGTCAGCTTCGTCTCGAGGTCGATGTAGCCGCCGACGTTCGTGCGATCGTTGGTGCTCGCGTCCGAGGGTGCGAACCCCTGGAAGACGGACGAGCCGCCCTGCGCGACCTCCGAGCTGTCCGCCGTCTTGTGATAGCCGTTGATCCACGACGCGCGCTCGCCCGCGAGGACCTCGTAGGTTTCGCGCCGGAACGCTGCGCCGATCGCGACGTTGACTTCCCGGAACAGCCCGAGGTCCATCAGCTTCGAGACGTTTGCCGTTGCGGTGAACTCCCCCCGCCGCAGGCCGCCGGCGTCGAAGGACGTCTGGTTGGGGATGCCGGGATCGTCCGCGTTGCCGAGGATGCCATCCGGGCCGGGTGCGGTCGGCGTCGACAGGCTCGGCCCGAGCGACGAGTTGAGAGTATTTCGCAGATTGAAGTCGAAGCTGTTGAAGCCGTACGAGGCGCCGAAGTCCATCGCCCAGCCCAGGCTGTTCGAGCGGATGCCGCCGGCGGCGGAGTAGTCGATGACGCTCGGACGGAACTCCGGGAGGAAGCCCAGCGGGTAGATCTGCGGCCAGTTGCGTGAGTTTTGTGGCTTGCGGAAGAATCCGTTGCCCGTGCCTTCGCGGTCGGAGTAGCCGCCGAACCCGTACATCTCCGTGGTGCCGGCTTCGTTGAGCGGGAGCTTGAGGTTCGCGAACGTGTGGACATCGTGCTCGAGGCCGTCGCCCCAGTGCACGTTGGGCTGCGGGACGCCGGTCCGCTTGACGATGACGCGGCAATTGGCCACCGAATCCCTGACTCCCTGGAGGTCGGGGAAGCTGCCATCAGGGCACGCGCGGTTGGTGGACTTGCGATCGAGCACCTGTCCAAAAAGACTCAGCGAGCCGCGACCCAACGCCAGGCCGACGCCGCCGTTCACGTCCGCCGAGGTACCATCGTTCGGGTAGTCCTTCCCCGGGCGGTATTGGCCGACACTTGCGTTGATGAACGGCGAGAACCCGCCTTCCTTGAGCACCAGGTTCACCACACCGGCAATCGCGTCGGAGCCGTACTGCGTGGACGCGCCGTCACGCAGCACTTCGATGCGCTCCACGGCGCTCGACGGAAACGCGTTGAGGTCGACGCCGCTCGAACCCGGAGCCGACCCGTTGGAGAACACGTTGAGGATCGATGTCTGGTGGCGCCGGACGCCATTGATCAGGACAAGCGAATGGTCGGGCGACAACCCGCGCAGCGTGAACGGGCGCACGATCTCCGTGGCGTCGGTCACCGCCTGTTTGGGGAAGTTGACCGAGGGCGAGAGGGTCGCGAGCACCTGTGAGGTCTCTGTGGAACCCGAGCGCGCGATGTCTTCAACGGTGAACACGTCCACCGGCACCGCCAGCTCCTCGGCTGCAGTATGGCGGGCGCGCGAGCCGACGACGACGAGGACCGAGGCGAGCCTCGTTGTCGTGGCGCGAAGCGTGACGTCGGCGGTCGTGTTCTCCCCGGCCGCTACGGTCACGACGACCGACTCCGGGGCGAAGCCGAGAGACCGGACGCGCAGAACGCGTCGGCCGGCCGGGACGCCGTTCAGCGTATACGCTCCTCGCGCCGAGGCCGTGGCCCGGAGCGCGGTCTGGTCCACCGTGACCGCGGCGCCGACGATGACCGTTCCGCTCGTGTCGGTGACCCTGCCCTGGAGGGATCCGGTCTGCGCGGTGAGGGGTTGCGTGACCGCGACGGCGAACAACAGCGCCGCCGCGAGTGTGCCTGCTCGACGCCGCGATGAGACGCGCATGCGGTTCCCCTGTGTGAAGGTCACAACGCGAAGCTTTGACTCGGACGGCCGATCGCGGGGCCCAACATGACGCCGCCGCGCGAAATGCACCAGAGGCGTTCGAGCGCCGGTGAAGTCCAGGCGAGTTGTGGCGAGGGCAGCGCATGGCGATGGCGCATCCGACTCCCGACCTATCGGTTGGCCCCGTTTACGGGGAAGACGTCAGGGAGAATCCCCGACAGACACGCGCGCGTCGTCGCACCATAATGTGTGTGCTGTTCTTCCCGCCCACTCAAAAGGAGGCGCTCATGCGCAGGATCGTTGGACCCCTGGCTGCCGCGATGGCTCTCACGGTGCTGATGGCCACCCCGGCGTTGGCCGCAACGGTGACGCGGTCGGTGACGCTCGGTCGCACTACCATCACGTGCGTCATCACCTACACGGAATTGAATGACACGAACCGGATCGACACGCTGGCGGAGGTGCGAACGATCAGCGACATCGCGTGCACCGTTACGCGCTCGTAGGGGACCGCTGACCCAGGGGCACGGAAGAGCCTCGTGAGCCCCGGTCTTGGTCCCCGTCCATTGCGTTACCCGGCGTTCCTAGTCCGGCTTGGGAATTAGTTCTGGCAAGCCTTCGACAGCGATAATCGAAGGCGACGTCGGACCGCAGGTCGCTGCCGACCACGCGGCGGGCATGCGCGTGCCCGCCGTTGTCGTAGTACTCGGAGAACGTCCGCACCGAGCGGCATACTGCCCGCCGGACTCGCGTCAGATCGAAGCTTCCCGCCCGGCTCGCAACGTCGCGGAGGCTCGCGGGGCCCGTCGATGCGGCGGAGCGCATGCCGTCTTCGGCGAAGCCATACTCCGTGTAACACGTGAGCGCCGCCTTCGGCAGCCATGGGAACTCAGCCGGGAAGGTCGGTGGGCGCCACTGCGGCGGGGAGGAAGAAGGTCGTCGAGAGCGCCTCGCCCGTCTGGACGTGCGTGAAACCACCGCGGTCGCTCACGCCATCGGGCAGGGGGTTCGACGTCCAGTGCACGATTCCCGATCAGAAGTCAATGACGGGCGTCGCGAGCTGATGCGAAGTCGTTGGTACCCGGTCGTTTGAGCACGCTGGCGACGATCCAGACACCGGACGTCTGAATTTCGGCTCCATCAAGTCCGCAAAACGGACTTGACATGTCCGCTTTACCGGCTCGTCGATCTCGACGACATGCAAATGCGCATTGCGGCCGAGCGCGACCCCGGAGACCTCGTGCGCCGCTGGCCGCGAGTCATCATCGATGAGGTCCAGCGCGTCCCCGGACTAATGCTCGCGGTGAAGGCGGTCGTTGACGCGGAGCGCCACGCGACAAAGGGACGGTTCGTGCTCACCGGCTCAGCCACCCTCCTCGCCATGCGCCAGGTGGCCGACTCGCTCGCCGGCCGCGCCGGGTACCTCCCGATGGCTCCAATGACGCGCGGCGAGCTGCTCGGATTCGGCACCACGGGGAGATGGGATGACCTGTGGGACACACCATTCGACGGGTGGCAGGATCGGCTCGCATCGAATGATGCCATCCCCGCCGACTGGCGCGAGCTGGCACAGCACGGCGGATTTCCAGTCCCGGCGCTCCAGCTCGACGATGCCGCCCGGCACGAATGGTTCAGTGGCTACGCGGCGACGTACCTTGAGCGCGACCTGCGCGCCGTGAGCGCCGTGGACAGCCTTGGCGAGTTCCAGCGCGCCATGCGCGCCTTCGCGATCCGCGCCGGCACGCCTGTCAACCACGCGGACGTGGCGCGTGAGCTCGGGCTCGTCGCCCGCACGCGGGGGCGACGAGACCTTCCGTGCCACGGACCGCGTGCTCGTGACCCCATGGTGGCGCGTGCTATGACCAACCGTTTGCAGAACACCTGCGCGCATCGACAGCTCGAAGGGCGGTTTCGCCTGCAGGCTATCGACGAACGCCGCTACGCGGTTGACCCCTCTTCCTTGTAGAGCATCCCGCCGACTGCCGCGGAGGCAACCACCTGAACGAGGGCAACGGCCGACGCCATCACGTACGTGGCAGGCGTCATCAGGCCCATGAGCAGCCAGTCCAGGTGAAAGAGAAACCCGCACACCCAGACGACCAGCGCGGCGTAGGTTGCCGTCCTCATCCCGGGCCCGAACCGTGGGCGGATCGCGGCGTACAGCCACACGAGCAGGATACCGACCACGAATTGCGCGATGACTTGCGCGGCCATCGCGCCACCGCCCATCCCGCGGCCCTGCAACACGGGAGCGACGGCAACCATCTCTGCCTCCATCCGTGGTCCCAACAGCAAACCGAACCCGACGAAGCCGACGATGTTTGCCACGACGCCCGCTGCCAGCCCACCGACCACGACCTTCGAAGTGTTGATGGCCATGCTGCTCCCGGGTGTGGGTGAGGGGAATGGAGAGAAAGCGCGTCAATAGTAGAGGGGACCGGTTTCCGGGCGCAATGGACAATGGTTGGCTAACGCCCCCATTCCTCAGCGCCCGGGCGGCCGTCCCTGTTGGCCGGTTGCCATGCACCGACGGTCAGATCTCGAACAACTCCCAGCGGCGTCGCACATCCGACATGAGGTGGATGAAGCGAGAATCCTGGCGGAAGTCTCCGTAGAACGCGTCGATTTCCGACAGGATCGGATAGTTGAGGTATCCCCGCTCCACCGCTGAATTGAGCCACCGCATCGCTTCGTCGTAATCTCCGATCAGCGCGAAGATCTCAGAAAGGAATTGCGACAGTGATTCGTCCTGGCGCGCGGCGGCCTCCAGCTGAGGATTCACCGCCGACCGCGCGGCGCCCGCATCTCCGGCAAAGGCGTAACTCAGCGCAGCGGCGAGCGTGCCGAACACGGTACCGTCGGCGTCCATGGCGAAAACGGCGAGTTCGCGAGCCGCCTGCTCGCGCTGGCCGATCTGCCCGAGATACCACCCATGAATCCAGCGCATGTGTGGGCTGGCCGGATCGAGCTCGTAGCCGCGCTCGTAGTGGGGTCGTGCGTCGGAAGCGTGACCTTCGGCGATGAGGAGCCACCCACACGCAGCGTGGACGATCGGCGTAAGAGGATCCACCTCGAGCAAATGCTCGATTATGGGGCGTGCGGCGGCGGGCTTACCGGCGGTGAGGTAGCAGTAAAGCAGCCAGACCTGGGCATTCAGATGATCCGGATCGGTCTGCACCGCACGCCGCAGATGGCGGACCGCGCCCTGCAGATCTGCGCGCTTCATCTGGAGACCGCCGAGCACTGCGTGTCCGTGCGCCGAGTCGGCATTCAATCGAAAAACGGCTTGAGCGCACCGCTCCGCCTCGTCCAGGTATCGGGGGTCCGGACGGACCCCTAGGTGGACGAAGTAGAGGTACACTTCTCCCATTGCGCCCAGCAGGAGCTCGTTGTCTCCCAGGATCTTCAGCCCCTCACGGTACAGGCTCAGTGCGTCATCCAGATCGGGCGCCGAGAAGCGGAGGAGTTTGTGCCGCGCGCGCAGGTAGCAGTCGTACGCACGGGCGTTCTCGATCGGGCGATGTGCGATGCGCCCGGACTCCGACGACGTCAGCGCTATGTCCAGGGCGCGGACGATCTCCCGGGACAAGCGCTCCTGAAGGTCGAACACGTCCTCGTCCGACCCGGTGAACCTCTCGGACCAGAGCGGCGCATCCAGGATTGCGTCTACGAGCTGCGCCGTGATGCGGATGCTCCGCCCGGACTTCCGGACACTGCCATCGAGGACGTAGCGGACGCCGAGCTCGCGCGCGAGGGTCGGCGCGTCCTTGGCGCAGCCCTTGAGGCGCATGGCGGACGTGCGCGAGATCAACCGGAGCGCGCCGACATGCGAGAGATCTGTGATCAACTCTTCGGTCAACCCGTCTGCGAAGTATTCGGTATCCGGATCGGCACTCATGTTCGCGAAGGGCAGGACGAGCAGCCGTTTCGGCTCCGCCGATTCGGAAGGCTCGACCACCGGCTCGCGCAAAGGTCGCGACAGCGCCGCGGCGAACTCTGCTGCGCTCGAGAACCTGTCCGTCGGCGCCATGGCGAGTCCGCGGCGCACGGTGGAGTCCAGTGACTCCGGGACTGCCGGCCGCTTGCTACGCACCGAAGGCGCTGGCTCGACGAACCGCTTCGTGATGACGACCTGAGCGTTCGGGCCCGTGAAGGGCGGCTCGCCGGTCAGCATCTCGTACGTCACGCAGGCGAGCGCGTACACATCCGCACGCGCGTCGATGACCTCGCCCACCACCTGCTCGGGGCTCATGTAGGCCGGAGTGCCGAGGGCCAGCCCGGTACCGGTGAGACGCTCTCCGGTCGATACACTAAGCGCGCGCGCGATGCCGAAATCGGCCAGCATGGCGTGGCCAGCGCTGAGCAGAATGTTCTCCGGCTTCACGTCGCGGTGAATCACGCCATTCCGGTGCGCGTAGTCGAGCGCGTCGGCCGTCTCACAGGCAATGCGCACGGCCTCATCAAGCGGCAGCGCTCCCGCCTGGCGCAGACGTTCGCGGAGTGATTCTCCTTCGACGAGCGGCATCGTGTAGTAGAGGAGCCCGGCCGCATCTCCGGCGAACAGCACCGGAACGATGTGTGGGTGCTGCAGGCGCGCCAGTAGCAGGATCTCCTGCCGAAAGCGCTCGGCGCTCAACTCGTACGACAGCTCGGGTGGAAGCACCTTGACGACGATGCGCCGCCCGAGCGCGCGCTCCTGCGCCACGAAAACGCGCGCCATGCCGCCGCTCAGCTCGCCCTCGAGTGTGTACCCGTCTCCAAGGGTATTCTGAAGGCGTTCCCGTAACGACTGCATTCGCCTCCCCGGGAGATTGCTGGATCCGGCGAGCCTGAGTCGAACGTTGCAGCGCTACGTTAGCGCGCGTGGCCAGCGAGGGCTAGCGGAACCCCGAGGAACCCTGCTGACCCTAGGTGCCCTCAACGTCGACCGCTTCAGCACTGGCCTTCCGGTAATGGAACCGCACGCGGCATCGAGAATCTATCGCTGCTCGCAGAGTCTCAAGTCGGCGCTCAAAGTGACTGACACTGTTCTGGTTGTCGTACGTGAACTCACGCCCACCATGCCGGCGGCGGTGGCAGGCCTCGCAGAGGACCGTGAGGTTTTCCGGTCTGTGACTGCCCCCGCTGGCGATGGGTCTCGAGGTTGAGAAACCGCGAGGATGGCGGCGACGCTACCGGCCGTACTTCCTGAGTGCCGCCATCAACCGGTCGCGTGGGAGCGCGTAGAGGCGGTAATCGTCGGCGCCCGTCATCGTCTCGGCCGCGAGCATCGCGTTCACGATCGCCTCCTCGGTTGCCTGGACCGTCGCGTAGAAAAGGGGATTCATGCGCGCATTCGGAAGCATGTCGACCTTCGCGACCGCGGTTGCGTTGGCGGTGCCCGGGTTCGCCGTCGAGAACGCGATGAAGATGTCGCCGGAGCC
>CAZSNV010000159.1:0-11310 GCA_964608035.1 uncultured Gemmatimonadaceae bacterium | reverse complement strand
TGAATCGGGCATCAACGTCGAAGCGCAAGCGTAGGACTGCGCGCGACGTAAGAAAGGCCGGCTCCCGAACGGGAGCCGGCTTTTTCTTGGCCCTACGAGCCGCGCCGGCCCGATTTCATTGAGGCGGTTCGCCCGCTGTTCGGGGCGGTGAACACGATGGCGCATGGAATAGCATGGTGCGAGGACGCCGCCGAAGTCCTCCAATAGGTTGCCGCGCTTGCTGTAAGGGTGGGGCCCGCGCTCGACTGTCAGTGATGTGGACCCCGGTGTCACTGGCCGGAGTGGCAACGTGCGCCTGACCTCTACCTCTCCCCACGCCGCTACCATTAGGAGCCGCAGAATGGACGTCCGCTTGATGCTGGTGCTCACGCTCGTCGCGCCAGAGCTGATGGTTTCCACCACGCTGGACGCGCATTCACCGTCCGGCAACAGCTACGCGTTCCAGCAGACTGCCGAGGCAATACCGCTGCGCGATGCGGCGAAGTCACCGGGGCTCAGCGCCGGCGTCACGCTTCGGCGGGACCGGGCGCCTCTGGAAGACGTTCTGCGCGAGATCGCGCGGCAGGCGCAAATGGGGATCTCGTACGGCGAGGATCTCCCGCGATCGGGCGTGCTCGTTTCGATCAATGTCTCCCGCCTTCGCGCCGGCGACGCACTCGAGGCCGCGGTACGGGGGACCCCGTGGACTTTGCTCTACTTGCCCACCAGCCAGCTCATGGTGGTTCCGCGCCCGCCCGCTATCGAGGGGATCGTCACCGGGCGGGTGACGGTTGCGCGGACGGGCCAGCCGATCGCGGGTGCGAGTGTGCTCGTCGACGGTACGGAGCTCGGCAGCACCTCCGACGCCGGCGGCGTCTATCGCGTCACCGGGGTTCCGGCGGGAACGCACACCGTGCTCGCGCGACTTATCGGGTACCTGCCGAACAGGCGGACGGCCATCGTGACGGATGGAGGGACCGCGACGCTCGATTTCGCGCTTGAAGCGACGGCGACAAATCTCCAGGCCGTCGTCATCACCGGCACGGTCGGAAACCAGACGCGAGTGGCTCAGTCGGCGGTGGTGGCAAGCATCGACGCCGCGGACATCGTGACGAAGGCGCAGGTGAGCACCGTGTCCGATCTGTTGACCTCACGGGTCTCGGGAATAACGATCACCCAGGGCTCCGGGACAGTCGGCGCGGCATCACGCATCAACATCCGCGGCGCGGCGTCGATATCACTGTCCAACGAGCCGCTCGTCTTCATCGACGGAGTGAGGATGCAGTCTGGCCAGCGAACATTCGTCAGCGTCGGCGGACAGACGATCAGCGCCCTGAACGACATCAACCCCAATGACATCGAGAGCATCGAGGTGGTGAAGGGACCGGCCGCGGCCACCTTGTACGGGGCGGATGCTTCGGCGGGTGTGATTCAGATCATTACCAAGAGGGGCCAGGTAGGGGAAAGGCGCTTCTCCCAGAACGTGTCCGCCGAGTATGCCACCATCGACCCGAACTTCACCCCGCGTCCCATCTTCGGCACTTGCAGCGCCGCGCAGGTAGTGCCGACCAGCGCCAGCGTGTTGTGCCGCGGACAACCAGTCGGTACGGTGGTCTCCGACAACTATCTCGTTCGCACTAGGGCGTTCGACGACGGACATCTGACGGCGCTGAATTACAGCGGTCAGGGAGCCGGCGACAGGTACGGCTTCTTCGTCTCCGCGGGGGCCCACGACGAAACGGGAACGACCTCCGACACCGATGTCAAGCGCCGTACGGGCCGAGTGAACTTCCGCTGGCTCGCGTCGGACAAGGTGACGGCGGACGCCACCTTCGGAATCAGCAAGAACGACTACAGGTTGCCGAAGGGCGATCAGGACGCCTATGGCTACCTCATTGCGCAAGGTCTCACCAACCCGACGACCGTCACAGAGCTGCCTGACGGCACGCTCGCCGGCGGAACCACCCAGACCAATGAGGCGATCCGCAACATCCTGAACGAGACCAGCTCGCTGCGAATAACGCCGTCGGCGCAGGTTCAATTCAGTCCCGTGCGCTGGTTCACCAACCGCTTCACGGTGGGAGCGGATCTCACCGACACCAAGGCCACCCAGTTCTTTCCGCGCAACTCCCAGAACTGGTATCCGTCCCCGGCGAACGGCGCCAACCTCGGCGCTGTGTCCGCCACCCAGAGCAATTTAGTCATCTACACCGTCGATTACCTTGGCAACGTTCGCAATGAGTTCGGCCGCGGTGGCCGCTTCGTATCCGACCTGTCGTTCGGCAGCCAGTTCATCAACACGATCGACAACAGCGTTCTCGCCGCCGGTATGGGCATCGTCACGAATACCGCGAATCTGGTGGGCCTGACGACATCGCCCGTCGGCGGTCAGGGGTACGGCCAGCAGAAGTCCCTCGGATTCCTGATGCAGGAGCAGCTCGGGATCGGAGAGAAGCTCTATCTCCAAGCCGGCTTCCGTGTCGACCGGAACTCTGCATTCGGCAGCGATGCCGAGGCGTTCTTCCTCCCGAAGGTCGGCGTCTCATACGTGATCTCCGAGGAAAAGTTCTGGGACCGGTTCGCGCGGGCCGTTCCGACATTGCGGGTGCGCGCCGCCTACGGTACCACGGGGCGCTCTCCCGGACCGGGCGCCGGTTTGAGAACGTTTGTGACAACCCGCTTCGTCACTCCCACAGGCGCCATCGTACCCGGCGTGGCGCCAGGGAATCCGGGAAATGCCCGCTTGAAGGCGGAGCGCGGAAAGGAGTTCGAGGCGGGGTTTGATGCCGACTTCCTCGACAGCCGCGCCGGGATCGAGGTTACGTACTACGATAAGCGAACAACCGACTTGCTACTTCTGGAACCGATCGCGCCGTCGCTGGGATTCCCGTCGCCGCCGTTCGCGAATATCGGAGAGGTGAGGAACCAGGGATTCGAATTCACGCTGCGCGGAATGCCGATGAACCGGGACAACTTCTCCTGGGACGCCGCGCTCAGCGGGAGCACGCTGGATAACGAGGTGGTCAGCCTCGGCGGCCTGAGCCCGCTCATCAACTCGAGTCGCGTGGTCACCACCGGATTGCCATTGGGAGCCTTCTACGCGGTCAAGGTCCGGAGCGTGGACGTCTCGGCCGGTACCGTGACTGTGTCCGACACCGCCGAGTACGCCGGCGATCAGCTTCCGACTTTCGAGGCCAATTTCTCGACAACGTTCACCTTGTTCAAGAGACTGCGGCTGTACGCCCTGTTCGACCGGAAGAGCGGTCACAAAATCTACAACTTCACTCAACAACTGCTCGACAGAAGCTTTCAGAACTCCGCGGAGCGGAACCTTCCTGCCGGCGAGGGCGGCTACACCGCGGAAGAGCGCCTCCTTTATTTGGGCGACGCCGCGGGGCGATACATCAGGGAATCTGGCGGAACGCTTTCCGCCGGCAGCGTCGTCGGCCCGTACATCGAGGACGCCAGCTTCACGAGGATTCGCGAGCTGTCGGCTACTATCGATCTTCCGGTACAGCTCGCTCGCAGCGTGCGCGCGTCCGCCGCCTCGCTGACGATTGCGGGCCGCAATCTTCGCCTCTGGACGAAGTTTCGCGGCGATCCCGAGGTGCTCGGAACCGGGCCGGGAAGCGCCGGCGTCCAGTTCACCCAGTTCTTCAATGCGGAGCTGTTCACTCTGCCCCCGACGCGCCGCTGGAGCGCGCGGGTCAACTTTCAGTTCTGAGGCCAGCCCGGGAATGACACGCATACATCGCTCCTTGCGCGGCACCGTCGTCACGGGCGCAATCGCGGTCGGATTGGCCGGCTGCGACGTGGATGTCACGAATCCCGGGATCATCGACGCAGACGCGTTCGACCCGACCGGCGACGCAGTCACCCTGTCGCTTTCAGCGCAGCAGCTCTTCTTCGGAGCATTTCAGTCCATCATCCAATCGGGCGGGCTTCTCTCGGAGGAGCTTTGGACGGGCGCGGTCCGAATCGAGTCGAACGACATCTCCCGCCGCAGCGTCAGTCCGGTGAATCTCGACGTGAACCCGACGGTATTCTCGCCGCTGAGCCGGGCGTTCGTCACGAACGATGATGTCGTTGCCACGGTGTCGAGCGGGGCTGGCGCCGCAACGGACGTGAACCTCGCACGGGCGTCGATGGCGGCCGGGTTCTCGCTCGTGTTCCTGGCGGAGCAGATGTGCGAGGGCGTGATCCGGCAGAGCCGCGCGCTCACGACCAATGAGGTGCTCGACTCCGCGATCGTGCGATTCGAGAAGGCCATCACTGTCGCGACCGCCGCCGGCGCGAGCGGCGTCGCGATCGTCAACGCGTCCAACATAGGCCTGGCGCGTGCTCAGCTTCAGAAGGGCGACAACGCGGCCGCGGCGATCACCGCGGCGCTCGTTCCCGCTAACGCCGTGAGCTACAACGTCATCACGGTCGATGACCTCGGGAATCGGGCCCTGGGTAACGTCGTCTACAATACGAGTATCGGCAACACGCAGTCCGTGCCGGTGCGCTACCAGATCACGGACACGCGTGTCCGGTCGTTGAACGCCGGAATGGCAGCGCAGGACCCGACACTCAACCCTCTAGTGCGGCAGCAGAAGTACCTCGCGCACAACGCGCCGATCCGCATCGCGTCATATCTCGAGGCGAGGTATATCCTGGCCGAGGCCAGGCTGAAGGGGGGCGATCCCGCACCGGCGAACGCGTTGATCGCCGAGCGTACGTCGCCCGCGGTTGCCGGCCCGGGCGCGACGCCCCTCGCTTCCACCACCGTCCTTGGGCAGCTGATGGAATTACGGGCCAGGGAATTCTGGCTCGAAGGAAAAAAGCTCGGCGACATCCGCCGGAACCCCGGCGAGAAGGCGTACTACGACGCACCCGGCACGCCGTACTACAAGGGCACAAGCGCGTTCGGTGGCGATGTCTGCTTTCCGATCCCGCAGGAAGAGGTGAACACGAACCCGAATATTCCGTAGGACACTTTTAGCTTGACAGCGGAGGCGTGCGGGGCCGACATTAGCCCGCGCGCCTTTTTCGCTTCTCCTGGGTCGCCACTCCTCCGACCCGACGTGCTTCTCCCCCAGGAACCCTCTCATATGACGACATCTGCCGCTGAAGTCATGCAGGGCGCCGACTGGATGCAGAGAATTCGTGATGGCGACGAAGCGGTGTACGAGACGCTCTTTCGCACCTTCACCCCCGGACTGTGCAGCTTCCTCACACGGTACGTGGGCGAACGTGCGGTGGCCGAGGAACTGGTCCAGGATGTCTTTCTGTCCCTGTGGGACCACAGGGCGAGCGTGCACATCACGGGCTCCGTTCAAGCGTACCTCTTCGCGGCCGCCAGAAACCGTGCGCTGAACTACATCGAGCACGAGCGGGTGGCATATCAATTCCGTGTTTTGGTGCTGACGCGGATGACTGCCGCGGAAGCGAGTGTCCAGGGTGAGGCCGAATGCTTCGCCGCGCTCGAGATGCAGGATGCGCTCGCGAAGCTTCCCGCGCGATGCCGGCTCGTCTTCAACCTGCAGCGCAACCACGGAATGACCTACGACGAAGTCGCGTCGGCTCTCGCCATCTCTGTAAAGACCGTGGAGGCGCAGATGGGCCGAGCCCTCAAGAAGCTTCGCCTGTGGTACAGCGCGGATGGAGAGACGTCTGATCCGGGTTGACGTAGGGTAAACCGCTCCGTCGGCTGTCTTCTTTTCATGAACCCTTCGCATGGTCCGTCCGGCATGGACTGGACGCTCGTTGGGCGGTACCTCGGAGGGCAGCTGTCGCCCGCCGAGCGTCTCGCGTTCGAGCGCTGGATCGAGGCGCAGCCCGGGCGGCGTGAGGAGATGGTGCTCATCCGCCGCCTTTGGAACGATGCGGGAGCTATCCCGAGCCCCGCAGCTGTGGATGGAATGTGGCGATCGCTGTCGCGGAGGATGCGGACGCCCGAGTCCCATTCGAGGAGCAGCTCCCGCGCGACTGGCGCGCTCCCACGCGCGGCGCGTCGGCGAGTCACGGTTCTTCCGTTGGCGTCGAAGGCCAACCGCTGGAGACAACCTGCAATAGTCGCGGCTGCCGCCGTACTGGTCGTCGCCCTCGCGCTGGCCGAGCGGCGGGGTGGCCAGCGTCAGATTACCGCGCGCGTACCGGATGTCAAGGAGTTCCGAACCGCGCCGGGCCAGCGAGGGACGATTCAGCTCACCGATGGATCGCGCGTCGAGCTGGGCGTTGCCAGCTTCCTCACGATCGCGCCGTTCACTGACAGTTCGCGCAGCCTCACGCTGGAGGGCGAAGCCGTCTTCGAAGTCGTGCACGACGCACGTCGCCCGTTTCGCGTCCGTTCCGCTGGCACGATCACCGAAGATCTCGGGACGCGGTTCGGCGTTCGCGCCTATCGCGAGGATCCCGCCGTCCGGGTGTTCGTTACATCCGGTGTGGTTACTGTTCGCAGCGTTACGACGCAGGCGTCTCCGCGCGTCCTGCGCGCCGGCCAGCTGGCGCTGCTCGATCCTCGTGGCATGGTCACTGTCGAGACGAGTATCGATACGGCGCGATATCTCGCGTGGACAAGCGGTCGTGTCGTCCTGCGCAGTGAGCCGCTTCGCGATGCGGTGGTCGAGCTCGGGCGCTGGCACGGCGTGAAAATCACGATCCCTGATGAGCGCGTCGCGCGGATGAAGATCACGGCGGATATGCGGCTCGGTTCGCTGGAGGAGACGCTAAACGCGGTGACGATCCCGCTCAGGCTCCGGTACAAGCTGTCGGATCGGGGTGCTGTCATCGTTCGGTAAGCCCGGCTTGTTCATCCACCGTCGATCTCTCGAGTCCGTGCGCCACGTCTTCCTCGTCAGTCTTCTATTCATCGCCGCCAGCAACGAAACGCTCGCCCAAACGGGGAGTGGTGGAGTTGCGCGTCCCCTGCCCAAGCCTCGGATTCCGGTAGCACGCGCGTGGCCCGATAGCAGCAGTTGGCGTCATATCGGTCCCGCAGCGTTTGGCGGCCGGGTGGACGATGTCGAGGTGGTGGTAAATGACCCGCGCATCATCTTCGTGGCGACCGCGTCGGGGGGCATCTTCCGGAGCACGAACAGCGGGACCACGTGGACCGCCGTGTCTGACCCGTACTTCGCCACGATGTCGGTGGGAGACATCGCGATCGCGCATAGCAATCCCAGGATCGTATGGGCAGGCATGGGCGAGCCGAACAACCGCCAGAGCTCGACATGGGGCGACGGCGTCTACAAGTCCATCGACGGCGGAACCACCTGGCGGCACATGGGACTCCGCGAATCCCAGACCATCGGGCGCATCGTCATCGACCCGCGCAATCCGGACATTGTCCTCGTCGCCGCCGTCGGTCACCTGTTCGGTCCGAACGAGCAGCGCGGGGTTTTCCGCACGCGGGACGGCGGGAAGACGTGGCAGAAGGTGCTCGTTGTTGACGAGAACACCGGCGCGATCGACCTGGTGATGACACCCGATGGGCGCACGCTCGTCGCGGCGATGTATCAGCGGCGCCGTCGTGCGTTCGGCTTTGCCGGCAGCGGACCTGGCAGCGGTATCTGGCGTTCGACCAACGGCGGCGACAGCTGGCAGCGCGTCACCGCTGGCTTGCCGCAGGGGGAAATTGGCCGCATCGGTCTCGATGTCTCGAGAAGCAACCCAGACGTCATGTACGCGGTCATCGAAGCAAGGAGTGCCACGGGGCGTGGCGCCGGTGGTGGCGGGGACGTCGCCCGCACCATTGGCGGCGGCATCTTTCGGTCCAACGATCGCGGTGCAACGTGGACTTGGCAGAGCGGCACCAACCCGCGGCCGAGCTACTTCAGCAAGATTCGCATCGATCCGATGAATCCCGCCCGTGTCTGGCTCGGCGGTGTGTATCTCACCGTCTCGGACGATGGCGGAAAGACATTCAGCAGCGATTCGATCGCCGGAAACGCGCACCCCGACCATCACACGGTGTGGATCGACCCGAACGATCCTGAGCGCATCATGCTCGGCAACGACGGAGGCGTCTACTTCACGTACGACGGCGCGCGCACCTGGGTATATGCCGACAATCTCCCGATCGGCCAATTCTACGATATCGCGATCGATGATCGTGATCCGTACTGGATCTATGGCGGCACCCAGGACAACGGCTCGTGGGGCTTCCCGAGCGCGACGTATGTCAGGGGAGGGATGACCAAGGCCAATGTGGAGAACACCGTCTACGGCGATGGCTTCCAGTCCGAGGTCGATCCAGTGGATGGCCGCTTCGTCTACGCGAACTCCCAGAACGGGCGGCTCTTTCTCGTCGACATGGTGACGCGCGAGGAACACTTCATCCAGCCGGCACCGCCGGCCGGCGGGGAGGCGTATCGCTTCAACTGGAACACGGCTGCTCACCTCTCGCCCAACGACCCTACAGTCTATTACATGGGTGCGCAGAAGCTGTTGAAGACATCGAATCGCGGTCAGAGCTGGCAGGAGATCAGCCCCGATCTCACGAAGCGTCTAGGGCGGGACATGGTCGTGGGGTCCGGGTTCGCGCGGGGATCTCTGTCCGCGAACGAAGGTGTAAGCGCCTATGGCAACATCACGACGATCAGCGAATCGCCGAAGGCCGGTGCAACCATCTACGTCGGCACGGACGACGGGAACGTCCAGATGACCAATGACGGCGGCGGTCACTGGACCGATCTCACTGCTCGCTTCCGCTTTCCCGACCCCGCTCACCCGGCGAGCTACGTTAGCAAGGTGCTCGCCTCGCGACACGACGTGCGCACTGCGTACATCGCCTTCGACGGACACTGGGACGATGACTTGAGGCCCCACATCTTCCGGACGACGGATGCTGGCGCGACATGGAGCTCGATCGTGAGCAACCTTCCTGACTGGAAGCCGATCAAGACGATCACGGAGGATCCCTGGAATCCGGAGGTGTTGTACATAGGCACGGAGTTCGGGCTGTACTGGACGTTCGACGGCGGGCGTCACTGGTCCGCCGCTAGCGGCAACATGCCGCCGGTGATGGTCACTGCGATCATCGCCAACGAGAAAAACGGCGACCTCATCCTGGGTACGCACGGACGAAGCGTCATCATTCTCGATGATGCCTCGCCACTCGGCGCCGGCGATCCAGCCACATGGACGGAGGATGTACGACTTTTTCCGGTTCATTCGGCCACGCAGACCCAGCATTTCCGCGAATTTCCACATCCTGGGAGCGATGAGTTCGTCGCTCCCAATCGCGCCGCTGGGACCAACATCAGCTACGGCGTGAAGACGGATCCACCGAGTCGGACACAGAGCGCCCCCGGCGTGAAGATCTCGGTTCTCTCCGCGGACGGATCCGTGGTCAGCGAGATGACGGGCCCCGACACGCACGGGATCCATCGCGTGCTCTGGGACCTTCGCTATCAATTCCTGTACGTGCCACCACCGCGGGACTCCGGCTTCTATGGGCCACCCAAGGCGGCGTACGTCCCGCCCGGCCAATACACCGTGAAGCTCGCCGCCCGCGGCCGCGAGTTGACGCAGAAGGTCGATGTACGCTGGGATCCGCGCGGAGCCAGCACTCCGGAAGGATTGAAAGCGCGCTTCGCCATGAACACGAAGGGGCGCGAAATCTCCCGGGTGTACTACCAGACGTCCAGGGCGATTATTGCGCTCAGGGCCGAGGTGGCGCGGCTGGATAGTCTGTCCAGGTCACGGTCTGAGGTTGGCGTGGACAGCATGATCACCGACATCACGACTCGCCTGACGCAGCTCGGCACGCGTGCGCGCATGGGGCTGGGTAGTCTCCCCGGCCAGCTTTTCGATCTCCTCGCGTCTGTGGAATCGTCGTCGCTGCCCCCGACCGAGGCCCAGGAGCGACTCATGACGTCCATCACGAGCAATTCCACCAACGTTGCCAACGAGATCAGCGACGTCATGGCGACCAGGATGCCAGCGTTGCGCGCGCGTCTCGGCCAGCGGCCATTGACGCCGATGAGTCGCGTCGAGCCGCCCCACAACTGACCGCCGCCCGGCCCGCCATGCCCTTCCCGGTTTCGGTCGACGCAGCCGAGCCATCATTCACGGAGATCGTGATGCCGAAATGCATTGTCCGCTTGGCTCTGCTGATCGTGGGGATTGCCGGGTCCAACCTGGCCGCGCAGGAACCCACAGCGACGGCTGTGGTCGTCGGAGCCGCCACTCCCGAATCGCTCGCGACGCTCGTGATGCAGCAGTTCGCGACCGGCACGCCGGCCCAGTTCGCCGCGTTATTCCCCGACTCCGCCGGCCGCGTGTTCATGCGGAGCCGCGGGCCCAAGCAATCCGATCTCGCTCAGGTCATTTGGCGGGAACCTGGCCGTGCAGTGTTGCTCCTTGCCGGGACGACGAAGGGTGGCAGTGGCGGCAGTCAGACCAATAACGCTCGCCACTTCTCAGGATTCTACGGCGCGGCGCAGGCCGGCGGCCTGTGGAGGGTGACTCACAAGATTGCCTTCGATAGCGCGAACTACATCCGAGCGCAGGCCCTGGCGGTGGACATAGCGCCGGGCACGGAGATCACTGTGGTCGACACGCTGACGGTGGACATCGGCGCTCCGTACGGCTTCGGCTTCCGCATCAACAACGCCGTCATGTTCAAGAGCATCCGGCTGGACGGAAAGCCCGTGGAGTACGCTTTTGGAGGTGGCGTCGTGTGGATCAATGCTCCCAGGAAGGCCAAAGCGCAGCTCGTCCTCGAGTATTCACTTGCCTCCAACCGCGCAGCGGACAGCGCCGCGGTCCCCGCGTTCGGTGCGTTTCACAACACCGACATGTGGCACCCAGCGTTCGACTACATCAGCGCGAACCATTTGTCCCAGATCTCTGTCACGGCCCGGATTCCCGCCGACTATCATCTGACGACGACGATCCCGCAGACGGTGACCGTCGGTAACGGCGTGCGCACGGTGAGGGGCACCAGCATGCACCACGCCTTCCTGCTGGCGATGATTTTCGATCGCGACTGGGAGCCCCGCACGACGGATTTTGGCACCTTCCGGTTCGAGTCCTTCGCCACCCCACAATTCCGGCATTCGCACGACACGCTTGCTGCACGCACGAAGCACGTCTATGACCTCCTGACCCGTCGGTTCGGCGAGCCGCAATTTCCCTCCCGATATCTCGCGGCCGTCGAGAATCGGGCGCTGGGAGCGAGCGGCGGCTTCAGCGTGCGAATGAACAATGCCGCGATTTCCGCGGGCGGAGGTGGCGCGAGCCTTGGCTCCGAGAGCGGACAGATCTTCGCGCACGAGACCGGGCACGCCTGGACGATGAACTCATCCGGCCGCGCATCGAACTTCCTGCACGAAGCGTGGGCGA
>CAZSNV010000158.1:0-11340 GCA_964608035.1 uncultured Gemmatimonadaceae bacterium | reverse complement strand
AGGTCGGTGGCGCCGGTGTTCTCATCTATGTAGAGGACTTTCCCCCAGCTCCTTCCCCCGTCTGTGGTCTTGAACACGCCACGCTCGGCGTTCGGCCCCCAGAGGTGGCCGCCCGCCGCGACGTATACGACGTTCGGGTCGGTGGGATCGATGACGATTCGCCCAACCGAACGCGTGTCCCTGAGCCCCATGTTCGCCCAGGTCTTTCCGCCGTCGGTGCTCTTGTAGACGCCGTCGCCCCAACTCGAGCTCTGGCGTGTGTTCGCTTCACCGGTGCCCAGCCAGACCGTGAGCTGCGTCGACGGCGCCACGGCCACCGCGCCGATTGACATCATCGCGTCGACGCCATCGAAGACGGGTGACCATGAGATGCCGTTGTTCACGCTCTTCCACAGTCCGCCACTCGCGGTCGCCGCGTAGATGACGTCGGCTTCACCGCGCGACGGCTCGCCGCGGGCGATTGCGATGTCGTCGATGCGACCGCTGGTGTTCACCGGCCCGATGGACCGCCACTTGACGAACGAGAATGGCGACTGTGCGACGCCGGCCAGCGGAAGGCCGGCAACGCACGCGAGGATCAGGGGGAGGCACCGGGTGAGGCGCTGGGTTCGGCGGAACACGAAAGGCTCCTGTGACGGGCTGATTCCGAAGAACCTACGCCCCGGACGCGACGGTGGCCAATGGTGCGCAACCACATGCCCGTCCACTTCGGGGCCTGCGCGATGATTGACAGCACGCCCGCGTGACTCCCGCCTGCGCAGCGTTGAGCAGGACCCCTTTCCAAGCTATTCCTGCCGCAGTGCGACCATCGGGTCCACGCGGGCCGCACGCCGCTCCGGGACCCACCGCGCGGCGTGGCGTGCATCATTGCGAAGGCTGTCCAGCATCGAAACCTCGTGGCTCGGGGTCGCGCTAGCTGCGTGGAGTAATGTCTTTCTACGGCTTATAGCGCCGGAGTCACCGGATCGCCGACGCGTCCCCTCATGGCCGCCGATTCCCCAGAAGTTGCCGACTCAGATGAACGATCCCGATCCTCGGCGCCGCGTGCGAAGAAACCCCGTGCGTTTCTCCATCGGCAACGCGAGTAGGCGATGGATCTGCTCGAGCAGGGCGCGATCGGATTCACGCCTGAGCGCTGATCGTTTCGGGCGACGGCGTCGATCAGCTTTTTTCATGGAGCGTCTTCCTCAGCACGGGAAGTACCGCGCGATCCTGCGGACGATTCGCCGCTTTCTTGCTGCGGATGATGTCCTCGAGCGACGCAACTTTCAGTTCGTGTCGTCCGAAGCGAGCGTCCGTCGCCCTGCTTCGCAACGATTCGAACGAGCGGATGCCATGCACCTTGGCCATGAAGTCGAGCTGAAGGCCGTCGCGCTCCCTCACCACGCGGTACAGCTCGGACGCGGGGTAGTACGGGTGAAGTACGATTGCGTCGAGGTCGTCTGCGATCCGGCGCAGCTTGCGCAGGTTGCCGGGCGTCTTCCGGAACATGAAATCCAGGTCGACGGTGGTCACCGGCGATCCCTGCAGCGCGGCCGCAGCGTTGCCAATCAGCACCGCGTCGAGGCGGTGTTTCGCCAGCAGGCGCGCGGCAAGTTCCAGGAGTGGCTCTGCGTTCATGCCCCAAAGTTAGTCTCGCAGCGACGCGGTTGTTGATTCAATGAACCGTTTGGGCGGGCCCTGCTCGTGAGACTTCGACGGCGTCTTGAACGTGCCACGATCCTCGGCACGACCGGTTACCTCGGTGAGGTTACCGGCGCGCGCGACAGCGACGCCAGGATCCGAGCATCGTGTCGACAACGAGGAGACAACGCCTCACGCGACTACGGGAACAGCGGTGGCGGCGTCCGCTTTTTCGTCGCCTGCTCGAACGCGAAGGCGATCTCGATCAGCTTCGGTTCGCTGCACGCGGGCCCGGTGAAGCTCACTCCGTACGGCGCGGGCTTCGGTTCGAAGCCGGCCGGAAACGCATTGGCGCCCGTTCCTGCCGGGACGGGAAGCAGCGCATACGGTACGGTGATGGTCGGATGGCCGGGGCGCGCGCCGATGTTTGCGCTGCTCACGCCGGGGAAGAGCAGGGCATCGAGCCGGTACGTGCGAACCGCCTCGTCGATACCGCGCGTGGCGGACAGCAGCACGTCCTTCCGGCGATCGGCGTCGTACTTCGCGCGGTCCGCCTGCAGGTTTATTTCATCGGACACGTCGAGGTTCGCCTGGCCGTACTTGATCGACCCGGCACGTTGGTGCGCGATGTTCCATTGACGGAGCTCGGTGAGGGATTTCACCGGCGCGCGGTTACCTAACGACTTGAGCCAGGCGTCGAAATCGCGCTTCATGCCGTACTTGAACGCGATCGAGCAGTCGGCGTCGCGCCCCTTGGCCTGATCGAGTCCGCTGCAGACGTTCCAGTTGAGGAAGTTGTTGGCCGCGACCGTATCAACGACGCTGGGGATGTCGGCCGGATCGACGATGATCGCGCCGCGCAGTTTGAGGACGGCGATGACGGAATCCATGACCGCCTTCTGCGCATCGTTCAATCCGCCCCGAGGCTGCGCACTTGCAATCGTGACGCGGTCGTAGAAAAACGCGCGCGGAATGCCGATGCGCGCTCCGCGCAGCCCATCGGGATTCAGGAAGCGCGTGTAGTCCCTGCCCGCCGGCGGTGGACACTTGCGGGTGGCCTCGTCGCTGGAGTCGGGCCGCGCGCCTTCCATCGCGCCCAGCATGATTGCCGCATCAGCCACGGTGCGTGTCATGGGACCGGGGGTATCCTGATCGGCGCTGATTGGAATGACGCCATGCCGGCTGATGCGGCCCACTGTCGGCTTGATGCCGACCAGCATGTTCTGGTGCGACGGGCTCAGGATCGAGCCAGAGGTCTCCGTGCCGACATTGCCAAGCCAGAAACTCACGTTGGTGCCGGTCCCTGAACTGGACCCCCCGGTGCCTAACACGGGTCGTCCGTCAAAGAGCGCGTCGCGCGGGTCGCGCCGCGGGTCGTACGGGTTGAAGCCGTATCCGGTCAACGCGTTATAGTTGGTCGGCATGCCTGACGCGACCCAATTCGCCAGCTCGGTGAGCTGGGTCTTCGCGATAATAATTGCACCGGCATCCTTCAGGTTCTTCGTCAGCGTCGCCTCGTACGGCGGCACGAGATCGGCAAACGCCAGCGCGCCACCCGTCGTGGGCATGTCGGTCGTATGGATGTTGTCCTTCAGCGCGACGGGGATCCCATGCAGCGGTCCGCGCACGCGGCCGGCGGCTCGCTCGCGGTCCAGCGAATCGGCGATGGCGAGCGCCCGCGGGTTCAGCGTGATGATCGCGTTGATCTTGTCCTCGTACGTCGCGATGCGCGTCAGGTACTGCAGCACGATCTCGCGCGATGTCGTGCGCTTTTGCTCCAGGGCGGTGCGCAGGTCGGCAATTGACGCCTCGACGACGGAGAATGGCGCGGCGGGTCTTGGCGCGGATGAGCGTTGCGCCGACAGGCCACTGGAAAAGCTCACCAGCGCGATGGCGCACAGCGTGAAGTGCCTCATGGGAATCCCGAGGTCGAAGGTCAGCGTCGGTTATTTGTGGCTTCGGGGCCTTTCGAACGTACCTTTTGCTGGCCTTTCGCGCGAGACGGTGCTTACGTACCGGACCAGAGTTGTTTCCCTGTCCCGTTACTGATCATGACGAGTCTTACGCGTACCGTTTCCTGCCTGGCTCTCGTGCCCCTGACGATTTCGGCGCAGCCGAATCGCGCCATGAAGCAGACCGCTTCGGCCGCCGTGGAGCTGCAGCGCGCGGAGCTCATTCGCATGAGTGACCAGATTTGGGGTTTCGCCGAGATCGGGCTGCGCGAAACACAATCGGCCGAGGTCCTGGCGGGGTATGCGCAGCGCCACGGTTTCACCGTGCAACGTGGCGTCGCCGGCATGCCGACCGCGTTCGTCGCCAGCTACGGCTCCGGAAAGCCCATCATCGCGATCCTTGGCGAATACGATGCGTTGCCGGGCATTTCGCAGAAGGCCATACCCACGCGCGAGGCGCTTCACGCCGGCGAAGGTGGCCACGGGTGCGGACACAATCTCTTTGGCGCCGCCAGTCTCGGCGCCGCCGTCGCCATCAAGGAGATGATCGCCGCCGGCACGCTGAAGGGGACGGTGCGCTTTTATGGAACGCCAGCCGAGGAATCGATCGGTGGAAAGATCTACATGATCCGTGAAGGACTCTTCAAGGACGTCGACGTGGCGCTGGTCTGGCATCCCGACGACAAGACGACGGTCGACAATCTGGGCGCGCAGGCCAACGTCCAGTTTATGGTCGAATTCCGGGGTCGCACGGCGCACGCCGCCGCCGACCCGTGGAACGGGCGCAGCGCGGCCGACGCGGCGGAGGCATTCACGCACGGCGTCAACCTGCTGCGCGAGCATGTCCGACCCACCGTGCGATTGCATTACACGGTCGAACGCGCGGGGGATGTGCCTAACGTCGTTCCCGATTACGCCCGGGTCCACACCTGGGTGCGCGATTCGCGGCGGCCCGGTGTGGACACGGTATTCGCGCGGGTGAAGGAGATCGCTCGCGGCGCCGCCATCATCGCAGGCGTGGAGCATACCGTCACCGTCCAGACAGGCAGCAGCGACATGATCATCCTGGACCACGGGCTCAAGCTCCTGCACGAGAACCTGGCCTGGGTTGGGGCACCGACGTATTCGGATGCCGAGCAGGCGTTCGCGCGAACGCTGCAATCGAACACAAGTCAGCCGGCCATTGGAATGAAGGCCGATCTCGCGCCGCTGGCGCCGGTGCTGCCCGATCCGCCTGGTGGATCAACCGACGTCGGTGATGTGAGCCAGGTGGTTCCGACGCTGCACTTCTATGCGGCCACAGCGCCGTCCGGCGTGCCCTGGCATGCGTGGCCAGTGGTGGCCAGCAGCGGCATGTCGATCGGTCACAAGGGAATGATGTGGGCGTCGAAAGCGCTGGCGACGACGGCGGTGGATCTGTTTGCCGACGCGGAAGTCCGGGGCAAAGTGCAAGCGGAGTTCGCCGAAAAAACGAAGGGAATGACGTACAAGTGGCTCGTGCCGGACGGGCCGCCGGTCGTCAAGAGATAGGCATCAGGCATCAGGCATCAGGTTCGGCGGTGCCGAGTCACGAGTCACGAGTCACGCCCCATGCATCGACCGATTCTCATCGCGCTCCTGCTGACATTCGGAACGCAGCGGAACGCAGCCTCGCAGGTCCGCACTGCGGATCCCGCCGCACGCGGTGTCGCGCTAACCGAGTTCCCGCGAATCGTCAAGCTGGCCGCCAACGTTTACGGCTACGAAGAGATCCGGCAGCCTGGATTCACAACTGTCAGCCTGTTCGTCGTGGGGCGCGACGGCGTACTGATTGCCGATGGACAGGGAAGCGCGGCGGCGACGCAGACCATGCTCGACCGGATCCGCACCGTGACCACGCTGCCGATCCGCTGGTACGTCGTGGGATCGGATCACGGTGATCACACCGCGGGTAACTCGGTCCTGCCGAAGGACATTCGGTACATCATTCACCCGACTTCCCGCGCGCAGCTCGTCCGCGACTCCACCGCGGCCGCGGCATCAGGAGGCCGGAGCGGCCAGCCACCTCGCCTCGTAGTTGTGCCTCCAGCCGCGATGACCGGCGACCGGGAAACGATTGACCTCGGCGGCATCACGGTGGACGTCCTCTTCCTCGGCCGCGCGCACACTGGCGGCGACCTCATGGTCCACCTGCCGCGCGAGAAGATTCTTTTCATGAGCGAGGCCTATCTGAACCGGGTCTTTCCGGCCATGCGCTCCGCGTATCCCGACGACTGGGTGCGCATGATCGATCGCGCCCTGGCCATGGAGGGGAACGTGACTCGTTATGTGCCCGGCCATGGCTTCATCGAGGAGCCGGCGGCGTCGCGCGAGGAGCTGATCGCGTTTCGTGAGGCCGTGAGAGCGGTGACGGCCGAAGCCAAGCGGCT
The DNA here is from genome assembly GCA_964608035.1 of uncultured Gemmatimonadaceae bacterium. GTDB lineage: Bacteria > Gemmatimonadota > Gemmatimonadetes > Gemmatimonadales > Gemmatimonadaceae > JABWBJ01. The sequence goes on along the minus strand of CAZSNV010000158.1, from coordinate 5,357 downwards.
CCATGGGCTCGGGCTGTCGCAGGAGGATGCCGCGAGGGCGGCGAACTGGGGTCCGTACAAGGATTGGTTTCTCGCCGCCCAGCAGGCGCCAATCGCAATCCGTCGCGTCTACGATCAGATCGAGGGTCGGATTCCGTAATATCGGGCGGCGGTCTCGGGATCCGGCGAGTCCCTCCACCCTTCCGCCCGGCCCGGTTCTCGCCATGTTATCGGGGCTTTCGACGACCCCGACGCCCGATGGCCTCATGACGAACGAATCGACGTGCCCAACCCTTCGCGACGGGGACGATGAGGTCGCGAGACAGTGGGTGACCGGATCGCTGTCGCCCGAGACCGCGAGCGCGTTCGAGGTCCATCAGCTCACCTGTCACCGGTGCCAGCGGGCGGTGGAACAAGCCGCCGGCGTCACCGCCGCGCTGCGCGCTGCCGCCTCCACACACGTCGTTAGGCGCACTCAGTGGCGGCGCTGGGTCATCCCGGTCGCGATCGCGGCGGGCACCATCGTGCTCTGGTTCGCGCTGCGATCGTAGCGTCGTGTGGGGGGCCCACGCGAGTCGTGAAGGGAGGCCCCGGGTGAGCGACTGCCAGCCGGCGTGGCGAGCTACGATGTCTTTCGGAGCGTCGTGACCACGCTGATGAGATCCGCGCGAAGAGCCGAGACCTTCCCGCCTTCCCGCAGAAACGTGAGCCGGTTCCGTCCAAGCATGAACGTGTCACCCCCGACATAACGAGCCGCTGGCCCTGGTTGGCCTCCGCCCCCGAGTCTGAAGCGCACGCCCGTGCTGTCGGTGATCACGGCGACCGCGAGCGAATCCCCCCGGCCCACTCCTCGAAACGTGCCGACATAGTCGGCAGCGGGATGGTCGAGCAGCGTCGGGGACGGCACTGCCGGACGCCCGTGAATCAGATCGGCAATGGCGCTGAGCATCGCTGATGGCGAAACGGGACCCGCCGAATTCATCAGCACAGCGATAGTGAGCTGATCGTCTGGGAAGTACGCCGCCTCCGTGAGGAACCCGTTGATACCACCGCCGTGGGTGATCGCATGGCGGCCGCCGAGAGAATCGTTGACCAGTCCCATGGCGTACCGCACCGGTGTTCCGTCGTTGAGCTTCGTTGGGGTCGTCATCAATCGATACGACGCGGGAGTGAGGATCTTCCCGCCGTGCAGCGCCTGCGACCAGGCTATCAGGTCCCACGCGGTCGAGCATAACGAGCCGGCGGCAAATGGCCACGTGTGGTCCAGATGCGCCTTGACGAGGAGCCGTCCCTGGCTGAACTCGTATCCGTGCGTGCGGCGCTTCGTGATCTCCCGTTCGTTGCAGTAGCGGGAATCGACCATCCCCGCCTTGTCGAACAGGTTCTCTTTCACGAAGTCGCCGTAGGTCTTGCCGCTGGCTTTTTCGATGATGAGGCCGAGGAGGAAATAGGCGGAGTTGTTGTAGGCGAGTGCGTCGCCGGGCTTGAACTTGAAAGGCTCGCGCGAGAACAGCTTTACAAGTGTGTCGCGAGGGAGGCGTTGCGGTATGAGCGAGCCGAACATCCGCATCTCGGTGTAGCCGGTTATGCCTGACGAATGGTCCAGCAGCCGGCGGATCGTGACGGTGTTGCCTTGCGTCGGGTAGTCGGGGAGATACTTCGTCAGCGGGTCATCGAGCGACAGCTTGCCCTGTTCGGTGAGAAGCAGGATCGACGCCGAGGTGAATTGCTTGGTGACCGAACCGATCTCGTAGATCGCGCGCTCGGGCGTGGGCACGTCGAACTCGAGATCGGCGAACCCGTAGGCCTTGAGGACCAGCGTGTCCTTGCCTCGCACCACCCCGATCGACACTCCGGCCGCCCGTCCGCCCGTGAGTGCCGCTCCCACGATCGAGTCGACGGCGGAGCGAATGCGCGCGGGATCATTGGTCTGCGCGCACCCGGTCCGCGGATGACTGACCAGCGCGATTGCGATAATCGCAAGGCGGACAACGTGTGACGGAATCATCGGTCGGCGGTTGGGGAAGTGATGCGGACCTTACGGTCAGGATGCACCAGAAGTTTACGGGCGTCCACCGGTGGCGAGCCGCTCGAATCGCGGATCCCCGCGCAACGACTCCATGAGCGGGTCGAGACGGAGGTCGTGTCGCGTAAGGACCACCGGCACCTGCATCGCGAGGTCGAGCTGCTCGATCGCGTCGGCCTTCCGACCAACGAGCGTATAGACCAATGCGAGGTACGAGTGCATGTACCGCCCGTCGACAGGGTCGACCGTTCGGTTGAATGCCTTAATCGCTCGTTCTGCTTCTACCACGGCAAGCGCACTGTCGCCGGCCGCCGCGCGGGCAATGGCCCTTTGCATGAGCGCAATGGCGCGCGGGCCGAACGGATCGATCGAACGCTGGCTCGCGGTCTCGATTGCTGCGGACGCTTGCTTCACCGCCGAGTCTGCGAATGCGCGAGCCCCGGACCGGTCGCCTGCCATGCGCCGTGCCACGGCCGCTGCAACATGGTGTTGCAGTCCATCGATCTGGAAAGTTGACCGGTTTGCGACGTTTGCCAGTGCGGCCCGCTCCATTCCGGCCCAATCCTTCCGGATTAACGCGACGTTTAGGTCGAACGCCGATGCTCCGCTGGCGTCCGCGAGCCGCCGAGCTGTGTCGCCATAAGCGAATGCCGCTGTGGTGTCACCAAAACCGCTCAGCAGCGTCTGGAACTTCCTGCCCAGGACATTGAGGTTTGTCGGCGCGAACTCCAGGACGCGATCGTAGGCCGCGAGCGCTTCCGGAAAACGCCCGAGATACCACAAGGTCTCGCCATAGTTGGTCCACGAGTCGACGCTGCGACGATCGATCTCCGTCGCCCGTTTGAAGGTCGCGAGAGCTTCGTCCATCCGTCCGACTCGGCGAAGGAGGAGCCCGACGGCGTTCAGAATCTCGGATGAACCCGGAAGCTGTCGCCGCGCCGTCTCGAACTCGGCCAGTGCCCTCGGGAAGTCGCCCAGTGCATAGTAGTGGTAGTAGCCCGCCGCCAGCATCGACTCGAGCGAGCCTGGAGCAAGCGCCTGGGTGCGCTGCACCGCCTGCCATGCCGGAAGCGTGTCGAACGACACGCCAAGTCGCATTTGCCAGCTTCGCGTCAACGCCAACAGGCTCCAGGCACGCACGAAAGTGGAATCGAGGATCACCGCGCGCTCGAGGGACCGTACCACGATTGAGTCGGACGGCCGGAAGCGTTCCTCCCAGCGTTGCAGTGCAGCGTGGTACAGGTCCAGTGCAGCCAGATTCCGCGTCGCCGGTTTGGAGATCTCGGCGGCTTCTCCCGCGCTCAATTGCACACGGAGCGCGTTCGCGACCTGCTCGGCGACTTCGCCCTGGATGACGAAGAGGTTTTCAGCTGTCAGTTCGCGATCGAAGGTTTCCGCCCAGATCTGCCGCCCGCGCGCTGCGTCGTCGAGCGAGACCTGAAGTCTGACGCGACCGCCCGCACGCTGCACGCTGCCCGTCAGAAGCGTCGCGACGCCGAGCTCGTTCGCGATTTCCCGCGCCGACTTGTTGCTGCCGCGATAGGCACTGGACGACGCACGCGACGCGACCGACAACGACGCCACGCGCGAAAGCTGCGTGACGATTTCGCCGTGTACGCCGCGGATGAACGAAGACTCGGAAGAGTCGCCGGCAAGAACCTCGAACGGCAGTACAGCAATGGAACGATCGTTGCCTGACGCGCCCGCGGAGCCGATCCGCCACCATGCCAGTGCCGTGACCAGCGCCACACCTAGCGCGCCGCCGATCAGCAGCACCGGTGACCGGCGCCGGGTCGCTGTGATTCGCACCGACGTTGGCGCCGTCCCCCCGCTGGGTGTGGCGAGCGGTTCGAGTGCGCCGAGCAGCTCGGCGGCGCTCTGCCATCGATCGGCTGGACGCTTGGCGAGGCATCGCATCACTAACGCCTCGAGTTCAGGCGAAAGGGCAGGACGGTGTCGCGAGACGGGATCGGGTGCTTCCGTGACTTGCTTCGCCAGGACCTGCTGTGGCGTCACGGCGGTGAACGGAGGGCGGCCGGTGAGCAACTCGTACGCCAGAACCCCGAGCGAATAGATATCGGCGCGATGGTCGACGTTCGGATCCGCGGTGGCCTGCTCCGGCGCCATGTAGGCCGGCGTGCCGAGCGCGACGCCTAACGATGTAACGGTATGCCCGCTGCCTGCGGCCGAGACGGCGCGCGCCACGCCGAAGTCGGTGATCAGCGCGTGGCGGCCGGACAGCATCACATTATCCGGCTTGATGTCACGATGGATCACGCCCCGTTCGTGCGCGTAGGCGAGGCCGTCAGTGACTTCGACCAGGAGGCGGATCGCTTCGGCGACCGGAAACTCTCCACTTTTGGTCAGACGGTCCCGGAGGGAAGGCCCCTCCACGTATGGCATGACGTAATACAGCAGGCCGTTGGCCTCACCCGAATCGAGCAACGCCAGGATGTTCGGGTGCTGCAGCTGGGCGGCGATGGCGATCTCGCGCAGAAAGCGGGCCGCACCAACCGAAGCCGCGAGATCCTCGCGGAGCACCTTGATGGCGACCTTGCGGCTGTGCTTCAGGTCCTCGGCGAGGTAGACCGTCGCCATCCCGCCCGCGCCGAGTTCGCGCTCGACGCGATAGCGATCGGCTAACGCCGAGGCGAGTCGTGCGGTCGTGTCCGCCATCGGCATCAAGTTATGCCGCGCTGCGTCCTCCCGTCAGCACCAAGCACCAGCACCAGCACGCAGGCGCAGCACTAGAAAGAAGCAATCAGCACGCAGCCCGCCCCTATTTAGCCAAGGGATCCGGCCGAAGCTGGAATTTCATGACCTTACTAGTGGTGCCTTTTCCTCCTTCCATATGGAACGGCGCCCGCGTGCTGATCGTGGTCCAGAGGCCTCGCCCCTTCCAGCCCGCGTTAGGATCGTCGATCCGGCCGTCCAACCACTTCGTGAAGAAGCCGAGCGGATATGGCACCCGCATGACAACCCAGCGGCCGTCCTTGAGCGCCAGCAATCCCTCGGACGCATTCCCGGTGTTGATCGGGATGTTGCGGCCGAGTCCGAACGTGTCGAACTGGTCGACCCACGTGTAGTAGCTTCCTTCGGCGCTGCCCGGTGTGGCGACGCCCTTCATTTGAGGAAGGGGCTCGGCCCAGAAGCTCCACCCCTCGGGGCAGTGCTGGCCCGTCGCGGTCGGACCATTGAGCGGCCCGCGGCATTTCCGGCGATCGAAGCTGGCCAGGTGTCCGCTGGCGAGTGCAACCCAGGCGACGCCGTTGCGATCGATGTCGAAGCCGCGCGGCGAGAACGTGCCCTGGACCGATGCCCCCGGGTTGCCATAGGGCACCTCGTAGTACTC
>CAZSNV010000157.1:0-11368 GCA_964608035.1 uncultured Gemmatimonadaceae bacterium | reverse complement strand
GCCAGTCCCCGAGTTCGGCGATTCTTTTCGAGATGTGCTCCGATGCCGACTGGTCCTGGCTCGCGCTCGGCTTCTTCATGCCCGCCTCCTGCCGCGCCAGCTGGTGGCATGCGGCAGCACGAACATGTACAGACCGGTGAGCAGGAGCAGGGCGAGCGGGAGCAGCGGCGCGTAGGTCACCCAGGGCGGAGGCATCGCACCACCCGACTGTGCCAGGGCGATGAAGTTGGCAATGACGGTCACCGTAAAGGCAATGGACAGCCAGCGGTGGATCTGCCGAACCCACTTGCTCCAGTTCATTGTGAACTTCTTTCAGTATCGAACTGCTTGGCATACTCGGCGTGCAACCGCTGCCAGCCGCTGAACTTCATCACCTCCATCCCAACCATGCGGCCGAGTGGCGTGCCGCTGAGCAGGTGATCGAGGACATCGAAGCACAGGTGCCACCCGGCGGCACCCATCGCGATGTAACGGCGATCGATGCTGGTCCACAACGTCATGCGCGTGCCGCTACCATTGGGTTCGAGCTCCCACCGCATGTCGTTGCCACCCCAGTTGTAGACCAGCTCCCGCGGAGGGTCAGCGCGCGTCACTGTTGTTTCGGTGACATACAGCGTGGGCGCTCCCACCGTGGTGAGCCTCACCGTGCTTCCGGCCGCGCTCAGGTTGCCGTCTGAATCGAATGGAGCCCATTCGCGCAGGTGCGCCGGGTCAGTGAGCGCCTGCCAGACTTTCTCCGGTGAATGGCGCAGCTCCCTGACAAGAACGAGCGTCCACATCTCTCCCTCTTTTTTCTCTATCCGCGCCCCGCTGGCCGGACCCGGCGTGTACTGCTCGCGAGCAATCATTTTCATTCTCCGTGTTAGACCAGCGGGCTGAGCGCGTACCGTCCGTACGCAACGAAAGTCGCCATGAGTCCCATCACTGCGGCCCAGACCAGCGGGTTGGCAACGACCAGCTTGAGCGACTGCCGCGCGTAGAGCCCGGCGAGAAACAAGGTTTCCAGCGCGAGCACGGCAGCGGCATGCGGCGTCAGCATCGGCATCCAGTTCAGGGCCGCAGGGACCACCAGCAGCAGGCCGCCTAACAACTCCAGTGCGCCGAGCGCACGCCATCCGCCCGCGGCTGGGGCGCCGTGCACCTGCTTCGCCAGCGCGTGGGGCTTGGACATCTTGTAGGCGCCGCCTGAGAGGTAGAGGAAGGCAAGCGCGATCTGAAGGATCCACAGCAGGATGTTCATCGGTTCTTTCTCCTTGTCTTCCGTTTCTCTGGTTTCGGCTCGTCCATCTTGTCGAGGTGGCGTTCGAGAGCATCCACGTGAGCGGACCAGAACCGTCGGAACTGATCCAGCCAGGCATCCACCTCGCGTAGTGATTCCGGCTTCAGCCGGTAGAGACGGCGCTGTGCGTCCACCGTGGATTCCACGAAACCGGCCTCGCGCAGCACGCGCAGGTGCTTTGACACGGTCGGTTGCGGCATACGAAGTTGACGCTCGATCTCCCCAACCGACTGTTGTGAGGAGACCAGGAGGCTCAGTATTGCTCGGCGGTTCGGCTCGGCGATGATTTCGAAGACAGATTCCATGGCCGTAATGTACACCGCAGGGTATATACGGGTCAAGGTATATTAACAGGGCCAGGCAGCGGTTTCAGGGAGTGTTCGCATGATCGGGTCTGTGATCGTCTACTCGGGCCTCATCATTGCTCTCGCCGGAGTCGTTCTTCTCGTGAAACCGATTCGGCGGCTGCGGGCGTGGACGCGTCCTCGAAGACTCGTGGTTTCTGGAGCGGGCGTGCTCCTGGCAGGGGTCGGCTTGATCCTTCCAGTATCCGAGTCGCGAGTCGCACGGGTGCAAACGCGCCTCGATGAATTTGTCCCAGCCTGGCAGTTTCGCGAATATCACGTGATCAGAGTTGCGGCCCCGTCGCCGCGCGTGTTCGATGCCATGAAGCGCGTGCGGGCTGACGAGATCCGTCTATTCCGTGCGCTGACCTGGATCCGGCGCGGCGGTCAGCGACTCCCACCGAGCATCCTCAACGCGGGAGGACGCGAGTCGCTCATCGACGTGGCTACCCAGAGCGGCTTCGTGCGTCTCGCTGATGACGTTCCGCGCGAACTCGTCATCGGCACGGTCATCATGGCCCCGCCGGGAACTCAGGGGACGTTGACGCCACAGGTCTTTCAGCGAGAGCTGGGACCGGGGTTCGTCCTGGCGGCGATGAATTTTGTTGTAACGCCTGATGGACCCGGCCGGTCGCTCGTGTCAACCGAGACGCGTGTGTTTGCGAACAGCGCCGCGGGGCGTCGCCGATTTGCCGCCTATTGGCGCATCATCTACCCCGGAAGCGCCCTCATTCGCCGGATGTGGCTGCGCGCCATCCAACGACGGGCGACCAACGCCAGTGTCCCGTGACGCGCTTGAAAGGTGAGTTGACGAATGTGGAAACGGACGGCCTGAAATTGCTTGCTGCAGCCAGCCGTGTCACCGTTCGGTTACGTGCCCCACCTTGACGACCGCGGATCTCGGCCCTATCATCGGAGAACAATCGAACGACCGTGGTGATTTACCGCCTATTGCCGCCACGTTAAACAAGGTGCTAAAAAGCGATTGCGCCCGGCGGCCTCCTCCACCGGGCGATTTTCGTTTTCGGTCCTTCACATCCTGACGATGCTCGCGTTCAGCGTGCAATCATTGCAGGTCTGCATGTGTTCACCGTGGCGGCTTTCCACCGGAGAGCGGTCAGGGTGTGCCGTGCGTCATAGGCGCTACCCGAACTAGAGCGAAGTCGCGCTCGAGTTTGAGACCCGGCCCTCTCCACAAGAGGGCCGGGTTTTTTGTTGGCGTTCGCGATTGAACCACACGACTGGGGAAGCCAGGAATGAGCGATGCAGTGAGTGAATCATTGACCGCGATTGGAATCTCGGGGAGTCCGTCGGCGCGCTCGCGCTCGCGCACCCTCCTCGAACACGCCCTGGGCCGGCTGGCCAACCGCGGAATGGTCACCGACCTGATCGACCTCAACGAACTCCCCGCGGACGCGTTGCTTGGACGCCGCGTCTCCGCGGATCTGGAACGTGCGCTGGCGGCGGTCGGCGACGCCGACATCGTCGTGGCCAGCACGCCGGTCTATCGGGCCACGTACACCGGACTGCTCAAGGTCTTTTTCGACCTCTTCGCACCACGGGCACTCGTCGGCAAGGTCGGCCTCGCCATCGCCACCGGCGGCGCCCCGGGGCACCAGCTCGTTCTCGACCACGGTCTCCGACCGCTCTTCGCGAGCGTCGGCGCCGTTGTGTCGCCCACCGGCGTCTACGCCATCGACGCCGAGTTCGATGCCGGTGTCCCGCACGCCCACGTCCTCGAGCGCATCGAACGCGCAGTCACCGAAAGCGCCTTGCTTGCCGAACGCTCACAGATCCGAAGCGCGGCCGATCCTGGCCGTGAACCCATGACCCTAACGAGGAGCATCCCTTCATGACCTCTCCATCGCGCAATGGCCCCCGGGCTCGCCCGTCTCGACCGATCGCGGTCTACCACGAACATCCCGACTGGTTCCGGCCGCTCTTCAAGGAGCTGGACCGTCGGGGTCACGAGTACGTCCGCCTCGACGCGGCGTCGCACCTCTATGACCCGGGAGAGACGGACCCGCCATACTCGCTCGTCTTCAATCGCGCGAGCCCGTCGGCGTATCTGCGCGGCCACGCCCAAACGACGTTCTACACGCTCCATTGGATCCGCCACCTCGAGCGCCTCGGCGTTCCCGTCGTGAACGGCAGCGCCGTATATGCGCTCGAGCTCTCGAAGGCGTCGCAGCTCGATCTCCTGCAGGAGCTCGGGCTACCGTACCCGCGCGCCTTCGCGATCAACAACCCCGCCCAGGCGCCGGCGGCGGCCAGCCGGCTCCGCTTCCCGGTGCTGGTGAAAGCCAATGTCGGCGGGAGCGGAGCAGGGATCGTCCGCTACGACACCGCCGACGCGTTGGCCGACGCCGTGGAGCGCGGTACGGTGTCGCTCGGCGTGGACGGGACGGCGCTTGTGCAGGAAGCGGCGCCCCTGCGCGATGGGCACATCACCCGCCTGGAAACGTTAGGCGGCGAGTATCTCTACGCCATCAACGTCTTCCCGGCGACGGGGTCGTTCGATCTCTGCCCAGCCGACGCCTGCCAGACCACGACCGGCGTCGAGCTCGTGCGCGGCGCCTGCGCGGTCGACGCGCCGAAGACCGGCTTGCGGGTAGAGGGAACACGACCGCCGGCAGAGATCATCGGCCAGGTGGAGCGCATCGCCCGCGCCGCGAAGCTCGACGTCGGCGGCATCGAGTACCTCGTCGACGACCGCGACGGGAAACACTACTTCTACGACATCAATGCCTTGTCGAACTTCGTGGCCGACGCGCCTAACGTGATCGGCTTCGATCCATTTGTGAACCTCGTGGACTATCTGGAAAGGCGAGGTCTGAGCTCAGAGCTCAGAGCTCAGAACGACCTGCGGACGTCGGGCGAGTCCGCCGACGTGAGTTTCATGTCTTCCGTGACGGAGGGAGCGCCGGTATGAACGCGATGCGATATGGGTATTGGCTCCCCGTGTTCGGCGGCTGGTTGCGGAACGTCGACGATGAGCAGGCGGAAGCATCGTGGGACTACGTGCGACGCCTGGCGCAACGGAGCGAGCAGATCGGCTACGATCTCACGTTGATCGCCGAGCTCTTTCTGAACGACATCAAGGGGATCGACGCGCCGTCGCTTGACGCGTGGTCGACCGCTGCCGCCCTGGCGGCGGTCACCAACCGGCTCGAACTCATGGTCGCGGTCCGGCCGACGTTCCACAACCCGGCCATCTTCGCCAAGCAGGCGGCGAACATCGACCGCATCTCGAACGGCCGGCTCTCGCTCAATGTCGTTTCCTCGTGGTGGAAGGACGAGGCGCGTCGCTACGGCGTGCGCTTTGATGAGCACGACGATCGTTATGCGCGGACGAAGGAATGGCTGGCGGTCGTCGATGGTGTGTGGCGGCAGCCGTCCTTCAGCTTCGAAGGACAGTACTACCGCGTCGAAGAGACAGTCGCCGAGCCGAAGCCGGTGCGCTGGCCGCGTCCCACGATCTACGCCGGAGGCGAGTCGGACGCAGCCAAGAATCTGATCGCCGCGACGTGCGACGCGTATGTCATGCACGGCGATCCACCTGACCGCATTGCCGCGCGCATCGCGGACTTGCGCCATCGCCGCGAAGCCCTCGGTCTCCCGCCGATGCAGTTCGGAATTGCGGCGTACGCCATCGTTCGCAGCGACGAACGCAAGGCGAAAGCGGAGCTCGAACGCATCACCAACGTCTCGGCCGGCTCGCCCGGCTACCAGAACTACCAGGACTGGATCTCGAACACGAAGCTCGAGCAGCGCGTGAGCCTGGAAGACTATTCCGTCTCGAATCGCGGGCTACGATCCGGTTTAGTGGGAACTCCCTCCTATGTCGCCGATCGTGTCCAGGCCTATCGCGACATCGGAGTCGATCTGCTCCTGTTGCAGTGCAGTCCGCAGCTCGAGGAGATGGAGCGGTTCGCCGCCGAGGTGATACCGCTTGCCGGTGATTCCCCGTCGGCGCGGCATCAAAACTCACTTCGCCCGTCGGCTCCGGCCTGGAGCCGTAACGAAGCCACGGCGAGCCCGCCAACGTAAGAAATGCGCTCCAGTCGCCTCGGAGGAACCCCGAGTTTGTTTTCGCCGCGCCGAAGCTCACCACCATCCGATCCGGAGCTCGCTGCGGAGGCGCCACGGCATCGCGGGCTCCACTCCTCCATCGCTGATAGACAGCGCGGCGAGATCGGCGATGTCGCCGCGGACGTCTTGTAGGATTGCTACTGGCGCTACCCCACCACTTGCGCGGCCGTGGATCCAGTTCGTGAGCACGATGACGAACAGGTCGCGCTCGGGATCGATCCACATCGATGTTCCGGTGAACCCAGTATGCCCGAACGCGCGCGACGAGAGATAGTGTCCGCAACTCCCGCCGCCCGGGCAGGTCTCCCAGCCGAGTCCGCGCCACCCCGCGCCTGGCCGTGTGAACTCGGTGATGGTGCTCTCGGCAAAGACCCTTGTACCGCCCGCCATGCCGTTGTCGAGCATCACCTGCGCAAAGGTGGCAAGATCTCCCGCAGTGGCGAAGAGTCCCGCATGACCGGCCACACTGCCTAACGCGCTGGCGTTCCGGTCGTGGACCTCGCCGCGGGCTACTCTAGTCTCCGTCGGTGCGATGCGCGACCGGAGTGTCGGGCCCGGACGGAACATCGTCGAGGTCATGCCGAGTGGATCGTACACCGCCCGCCTGAGGAACCGGTCGAGGGGCTGTCGCGAGATGCGCTCGATGGCAAAGCCAACCACATCGAGCCCAAGGTCGGAGTACTCGGAGCGCGAACCCGGCTGCCTGACGAGCGGCGTGGCGAGCACCATCCGGCGGGCTGATTCCGGTCCGGATCCCTTGCGCGACAGGACGCGTCCGGCGGGAAGGCCGGATCGATGCATCAGCAGGTCGCGAATGGTGATCTCGTCCTTGCCCCTACCGCGGAAGGCCGGCAGCGAACGCACCACCGGCTCGTCCAGCCGCAGTTTGCCGCGATCGACGAGCACCATCGTGGCGGCGGTGGTGGCCACCACCTTGGTGAGCGACGCGACGTCGTACATCGTGCGCTCGGCGTCGACTCGCGCATTCGACGTCCAATCGAGCGTGCCGTATCCGCGCTCCCAGACGATGGCCCCGCGTCGCCCGACGATGACGGCGCCGCCGGGGAATCCGCCGGCCGCGATGCCGCGGCGCATGACCTCATCGATCAACGCCAGGCGTGCCGGTGACATGCCCGCTGACTCGGGCGAGACGTGGGGGATGCGCGCGTGACCGTCAACCGGCGGCGCGGGGCGCCCCGCAGTTGAATCTGCGGGGCTGGTTACCGCGACGACCGAGCCGAGGAGAGCGGTCGAGAAGGCGAGCAGTCGGAGTTGCATCTCCCCAGAGGACGAGCGCGGCGGAGCTTCGTTGCGTGAGAAAGGGACCCGTCAGCCTAAGCGGGGTGTGCGACTTCTCACATCAGGCTTTCGCCTAGACGTCAACGCCAGCGTCGGGCCAAGTAGCGTCGCCGGTTTGATCCGCGCAAAGGCGAATGGACCCTGAAACAAACCTTCTGGCGCGTCGTATTGGAAACCCATAGATAGCCGGTTCCTGAAGACAAATCTCTCTGAGGTGGAGCTGTGAGCGATCGTCTGACACTCGCGACGTCGACTGGGCTGCCCTTTCTGTCCCTCGCGTTTCATGTCGCGATGGGCGTGGCGGCCCTCACGGCCGGACTCATCGCCATCGCCGCTCCCAAGGGAGGAAAGCTTCATCGCCGCGCCGGCCTGGTCTTCGTGTACACGATGATCGCCAACGGTATTACAGGGGCGGGTATCTCCGCCTACGAGGGCGAGTCCATCAGTGCCGGAGCGCTCACCGTCTATCTCGTGTTTACCGCATTCACCGCCGTCAGGCCGCTGCCTGCTCTGGGCCGGGGAGTGGACATCGCCCTCATGGCGCTGGCTTTCACCTTCGCAGCCGCGACGTACCTCGGCGCCTTCACCGCGCTCGGCAGGCCGGGAAACCATCTCAATGGTGTCCCTGCCGGAATGCTGTTCTTCCTGGGCACCGTCATCCTGCTTGCCGCGATCGGCGATTTCAGGATGATCCTGGCCGGCGGTATTCAGGGCACGCGACGGCTCGCGCGGCATCTCTGGCGGATGTGCTTCGGCTTGTTCATCGCGTCCGGGTCGTTCGCTGCCCAGCTCGTGATGATGAAGTTCATGCCCCCGCAGCTCCGCAGCTTCCCGGTGATTCTCATTCTGGGCGGCGGCCCGCTCGTGGTGCTGCTCTACTGGATGTGGCGGGTCCGTCTGAGACAGAACCTGCGTGGGCTGATGACCGTGAAGCCGATCGAGGCGCGACAGGCGGCCTGAAGCAAATCGGCGATCGCGCGTTGCATCAGACTTCCGCCCTCAAGGCTTCCGTCGGCTGGATCCTGAGCGCACGTCTCAGCGGGACCGCGCACGCGGTCAGTCCAGCGACCAGCATGATGCCGTCCGCCGCGAGGAGGATCAGGACCTCGCGCGTTGAGCCGAGGCCCACGAATGCAACCAGGGCGCTGCCCGCGACCAACCCCGCACTGACCTGCAGGAGTGCGCGGCCGAAGATGCCGGCGACAATGCTGCCCGGACGCGCGCCGAGTGCGGCGCGAATGCCGATCTCGCGCGTCCGCCGCGCTACGGTGAACGACATCAGTGAGTGGATGCCGGTCGCAGAGAGAAGCAGCACGATGAACGAGACCAGGCCGACTACCGATGTGAGCGCCCAGTTCGTCTGCGCCTCCCCACCTCCCGCGTTGGCGAGCGCCTTAACCTCGGTGAGCCGGATGGTCGGATCGACCTCGGCGGCCACCGCACGCAAACGCTCAGCGAACACTTCGGGATCGCGGACACGCACGGCGATGCTGCCGGCGCGCCCGGCCGGTGGGGGCAAGGACGGGAGGTACATCGCTGATTGCTCTTCCGGCCGTGGCAACTGCCAGCCGAAGTCCTTGACCATGCCGACGACCTCGTACCACTGCTCGCCGCCAACGCTGCTGACTTCACCTTCGGTGATGCGGATGCGTTGACCGATTGGGTTGCGGCCGCCAAACACGTGACGCGTGAATGATTCGTTCACCATCATCACGCGGCAGATTTCGAAGTCGAGTGGCCTGAAATCACGACCGGCAACGACCGACGTGCCGAAGGCGCCGAAGAAGCCACGGGAAACGTGGACCAGGGTGCTCCTGCGCAGACCGGTGGCCGGCGCGCCGTTTACCGTATCGACCTCGATCCCGTACTTGAACTGGTCCTCCACCGGAAGGCGGTCGGAGAAAGCCACATGCTCGACACCAGGCACCGCGCTGAGCCGTTGTTCGAGTTCATCGAAGCGCTGGCGCGCGCGCCCGACGAACGCGGCCGAATCGGCCACGTGATCCTCGCGGTCAATGTCGACGCTCGCGGTCAGGAATCTCTCCGCACCGATACCTTCCGCGCGCTGACGGAACCGGTTGGACTCGAAGACGCCACCGGCGGCCAACGGGATGAACGCGACGGTGATCGCGACCTGCACCACGATCACCGTGGTCCAGAAAGCGCCAAACTTCAAACCGGAGCCCGCGCCCTGGCTGCGCATTGCGTCGTGCAGGCTTGCCCTCGTGATCCGCAGCGCCGGCAGCACGCCCACGATCAGTGCGCCTAACACCGTGAGCAGCCCCGCGTACAGCACGGTTCTCCACGACAGACTGGCGTCGATCCAGAACGGCAGCGAATCGCTTGCGGCCACCTGGCTCAATCCCCAGCCCATCGCAACTCTCGCGATAACCAGCCCCACCACCGCTGCACCGCCGGCCAGGACCAGCGCCTCGATGAACAGCTGTGAGATGATGCGCCCGCGGCTGGCGCCGAGTGCGTTGCGAACCGAGATCTCCCAACTGCGGGTGGCCGTCCGGGCGAACACGAGTGTGGCCACGTTCGTGCACATGACGGCCAGCAGCGCCAGGAAAATGCCGTTCACGATGTACAGCACGTTCCGGATAAGCATCGCTTCGCCGCCGACGGTGAGTGGCTTGGCGTATGGCGTGACGCGCGGTCTCAGGTTCTTGTGCGTCTCGGGATAGCTGGCCGCGAGGCGCGCTCCGATGACGTCGAGCTCCGCCTGTGCTTCCTTCATGGATGCACCCGGTCGGAGGCGGCCAAAGATCTGCACGCCGGGTCCCGTTCGCGGCGCGAGCACAGATCCGTCCACACGCAACGGAAGCCAAATGCGTTCGTTGGACGGGAAGGCGAAGCCCTCCGGCATTACGCCGACAATGGTTGCGGTAACGGTGCCCAGTTTCACGGTCTTACCGACCACCTGCGGATCACTCGCGAAGCGCGTGTTCCAGACTGCGTGACCGATGACAACCACCGGCGGCTCCGACGGCTGCTCATCCTGCGTCGTGAGCGCGCGACCGCGCAACGGAGCCGTCCCCATGAGCGCGAACGCGCTGGCCGAAACCTCCGCGCCCAGCACCGACTCGATGCGCTGATCCTCCGTCTGGAGGTTCCGCACGAACGCGACTGCTGCGCCAAGGTTGTCGATCGTTTTCACCTGTTCACGCCAGACCGAGAAGTCGTGGAGCGATCGTGGCTCCGTCCCGACTTCGCCGGCATCCCAGTTCCGGATCGAAATCACGCGGTCGGCGTCCCGCATGGGTAGCCGCGGGTTCTGCCACTTGTTGATGGCTTCGAAGTAGAGCGAGCCTAACGCGATCGCGACCGCAATCGCCACCGTGCCGACGACGGTGAGTCCCGGATACCGCGCCAGCATGCGGAACCCGACCTTGAAGTCCAGCCAGGAAAACCGGAGTTGGTCGATGCGATGCGGTCTTTTCATCGTCAGGTGCCTGTCCTGCCCATTTGAGAAGTGAGTCGTCGCTCTCCGCCATACCGCGGCTCGGTCACCCGGTCGCTCCCGTTCGCGCGTGGGGGCCCCATTGAGTACGGCATTCGGTGTGAGCTGGTGTCGCGGATGGAATCGTGCGGCAAGTACTTTGCACTGCAAAGTATAGACCGGCCCCGTCAGCGTCAAGCCGGCAGTTCCGACGGCTGGTGCCATGGAAGCTCGCGCGATTTCATCTGGGCGACGACGTGCACCGACGATGGTGTGCCTGGCGTGGGGCGTTACCGAATTATCTGGCGCTGACGCGCAGCATCGAGGTGGCAGACGACCGCGCGGAGGATACTTTCGAGCGCGCCTTGGACGATGCCCGCCCTCCACGCGATCCCGTCATGTCTCCTTCCGCTTCGACAGTCATTGAACTCGGCCCGGGCCGGTCGCGCCACTTCGCCCCGATCACCACACTGGCGAGCGGCTTCGAACTCGGCCTGACGATTCACGTCATTCAGGGCACCAGGCCCGGGCCCGCCGTCGGCGTCTCTGCCATGATCCACGGCGATGAACTCGACGGCCTCCTGATCGCGCGTGAACTCGTGCGCACGCTCGACCCATCCGCGCTGCGTGGGTCGGTCCGGATTCTCGGCGTCGCGAATCCGCTCGCGATGGAGGGGATCACCCGGAACACGCCGATCGACATGCTCGACATGAACCGGCTCTTCCCCGGCGCGCCCGACGGCTGGTTGAGCGAACAGCAGGCTTACGCGATCGCGCATGAATTCATCGACCACATCGAAGTGCTTGTCGACCTCCATTGCGGCGGCACGTTCCCGTGGGTCGACTACTGCTACGTGGTGAATGACGAGGCGCTGTCGCGCGCATTCTTCCCGGCTCTCCTCTACAAGCCCG
>CAZSNV010000156.1:0-11418 GCA_964608035.1 uncultured Gemmatimonadaceae bacterium | reverse complement strand
GTTCGTCGCCAGTCACTCTCCGCCGCTGAAGGCTTCGCAGCTCAGCACTGAGACCCCGCCGCGGTTCTCCATCAGCGGGTCGCTCGCGCAACCCATGATCCGGAGAGCCGACCGCCCAACCCTCGGCGAGGGATCGGCGCAGACGGGCTCGACGGCCAACCAGATTTCGCCGCGCTGATCCTCGCGGGAGATGTCTTCAACCGAGAACATGACAGTGTCCGGGCAACGCAACCGCCATCTTGACCGAATGCTCGCGACTGCGGCCGCGCTTGTTCAGCGCCGCGGGCTCGCGGCGATCCTTGCCGCTTGCGTCGTCGCATCGGCCGGCGCGCGGGCCGAGGATACGCTCAGCATCGCGACCTGGGGCGGCGCCTATGGACAATCGCAGGAGATCGCCTATTTCGAGCCGTTCGCGAAGGAAACCGGCACCAGGGTCGCGACCGTTACCGTCGACGATCCACTCTGGCCCTCGCTGCTCGCTGTTATCGACGCGGTTCCAGCGGCCACCCCTGTTACGACGCCGCTGGCTGAAACCGTGGCGATCGTCGGCGCGCTGGTCTGCCACCCCACCACGCGTCCGGACAGGACCGTCCCGCTCACGTCGCGCAGAGTGGCGGTGAGCGTCACCGTTTGGCCGACATTGACGGTGGCCGGCGCCGGGGTGACCGACACGGTGGACACCGGCACCAGCCGCACCGTCACCAGGGCGGATCCCTGGCGCCCATCGGCGGTCGCGATGATGACGGCATTGCCCGGGGCGATGCCGGTGACGAGGCCTAACGAGGAGACGCCGGCCAGTCCCGGCGCACCGCTCGACCACGTCACGGTGCGCCCCGTGAGAGGCTGACCGGCGGCGTTGCGCGGCGTGGCGGTGAGCTGAGCCACGTTGCCCACGACGACGCTGGTGGGGGACGGTGTCACGTCGACGCTGGCCACCGGCTCGGGAGCGATGGTGACCGCGGCGGTCCCCGTCGCACCTTCGCTCGTGACGGTGATCGTCGCGGCGCCGGGCGCGATGGCGGTCACCAACCCGGAGGATGAGACGGTCGCCACCTGGTTGCTACTGGATGCGTAAGCGATCGGGCGCCCGGTGAGCACCTGCCCTCGATCGTCGGTGACCAGCGTGCTCAGTTGAACCGTCTGTCCAGCGAACAGCGACACCTGCTCGGGCGAAACGATCACCGCGCTGACTGGTCGCGGGCTGACGTTGACGGTCGCCGTGGCCGTCCTTCCCTCGCTCGTTGCCGTGATCGTGGCGGTTCCTTGCCCAACGGCGGTCACCAATCCTTCCGATGTCACCGTCGCCACCTGCACTCGATTGCTCGACCAGGCCACCGCGCGCCCCGTCAGTGCTCCGCCCGACGCATCGCGCAGCTGCGCACTCAGCTGCGTGGTCTGGGCGACGACCAGATTGGCCACCACTGGCGCGACCACCACGCTGGCAACGGGTATCGACGCCACGGTGATTGACGCGACAGCGATTTTCCCCTCGGAGGCGGCGGTGATGATCGCGCCGCCTGGAGCTACGGCGTTGACCAACCCGTTCTCCGTCACGGTCGCGACAGTTGGTGCGCTAGTCGCCCAGGTGATGGGGCGGCCGGAGAGCACCTGACCCTCGCCATCCAGGGCCTCGGCCGTTAGTTGAAAGGTCTGCCCGACCATCATGGAGCGATTCGCCGTCGAGAGACGCACCGCGGCCACTGGTGTGGGGTTCACCGTCACCCGGGAGAATGCGTCCTTGCCGCGCGCACTCGCCGCGATGAGCACGGAGCCCACCTTGCGGCCCGTTACCACGCCGGAAGTGCTGACCTCGGCGATGGAAGCATCCTCACTCGCCCATGACACCCGCTGGCTCGTGATCACGGCGCCGTTGGCATCGCGAACCTCTGCGTTGAGCGACAGGTTCGCGCCAACGGCGACCGTCGCTGTGGAGGGCTCCACGGCGACTGACTCTACTGGGCCAGTATCGGGACCCAGCGCGTCCCTGGAGCATGCCACCAACAGTGCCACGACCGCACCGGCGGCAATACTGAACGCGCGGGACTTGAAGACAAATGAACGCAAAGTCCAACCCCTCAGAGCGGCCGCCCGGAACCCTCATTCGCCCCTTACATAACAACGCTTTTTCCACACGCGGTATCGGTCCAAAGGGGGAATGTGATGTTCACCCTGAGTAGCCGATAGATGGATCAGGCCGTCTGAAGATTAAGGAGAGCTAATCGATTGACCGTCAGGGACCCCGAATCGCTGTGCGATCAAGGCAGTTCGCCGAATGGGAAGCATCACTTGAGGTCTGGCGCAAAATGAGTCTCGAGGCCATCACTGGATCGCCACGCTGGAGGGCAAATAGCAATGAAGCTCAAACGAGTAAGGCCGTATGCGGACGACGCTTTGAACCTGCCGGTGCTGAACGTCGACGACGCCGTGCCGCACTACGTGAATACTTACGGCTTCCGACTGATTTCCCGGAACGAGGAACCGTATCGACGGGCGATCCTCGAGCGCGACGACATCCGCATAGGGTTGGCCGAGAATGGTGGCGATCCTACGCAGGAGGGATGCTACTTCGAGGTCGATGATGTCGACGGAGCGTTTCGCGAGTTCAAGGGAAGGGAACCGCTGGTGAAGGACATCCAACTCGACAAGGGCCAGCGCGTCTTCTTCGACATCGCCCCCGATGGCCTCTGCTTCATGTTTGGCCAGCCGGTCGCATAGCTGTTGGCTGCGCCGGCGGCGTTGCCGGGCGCCTGATGAGTCACCTTTGGGAAGCTGACCGCCCGCTGACGCTGAACGATGCGTCAGCGCTCATCAAACAGTTTTTCCCCGCCATCGATTCGCGCAACCTGAAGCACATTGGCTCAGGCTGGGAGTTCGATGCATACCTGACGAGCGACGGCTGGGTGTTTCGCTTTCCGCGTCGCGCCGAAGGTGCCGCCTTATTCGATGCGGAACGCCGAGTGCACAGGCTCGTGATGGGACGCCTTCCGCGCGGCATTGCCATACCGAGGGTTCAGTTCGTCGGTCAACCGTCGCGCGAATTTCCGTACCCGTTTGCGGCTCATGCTTTCATCCCGGGAATCCCCGCTGACGAAGTTGACTCGGATTTCCTGCCCTCGCTCGCTCCGCAGATTGGAAAGGCGCTCGGCGCCATCCACTCGATTCCGGTAGCGGCGGCTCGTGAGGCAGGCGTCGCTGAAGAGGACGTCGATGACGAAGTTGGCCGGGAGTGGATAGAACAGAGGCTTGCGACGCTGTCAGCGCGGCCCGGCATCGATCCTGTTGTTGAACTGGCTCTGGGCTGGGTCAGTCAGGTATCGCTTCCGATCAGCCGCTTCGAAGGCCCGCTCCGATTGATCCACCAGGACCTCTCGCCAGAGCACGTTCTCGTGGACCCGGAGACAGGCCGGCTTACGGGGATCATCGACTGGACCGATGTGATCCTTGGAGACGCGGCGCGCGATTTTGTCTTTCTCGTCACGTGGCAAGGCTGGCCGTTTGTCGAGGAAGTCCTGCTGAGTTATCCCCACCAAGTAGATGCGGGATTCAGGGACCGGC
This sequence comes from uncultured Gemmatimonadaceae bacterium, assembly GCA_964608035.1. Lineage (GTDB taxonomy): Bacteria > Gemmatimonadota > Gemmatimonadetes > Gemmatimonadales > Gemmatimonadaceae > JABWBJ01. Next base: position 7,863 of record CAZSNV010000156.1, on the reverse strand, counting down.
TCGATTTCATGGCTCGAGTGTTGTCCGTTGTATGGCTTGGCCTGGCTTATGAGCGCAACACGGAAATCGCGAAGCTCACCGGTTGGGTGCACAACGTGTTCGCCCCACAGCGCTGAGTCAGGTGAACGTGCAGGTACGTGGCTGGCGCAGGCTTCAGGAAGCGGGTAAAAACACGTTCCGTGCGTCGGGCAACCACGCAGCCCGCTACGGTCGAATCCGCTCGCGCCGCCTGTCGATTCCCCGACACCTCATTCGACGCATTGGCAGGAAGTCCGAACACCTCACCTGCCAACGATTGACGGAGACTGCAACCATGCGCGCTTCCACACGATTCACCCGCAACGCCGTCCTGCTTTCCGTAGCACCTCCACGCTGAGCGCGTCGGGCGCGGCCCAGGGCACCGGGGGCGGTCAGGGAGCAAAAGGCAACGGACAGTACGCTACGGTCAACGGCATCAAGCTTTACTACGAGACCTTCGGCACCGGGAAACCGCTGATTCTGTTGCACGGTGGACTCGGCGCGACCGAGATGTTCGGACCGAACATTCCGGCTCTGGCGAAGGGACGACAGGGCATCGGTGTGGATCTCCAGGGGCACGGCTGCACCGCGGATATCGACCGGCCGCTCAATGTCGCGCTGATGGCCGACGATATCGTCGCCCTGATGAAGCATCTTCGGATCGAGCAGGCGGACCTGCTGGGATACTCGCTAGGCGGTGGTGTCGCGCTTCAAGTCGCGTTCAAGCACCCCGCACTGGTGCGCAAGCTGGTCGTGGTTTCGACGCCGATCCGGCGCGATGCGTTCTATCCCGACATTCTTGTCCAGCAGGTGACGCACGGCCTTTTCCGTTCTGACCTCAGCTACTCCGACAAATGCTTCGCGTCCGCCGGGAAGACCTTCCGTTTCGTGGCAGCTCGCATCACTTCGTCGGAGCCGATAACGCCGATGTGAACGTCTCGGTCTTCCTCTTTCACGGAGTGCCGGGATCCGGTCCCAAGCCGCACACGCACCTGTATGACGAAATCCAGTTCATCCAGGAGGGCAGGGGACTCTGGACCGTGAACGGTGAGGAATTCGAGGCGGGCGCCGGAGACATCCTCATCATCAAGGCCGGAGAGATCCACGGGTTCAAGTGCATTGGCGACGGTCCGCTCATCCAGCTCGACGTGCACCTGAGTCCGCACTTCATCCAGGAGTACCCAACGTAGCGCAGAGCGCAAAGCGCAAAGCGCAAAGGGTTGGGCGCCGATCAGTCACCGCGGAACGCGATCGCCGGATCCGCCATGTCCAACCCGCGGCGGACGACCATTCCCAGCACCGCACCACGCGGCGCGCCGAGCGCGATCCGCACGCCGATCTCCCGCTGCTGGCTGCTCACCAGGTAGGACAACACGCAGAACTGCACGCTGCTTACTTCTTACTGCGTGCTGCTTGCTGTGTCTCCTAGCGCGTGCAAGCAGCGTGCAACGAGCAGCAAGCAGTAAGCAGTAAGCAGCCATCAGTTCAAGGACTTACAAGCCCTGCCAGGAGCCGCTCCCTTTCCGCTGGCCCGATCCATCTCCCGTTCACCACAACGCCGTTGATCATGAGCGTGTTGGCGACGTCCTGGAGCGGGTTACCGTCCACTAGCAGGAGGTCCGCGCGCGCGCCGGCGCGCACGACGCCCGATTTCCCTTCTTCGCCGAGGAATTTCGCGACGTTGACCGTGCCGGTACGGATGGCCTGGTAAGGCGTCAGGCCCGCGGCAACGAGGGCGCCGAGTTCACGGTGCGCCGAAAAACCGGGGACATTCCAGAGTTGGGGCGCGTCTGATCCGAGCAGGAACGGCACACCCGCGTCGTACAGCGCTTTGATGAAACGCCGGCGGAGCGCGATGAACTCGTGGCTCTGTTCACGCGGAACCGGGGGCTGCGACAACAAGCCGTCCTTCTGGGTGCGCCAGTTTGTCACCTGCTGTGGAACCCAGTACGTGAACTCCGGCAACGACGTGAGTTGCTCACCCGTCGCGTCATTGGCGTAGTTGTCCATCAGGATCTGTGTGGGGACCATGGCGACGCCCGACACTTTCACGCGATCGATGATTCCCGCGAAACGAGACTGGTCCAACTGCCGCACGATACCCAGCCCGAACCACCCGTTCACCTGCGGTGTGAGGGGCTGCGGGCCGTTGTACATCGCCTCGACAAATCCATCGAGGTGATCGATGGTCGAGTACTTCGACGTCAGGGCGACGTCGAGTCCAATTTCCAGCGGCACGTGCCCCGAGAACGGAATCCGCAGGCGATTCGCCGTTGCTGCGAGCGAGTCGAACGCGACGCGTGGCACTCCCGGGTGAATCTTGAGCAAGTCGTACCCAGCGGTCTTCTGGTCGTTGACCATCGCCACCGCGACCGCCGGTGACGAGACCGAGTTGTTGTTGAATGACGGTCCCGAAGTGAGGAGACGCGGACCAAAGAGCTGTCCAGCGGCAATGCTGTCCCGGATCGCCAGGTGCATCGGCGCGCCGAGCATGCCGCGCGCAGTCGTCACACCCGCAAGCGCATAAAGCGTCAACGCGCGATGCGCGTGAACCGCCTGACCGCCACTCGGCACATGCGCGTGGAATTCGGCGATCCCCGGCATGAGGAACTTGCCATGACCGTCGACGATCGTAGCGCCTGTCGGCGCTGACCGCGCGCCGCCGACGTACGAGATTCGACCGCTCTCGACAATCACGGTCTGGTTCGACAACACCTCATCGCGATCCATCGGGATGACCGATACCCCCGTGAAAACGATGGGGGCCTGTTGCGCTTCAGCGGATGCCGGTCCGCCGATCACGAAAAACAGTACCGCAGGAAGGATGGTCCTTGGCGCACGCATTATCGGGTTCTCCGGTGTTCGGTCCAGAAGGCGAATCAGAAAGCTACGCCCCGATCAGCGGCTCGGCGCTGGCCGAGGGACGCGACGTGAATCCTCTCCGTTATGCGCTGGTGGCTGGTGACGAACATGGTGTTCGCCTACAATTCGCCTCGCGATGTCCATACAGGTCGGCCGGCCCTATTGCCTCCATCGGTGAGTTCGCGACCCGTTCGGGTTGCGGTACTTGGCGCAGGTGCCTGGGCCCGTCACGCGCATCTGCCGGGGTATCGCCGGGATCCCAGGTGCACCGTGGTCGCGATCGCGGATCCGAATCGCGCCCTGGCCGAACAGGCAGCGACGGAGTTCGACATCCCCGTCATCGCCCGGGACCATACGGAGGTCGTTCAGCGCGACGACATCGACCTGGTCGACGTCTGCACGCCGAGCGCGACACATCTCGAGTTGAGTATGGCCGCGCTGGAAGCCGGGAAGCATGTGCTGTGCGAGAAGCCGGTGGCGTTCGACTACCGCGACACGTTGCGTGCGGCGGCGCTGGCCCGCTCACGCAAGCTCAAGACCCGGCTCGGTTTCACCTTCCGGTTCAGTCCCGCGATGCAATACATGAAGTCGCTGATCGACGAGGGCTTCATCGGCCGGCCGTTCATCTTCAACGGGTACGAGCAGAATTCGCAGTGGCTCGATCCGCAGAACCCGTTGCGACAGGTGGACCCCGAGGCCGATCAATCGGTCATCCAGGTGTCATCCCTCGAAGGATATGGCGCGCCGATCATCGACCTGGGCATGTGGTTCACCGGCAGTCCGTTCCGCCAGGTCGTCGGGACGATGCGCAACTTCATTCCCGAACGGATGGTGCGCGCGACCGGGCGCATGATGCCGATGAACATCGATGACGGCGATATCTTTCTGGGCGAGTTCGCCAATGGAGCGTTAGGCAGCGTGCAAACGAGCTTTGTGACGGTCGGGAACTATCCTGGCCTCGAGGCGCGGCTCTACGGCAGCGAAGGCGCCCTGATCTGCCGCCTGGTCGAGGAAAACGGCGTGTGCGAGGTGTTGCGCGCCGCGAAACCTGACGCGGTGGAGTTCAGGGAGCTGACGGTGCCAGAGCGATTCTATCCGCCGGGAGGAAACCCGCGGGAATCGTGGCGGACGCTGTTCTACGCGAACCTCATCTCGTCCTTCATCTCCGAGATCCTCTCGGAGGACGAACAGAACGAGGCAGACTTTGCCGACGGGGCGCGCGTGCAGGAAGTCATCAACGCAGTTGAACAGTCATTCCGCGAGCGGCGCTGGGTATCGCTCCCTCTTGACGAGGCGCAGGCATGACCGCAGCGCCGGCAACAGGCAGCGACCATACCGGAGCGCAGGATACGCGCGACGCCGCTTTGCGCGCCTTTTTCGGGAGTTTCTACCGGCGACGGCCCGTGACCGCGACCTTTACGGGCATTCACGAGCACGACCACGCGCTCCCGAATTTCGCACCGGAGGCCGTCCAGTCGGCGCGTGACGAGATGTCTGACATGCGGCGTCTGCTGGCTGAAGCCGGCTATGGCGTCCTTCACTCGGAGGAGCTGAAGCGACGGGACTGGCTCGCCATCGACGGCGCGCTGGCCGATTCGGTGCTGGAGGTGCGGCTGGCCGAAGACGAATCACCGCACTTCGTCCGGGGGAATCCGTCCATCGCAGTCGGTGAAGCGCTGTTCTCGGTCATCGCGCTTGCCACAGGCGAGTCGGCTCCAGTTGAAGCGCGCGTCGAAGCCGCGGTGTCCCGTCTGCGCGCGTTTCCCGACTTCCTGCACGGGGCGCGTCGCACACTGGGCGAGGGCGACATGCCCGCCGCCTGGCGCGATCGCGCCGTCCGCGAGTGCGAGGGTGGCCTGCTGCTCCTGGCGGATCTCCCCGGGTGGCCGGTTGGCGCTGGAGCACCCGTGTCATTGTGCCGCGATCTTCAAGTCGCGACAGGCCACGCCGCCGCCGCCGTTGACTGGTTCCGGTCGTATCTCGCCGCACGGGTCGCTGCCCCCTCAGCTCGTTATGCGGCCGGCCATGGCCTGCTGGCCCTCCTCATACGCCGCGGTCACTGGTGCGACGTGCCGATCGAGCGTTTGCAGCATGAGGCTCGCGCGGCGCTCGAGCGGGAAACCTCGCACCTGAAAGACGGGCTGCAGGGAGAGGAATGGCTCGCGGTGGCTGCCCGCCTTGCCTCCACGCATCCCGACAGCGACGACATCCTGCACGCGGTGCGCTCCGCCTGGCAGGAGTGCCGCCAGCTCGCTGCCGGAGAAGTGACGTGGCCGGAACAGGCGCTGCCGTACGTCCCCACGCCCGAGTGGGCTCGGCGCGCGGCGCCGCTGCTCTATTACCTGCCGTATCGGTCGCCAGCTCCGCTGTCTGGTTCCGTCGGCCACTACGACGTGCTGCTGCCGTCGGCCACCGATTCCGCGGCACAGGAGTCATTCGCGCGCAGCTGGAACCGGTCGGCGATCAAGCTGAATCACGTAGCGCATCATGGCGGACTCGGACATCACGTGCAGAACTGGCATGCCGCTCGCTCGGACTCACGCATTGGCCAGGTGGCCGCCGTGGATGCCGCGTGCCGCATTGCCATGTTCTGCGGCGGGACGATGGCCGAGGGTTGGGCATGCTACGCCACCGAGATCATGGAATCGCTCGGATTCCTGACCACGGATGAGCGGATCGCCGAGCAACACACGCGCATGCGGCTCATGGCGCGCGCTGTGGTGGATCTCGAGCTGCACACAGGGCGAATGAGCTTTGACGACGCGGTCCGCTTTCATGTCGATGCCGCGCAGCTCACTCCCACCGCGGCGCACGCCGAGGTGACGAAATGCTCGATGTTCCCCGGTACGGCAATGATGTACTGGCTGGGGCTCCGCGACTTGTGGCGGCTTCGATCGGCCGAGGAAGGGTCACGCGGCGCTGCGTTCTCTGCCCAAGCGTATCATGACGAGTTGCTGAGCTTTGGGTCGATTCCTGTTCCACTCGCCACCAGACTCATGGCGGCGACGAGGTCAGAGGTCATGGGTCAGAGGTCAGAGGGGCGCGCGTGACCGTACCGCGCGTCGTCGGGTTGCTCATGCTCTTTCTGCAGGCGTGCGCAGGAGAAAAGGGCGGCGCGTCGAACGATTTGCTCATCGTGGGCTACGACCGTGAACCGGACACGATGAACCGGTTCAGCACGCACATCCTCGAAGACATCCAGACATGCGTGATCGAAGGGCTCACGGTCACCGATGAGAAGATGAACGTGATCCCGCTGCTGGCCGCCGAGGTGCCAACGCAGGCGAACGGTGGTGTCACGTTGCGCCCCGATGGCGGGATGGATGTAACCTGGCGCATCCGGCCGGGGATCCGTTGGCACGACGGCGTTCCATTCACATCAGCCGACGTCAAGTTCACGGTCGAGGCGATCAATTCGCCCGATTACAACCCGGAAAGCACCGACGGGTTCGATCGGATCGAGAGCGTCGAGACGCCGGACTCGCTCACGGCAATCGTGCGATACCGGGAGGTCTACGCGCCGTACGCGCTGCAGTTCGTGCGAGGGGCGTTGCCGCGTCATGTGCTCGCCGGGCGCGACATTGACGGCGCGCAGGACTACAACCGCAGTCCGTTAGGCACGGGGCCCTATCGCGTCGCCGAGTGGAAGACCGGCGAGTACGTCCTGCTGGAACGGGTGCCGGACTACTGGCGTGGTGATTCGCTCCCAGCGATCCGCCGCATCCTGTTCCGGTTCATTCCGAATACCACCACCCGCATCAATCAACTGCGGGGCAGGGAAGTGCACGTCACCGCGCTTGTTCCCTGGGACAAGTATCGAGAGGTGAACGGCATTCCCGGCCTGTCCGTGCATCGCATGCAGGGCAATTCGTACGAACATGTCACGCTTAACGAGCGATCGGTTGAGGCGTTTCGCGACGTCCGCGTCAGGCGGGCGCTCACGCATGCCATCGATCGCGAACTCATCGTGCGGACGATCCTCGACAGTCTGGCGCCTGTGATCCACGGTCCCATCCAGCCGGTGAGTTGGGCGTTCACCGACCAGGTCATGCGCTACGATTTCGATCCGGCGCGCGCGCGAGCGTTGCTCGAGGAGGCGGGTTGGCGTGACACCGACAGCGACGGCGTGCGAGAGCGGAACGGGCAACGGCTGTCATTCACCATGATCACGCAGGCCGGTTTCGCGGTCCGCGAGAACGTCTCCCAGGTCCTGCAGCGGATGTGGCGCGACGTCGGAGTTGATGCGCAGATCCGGCTCGTCGATGGCACGTCGATCAGCGGACTGTGGTTCGAGGGCAAGTTCGACGCGATGCTGCACTGGTGGCACATGCCGGCCGATCCCGAGCTGACGCTCTTTTTCGCGTCGGATCGGACGCCACCGAACGGCCGGAACATCAACTACGTCGACGACGATTCACTGACGGGTCTCCTCTATGCGTCGGACCGGACGGTCGATCAGGAGAAGCGACGAGCGTTGCTCGTCGCGGCGCAGCAGCGTATAGCCGAACTGGCGGTCGAGATCCCGCTGTACAACGTGACGCGACTCGATGCCGTGCCGAGCACGCTGGAGGGGTTCACCGGCAATCCAACCAACGCCGGGATTTTCTGGAACGTGCATGAATGGAGAATCCGTTGAGGAAACAGGAAGCAGTCTCCTGATCGTGTTACAGACGGTCGTTCGGAGAGCAGCTCAATCGGTCCCGCTGGTCCTTGTGGTCTCGGTGCTGGTCTTCGCGCTCCTGCACGCTGCGCCGGGCGGGCCGCTGTCGGTGTACCTCGAGAACCCCGGCGTCCGGCCGGAGGACATCGAGCGACTCCGCCGCGCGTTAGGTCTCGACCAGCCGCTAGCGATCCAGTACTTGCGATGGCTGGGCAGCTTCGTCCGTGGAGACTGGGGATTCAGTCTTTCTGACGGCCGGCCCGTCGCCGAGCGCATGCTGGAGCGGGCGCCGGCGACCCTGGAGCTGGCCGGCACGTCGCTCG
>CAZSNV010000155.1:0-11701 GCA_964608035.1 uncultured Gemmatimonadaceae bacterium | reverse complement strand
GGCACCGAGCGACTCGATGGCAGCACGCTGGCGGAAGAGTTCGAGCGACTCGGTGGTTCGTTATCCTCATACGCGACGTGGGACGCCACTCACGTGCGGACGACGGTCCTCTCCGCTCGCCTGCAGCCCGCCCTGTCGCTGCTGACGGAAGTCGTACGGACCCCGGCATTCGCTCCGCGCGAAGTGGGACGCCTGAAGGACGAGCGGCTGGCGGAACTGCTGGAGCTCAAGGCCGAACCCCGTGGTCTCGCCGATGAGCGGTTTTCCAGTTCTCTGTACCGCCGATCGTCTCGACTGAGCGTGCAGGAAGGGGGCTCGGAGCGCACGGTGAGCGGCGTGACCGTGGATGCCTGCCGGTTGTGGCACGCGCAGCAGTTTGCGCCAGCGGCCACGGCCCTCGTGATCGCGGGCGACGTCGACGTTGATCAGGTTGTTCGACTGGCGAGTGACCATCTCGCCGACTGGAACGCGACGGAACCGCCTGCCGCAGCCGTGGACGACCGTCCCGCACGTGATTACCGGAGCCTGAGTTTGCTCGATCGACCGGGCGCGCCGCAGTCGGAGCTGCGACTCGGACACATTGGACTCCCGCGGTCTCATCCGGACTACTTCGATGTCGTCGTCATGAACGCGATTCTGGGCGGCGTCTTCAACTCCCGCATCAACCTCAACCTGCGCGAGCGAAACGCGTTCACGTACGGCGCGTTCTCGTCATTCGAGTGGCGGCGCGATGCAGGGCAATTCGTGGTGTCGACCGCGGTCGCAACCGCGGTAACCGCATCCGCGATTCGTGAAGTGATCGTGGAGCTGGAGCGAATGCAGTCGGGCCCGCCGACGGTCGATGAACTCTCGCTCAGCACGTCCTACCTCGACGGCGTCTTCCCAATCCGTTTTGAGACAACAGACGCCATTGCCGGCGCCCTGGCAAACCTGCGAACGCTGCGGTTGCCTGACGACTACTTCGACACCTACCGCGACCGGGTTCGCTCGGTGACTGCTGAAAGTGTCGAGCGTGCCGCGCGGCAGCACATCCACCTCGACCAGCTGCAGGTGCTCGCCGTCGGTGATCGCGCGCAGGTGGAGCCGATACTCGGCGACCTGCAACTCGGGCCTGTGAGCCTCATCAGCGACGATGACGAGTGATTCGCGGGACGGGCCCGCCGGAGCTCCGCGCCGGCGCGAGTCCACCGTGGCGTCCCGTCGCGTGTATGCAGGCCGGGTGCTGAACCTCGACATCGACCAGGTCCGGTTTCCAGACGGTTCCATCGGCGAGCTGGAACTGATCCGTCACTCAGGGGCGGCAGCAGTCGTTCCGTTCCTCGGCGATCCGGGGGATCCGGACGCGCGCATCCTTCTCATCCGTCAGTATCGTTATGCAGCGGACCGGTTCCTGTACGAAATCCCCGCCGGCCGCCTCGAACAGGGCGAACAGCCGATCGACTGCGCGCGACGTGAATTGCTCGAGGAAGCCGGCTGCACCGCGCAGTCCATTCGCCCGTTAGGCGGCTTCTTCACCACGCCCGGATTCATCGATGAATACATCCATGTTTTCATCGCAACCGGGCTCACGCGTGGCGATGCTATGCCAGAGCGCGACGAGTTCATCCATCCTGAATCACATACCCCTCAAGACGGATTGCGTATGATCGAGCGGGGAGAAATAGTGGATGCGAAGACCATCATCGCGTTGTTCATGGCTGACCGGCTCATCCACAAGTAAGAGGCACTCGATCAGGCCAGTAGGCCCCAAATGTCCGAATTCAGGTGCTACAGGTGTCCCCATTCGGGGACGAAAGCGTTTCACCCGATTGACCGCAGTTGGCTGCTGTTATCAGAACTCGTTGTCTCGTAAGCGGTTGCCTTGTTAATCGTGGCGTAACGAAGGGTCGGCACAATGGGTGCTTTAGCACGTGTTCCAGGTCTGGTTCAATGGCGACGAAGTGGACTGTGGGTTGGGCCGGTGAATCGCCAACATTGGGAGGGGATCATGGCTGATACGGCATTTCGTCCGGCAGTTGCGACGCCGGGTTCGGCGACTCGCGAGCGCCTTCGCGAGCTCGACGATAGCGGAGTTGTTAGCGCCTTCCTCGAAGGCGAATCGCGGGCATTCGACGAGCTGGTCAATAGATACCAGAATCGTCTGTTGAATTTTGTCTACCGCACGACAGGTGATCGGGAACGCGCCGAGGATCTGGTGCAGGAAGTGTTCGTGCGCGTGTACCGTCACATCCACCGGTTCGACCGGTCGAGGAAATTCTCGACTTGGATCTACACGATCGCGTCGAACCTGGCGAAGAACGAATTGCGTAACCGGTCCCGGAATCCGCTGGTGCTCTTTCAGACGATCCGGCGGAACTGGGAGGACGACGACCGGCCATTGCAGTTTGAGGACCCCGGCACGAGGCCGGATGACCTCTACCGCAAGCGGCACCTTCGGGAAGTCGTCGAGGATGCTGTGGAGAAACTGCCGCCGCATCATCGGAACGTGTTCGTCCTCCGGGAGCTCGAGGGCAAGTCGTACGAGGAGATTGCGGAAATCACCAATTGCAACCTCGGTACGGTGAAATCCCGCCTGAACCGGGCACGCAACGCCTTCGCGTCCCTGGTCGCGCCTTCGCTGGAGTAGGGAAAAGTCTCAGGTTTGCGCGCCGCGGCCGTAAAGCCGCGGCGCGTATGTTTTTGGGGCCGTTCAGCGTGACAGTTTCCGCTCTGGACGTGACGGTCCGGTCCCTCCACCATTCCCTGTGGGCGGGAACCAAGCCCGCGAGGGTCGGGTACCGGTCGCCAGTTCCTCCCACGAGCGGAAAACGATGGATTGTAAGGAATTCGCGGCAAAGCATGCCGCGTTCATTGATGACACGCTGCCAGGCTTCCAGATGGCGGCGATGCGTGATCACCAGACAGAGTGCGCTCGATGCGCCCGTCGTGATGCGGAAGTTCGGCGCGCGCTGCTCCTGGTCAAGAACCTGCCTCCACTTCAGGTCTCCGCCGGATTTGAGGACCGACTTCGCGCTCGAATCACCGCCGAGGGCCCCGCGTACCGGGGCAGACCGCCCAGGGATTTCGGCTACATGAGATGGGGCGCCGCCGCGGTGTTGCTCATCGCGATTGTTGGTGTGACGAGCTGGCCGGAGAGCGAGAGCGACAGGGCAGTTCGCCTCCCCGCAGTATTCGCATCAGCGCCGGTCGTCATGTTCGGCGCTGAAGGTGAGTCAGCACAGGCCTACGTCGCATCGATGTCGACGGGCATTCCGATGTGGCCCGCCCTGATGCTGGCCGAGGAAGGCCCGTTGCGCTTCGCGGCAGCCGGACTGCTGAACGCCAGCTGGGACGGCGCCCGGCCTCACTGATCCCCGACTCGCGCGAGCGCAGGGGACCGCGGCGGTACGGTTTATATTGCTCGCATGTCGATCGCGGTGGAGCGCGCCCTCCGGAAAGCGATGCGCGACCGCTCCTTTGAGCGCGTCTACTACTTCCGGGGCGACGACGAATTCCTGAAGGAGGGCGCGGCGCGCGAATTGATTACCGCCGTGCTCGATCCCGCTACGCGCGACTTCAATCTCGAGATTCTCAGAGGAGACGAGTCCAGCGCCGAGGCAGTCGACACGGCGTTATGCACGCCTCCGATGTTCGCAGAACGTCGTATGGTGGTGATCCGCGACGCACACGCGCTCAAGAAGGATGCGCGATCGGCGTTGGAGCGATACCTCAAGCAGCCCGCCGCGGACGTTGTGCTGCTGCTCATCGATCCCGCCGGCGAGAAGGACGATCGCACGATGAGCGACGCTGCGCTCGTCGTGGACTTCGCGCCATTGAGCGACGATCGCATCGCGGGTTGGATTGCGCACCATGTCGAAACAACACTTGGTGCGGGCATCACGGTTGCGGCGGCGAGCCTGCTGCACGAGGCCGTAGGATCCGAATTGACCGCGCTCGCATCGGAACTCGACAAGCTCGCGAGCTACGCCACGGGCAGGACCATCGATGAGGAAGCGGTCCGCGCGGTCGTCGGCGTGCGAAGTGGAGAAACGCTCGCCGACCTGCTGGACGCGGTCGCCGGTCGGAACGCATCGAGAGCCCTGGAGCTGGTTCCTGTAGTCCTTGGGCAGCCGAAATCGAACGCAGTCACCATCATCATGGCGCTTGCCACGCAGATGTCGGCCGTGGCCTGGGGAAGGGCGGCGCGAGACCGCGGCGTTCCCGCTGCCGGAATCGGAAACGGGTTCTATTCCCTCCTGAAGGAAGGGAAGGCGTTTCCCGGGCGCGCGTGGAAGGACGCCGTGGCCTGCTGGCAAGGCGCAACGCAACGCTGGAACGCAGCGCAGCTCGACCACGCGCTCAACGCACTGCTTGCGGCCGACATCGCCGCCAAGGAATCGCGCGTTTCGTCGGAGGAGCAACTTCTGACGTCGCTTGTACTCGCGCTGTGCGCTCCGGTCGAGCGGAGGGCCGCATGAGCCTGACCGGATGCCTGACGAGGGCCGCGTTCGTCATCGCTGCCGTGTCCGTGACGCCGCGGTGGAGCGCGTCGCAGGATGTGGACAGTGCCCTGGCGCGCATCGAGCGTCTCGTCGTCGCCGGCGACCGATCGTCCGCCCGGGTTCTTACCGACTCGCTCGTGAGAGCGCTCGATCCGGAATCTCCGAGGTATGCGGATGCGTTGTACTGGCGAGGCCAGTCGGCATCGAGCGCCGCAGATGCGGAGCGGGATTACCTGCGCATCAGTGTGGAGCAGCCGTTCGCCGCGCGCGCGCCTGACGCGCTCCTGGCGCTGGCGCAGCTCGAGTATGCCCGCGGCGACCGCGTCGCGGCACGGCGGCGATTCGACCGTTTGCTTCGTGACTATCCCTCCGGCCGGCATGTTGCGAGAGCAAGCCTGTGGAGTGGGCGATTGGCGATCGAGGATCTCGAGCACGTTGCGGGTTGCGCCACCCTGAATGCCGCTCGGCCGCTCGTCGGCGCGAACGATGTCGAACTCCGGAACCAGTTCGATTACTTCGTTGCTCAATGTGAACGGCTTCCAGTCGCGGACACTGTCGTCACTACGCCTCCGCCGGCACCGCCACCGGACCCAGAGCCTGGACTGCAATACAGCGTTCAGGTAGCCGCGTTCAGCGCCCGGGGTGATGCCACGTCACTCGCTTCGCGCCTCAGGCAACGTGGATTCGACGTCCGTGTCGTCGGCCAGCAGGCGCCGTACCGCGTCCGCGTCGGTCGGTACGCGACGCGCGCGGATGCCACCGCCGCCCAGGCGCGAATGCGAGCAGCGAAAGTCAGCGGTATCGTGGTGGAGGCAGAGAAACGATGAGCCGCGACACGACGCCGCTGATGCAACAATACCAGCAGATCAAGTCGCGGCATCCGAACGCCATCCTGATGTTCAGGATGGGCGACTTCTACGAGATGTTCTACGACGATGCCGAGGTGGCGTCCCGCGAGCTCGGGCTGACGCTGACGTCGCGGAACAACGGTGGAGCGTCTGATGTCCCGCTGGCCGGTGTCCCGGTCAAGGCCGTGACCGAGTACATGCGGCGGCTCGTGCAGAAGGGATACCGGGTGGCAATCTGCGAGCAGGTCGAGGACCCCCGGCTGGCCAAGGGGATCGTGCGCCGTGAGGTGGTCGAAACGGTCACGCCTGGCGCCGCGTTCTCCGATGACCTGCTCGAGGGGGAGCGGCACAACTACCTCTGCGCCGTCCGTGCCACCGACACCACGTTAGGCATCGCCGCCGTCGACGTCTCCACTGGCGCCTTCCGGCTGATGGTCGCCGACCTGCGCGATGCGCCGGCGCTGATCGCGCGGTTGGCGCCTCGCGAAGTCCTTGTAGCACGCGGTGACGGCGCCCTCTTGGGAGCGGGAGCCGCGCTGCCACTCGACGGCGTGCTCCTGACCGAACGCGAGGCGTGGGAGTTCGACGCCCAGGTTGGACGCGAAGAGCTGAGCCGCCAATTCGGCCTGCACTCGATCGAAGGACTCGGACTGGATAGCGGACAGGAGATCGCCCTGGCCACTGCCGGCGCAGTCATCCGCTACCTGCGGGAGCTGCAGCCTGGCGGCGTTCCGCACCTGATGCGGCCGACGCTGGAAGTGACCGGCGACGCGATGCCTCTGGACGAGATGACCCGCCGGAATCTCGAACTCGTCGAGTCGATGCGAGGTCGCGGCGAGGAACGTGCCGGCACGCTGGTCGGCGTTCTGGATCGAAGCAGCACCCCGATGGGCGCGAGGTTGCTTCGCGAGTGGCTTCTGGCGCCGTTGCTCTCAGTCGAACGCATCGACCAGCGGCTCGATGCCGTCGCAGCCCTCGTCGCGCACACCATCCCCCGCCTCGAGATCAGCGGACTTCTCGATGGAATGCGAGACATTGAACGCTTGTCAGCCAAGACGGCCGCGGCTCGAGTAAACCCGCGCGAACTGCGCCACCTTGGTGAGTCGCTGTCACGACTCGGAACTCTTGGCGACGCGACGCGACGCGTGGGACGCGCTGGACTTCTCGGCGACCTGCTGGCCCAGTGGGACTCGTGCGATGATGTGGCCGCCGACATCGTTACGCATCTCGTAGAGCGTCCACCGGCCGCGCTCGGCGATGGAGACGCATTTCAGGAAGGCGTCGATGCCGCGCTCGACGAACTCCGCGCGCTGCGCGACGGCGGTAAGGATTCCATCGCCGGGATCCAGATGTCGGAGCGAGAGCGAACCGGGATCACGTCCCTCAAGGTGGGCTACAATCGTGTCTTCGGTTACTTCATCGAAGTCACCAACAGCAACCGCCACCTGATTCCACCCGATTACCAGCGCCGACAGACGCTGACCGGGGCGGAGCGTTATGTGACGCCTGCCCTCAAGGAATACGAAGAGAAGGTGCTGGGTGCCACGGAGCGCATCGAGCAGCACGAGCGCGAGTTGTTCGACACATTGAGACAACGGGTTGGCGGAGCGATCGCGAGGCTGCAGGCCGCGGCGGCGCGCGTGGCGACGCTGGATGTGCTGGCGGCATTCGCCCAGGTCGCAGAAACCGAGTCCTACGCCCGGCCGGTCGTGGACACAGGATTCGATCTCGAGATCATTGGCGGCCGGCATCCGGTGGTGGAAAGGATGATGCCGCGCGACCGGTTCATCCCCAATGACATCCGACTCACGCCTGACGCGCGGATGATCATCCTGACCGGCCCGAACATGGCGGGCAAGTCGACCGTGCTTCGCCAGGTGGGACTGATCGTCCTGATGGCGCAAGCCGGATCGTTTGTGCCGGCAACGCGGGCGAGAATCGGAATTGTCGACCGGTTGTTCACCCGGGTTGGCGCCAGCGACAATCTCGTGCGCGGCCAGTCTACTTTCATGGTGGAGATGGCCGAAACGAGCGCGATATTGCACCTGGCGAGCGCGCGCAGCCTGGTGCTGCTCGACGAAATCGGGCGAGGCACATCGACGTACGACGGCGTCTCGATCGCGTGGGCGGTCAGTGAGCACCTGCACGACACGACCGGCTGTAAAACGGTGTTCGCGACACACTATCACGAGCTGACGCAATTGTCCGACGAACTGCCAGCGGTGAGGAACTTCAACGTGGCCGTTCGCGAGTCCGGTGATGATGTGGTCTTCCTGCATCGATTGCAGCCGGGAGGCGCAAACCGGTCTTATGGAATCGAAGTTGGTCGTCTTGCCGGTCTCCCGGCGCCCGTGATCGCGCGCGCGCGCGCCGTGCTGCGGTTGCTCGAAGGGGAGCAACTGGTCGTCGGGCTCACACGCGAGGGCGCTCGAGCGTCCGACCCTGCTCCCGCGATGACCGATCATTCCCAGCTTGGCCTATTCACCGAACCGCACCCCGTGGTCGAGCGGTTGCGATTGATGGATCCGAATCAGATGACACCAATGGAGGCGCTGAAAGCGCTGGACGACCTGGCGCGCATGGCCCGTCACGGGAAGGGGGAGGTCTCGTGAACTCGCGGCAACTGTGCGCCATGGTGCTCGCTCTCGTCGCCCCGCTTGCGTGCCGCGACGCGACCGAGGACCCCGAGACCAACGGTGATCCGGTGCTGCTGACCCGCGACCTGCCCTTCATCTATCCACGGGCGCTCTTCGCGGAGCGATTGGAGGGGGAAGTCGCGCTGCGCCTGTTCGTCGATTCGTTAGGTCTGGTGGTGCAGGAATCGACCTCGGTCGCGGAGCCGTCCGGCCGCCCGGAGTTCGATTCAGCCGCGGTCGCGGGCGCTCCCTACCTCGAGTTCCGGCCCGCGCGGAGTGACGGGGCCCGGGTGGGCCGAACGGTTGTGCTCCCCGTGAAGTTCAGGCTTCCGACCGCCGATTCGGCGCGCCGGGATACATTACCGGCCAAGCGTTGACCAACGGCCTCGAGTCCATTTCGGCACCAGCGTGAAGATCACCGTACTGATGGGTGGCAC
This sequence comes from uncultured Gemmatimonadaceae bacterium, assembly GCA_964608035.1. Lineage (GTDB taxonomy): Bacteria > Gemmatimonadota > Gemmatimonadetes > Gemmatimonadales > Gemmatimonadaceae > JABWBJ01. Next base: position 3,299 of record CAZSNV010000155.1, on the reverse strand, counting down.
GTCCGCCGAACGCGACGTGTCGATTGCTTCCGGCCTTCGCATCGCCGCGGCGCTGCGATCCCGCGGACACGACGTCACGTCGCTTGACACGGCGCTTGGCGTGATGGACGACGCCAAGGAACGCGAGCTCCTCGCGGCGGGCGTGCAGCAGGCCCCGCCTGACCTCGAGGCACTTGCCGCGATGTCGCAGCGCTCGCTCTCACCATCACTCGGCACGCTTCCGGCAGTGCGACAGGCCGAAGTCGTTTTTCTCGCATTGCATGGCGGACAGGGTGAGGACGGAACGTTGCAGGCGCTGTTCGATCTCTGCGGCGTCCGCTACACAGGCACTGGCCAGCTGGGAAGCGCGCTGGCCATGGACAAGGACCTTTCAAAACGGCTGTTTCGCGACAACGGGGTGACAACAGCGGACTGGTTGATGGCCCCAGCCACGGTCGCCGACGTTGAGTCCCGGTTCGGCTTCCCCGTGGTGGTGAAGCCGTCCAAGCAGGGGTCGACCGTGGGCCTAACGCTGGTTCGCAATCGGGCCGACCTGGAGGCCGCCATCGCCGAGGCGTTCCGGTACGACGACGAAGTCATGCTGGAGCGTTTCATCAGCGGGCGCGAGCTGACGGTAGGCATTCTGGGCAATGAGGCACTTCCAGCAGGTGAGATCATTCCCAAGCACGAGTTGTACGACTATGAGTGCAAATACACGAAAGGCATGGCCGTCGAGGAGTTCCCCGCAAAGCTGGACCCGGCGGTCGCCGACCTGGTACAGGATCAGGCGCTTCGGGCCTTCCGGGCCCTGAAGCTGCGGGGTTACGCCCGCATCGACTTCCGCCTTGATGATTCTGGTGGTTGTTTCTGTCTGGAGGCCAACACACTGCCGGGCATGACGGAATTGAGCCTGATTCCTCAGGCCGCGGCTGCGGCCGGAATTTCATTCCCGGAGCTCTGCGAGCGGATCGTCCGACTCGCGACCACTGAAGGGAGAAAGTAAGACGATGGGTGCAACACCAGTTCTGGCGGCTGCCCTTGCAGGCATTCCTTCTGGCATCCAGCGCCAAGGCGTATGGGCCGGACGACGCCAGGTTTTTATCCGATTCGCGGGCGCGGCAGAGACGGCCCAGATGTACACCGCCGACGCCCTCGCTCGCGAACTGACACGTGCGCTTGGGAGAACGGTCTATCATTCGGTTTGCGTCACCGGTCGGGACGCATTCGGGAATGCAGAATTCCTCGCCGCGGCGCTGAAGCAACTCCCGCCTGGCACAGAGGTAATGGCCGATACGGACGGACAACGACCGGAAGCGCTCGCGCTTCTTCATCCGTTTCTGTCACTGGTACAGGTGACGCTTGATCCACCCGTTGCCTCGCCGGCATTGGAGCATGTGGTCGAGACACTTCGCGCGACCGCGTCACTTGGACGCGCGCATTCGGTCACGATCGCCGGGACGGACGAGTCGAGTGACGCCGATTATTTGCAGATCGTCGAGCAGGTGCATGCCGCGAGCGATGCGACCAGCATCGTGATCCACCCCGGACCGACCGCTGAGCGCGGCGTGCTCGACAAACGTTGGAGTACCCTGATGGAGCACGCTTCGGCACGTCACAGGGACCTTCGGCTGCTGGCGCGCCTGAGTGGGCCGGCAACCATGCGGTAGGATGGTCCGGGATGTGCTGTGCAACGGGTCACGCGAAGCGAAGCCGGCGGAACAGAATGCGGTGTCGCCGCGTTTAGATAATGAGTGAAGTCCCGAGCGAGCCGATGACGCACACCTTCGCCGAGGAATCGGAAGCCCCGCGCATGACGCCGGCGGTTCAGTGGCTGATCGCCCTGAACGTGGTCGTGTTTTTCCTGCAGTTCACGCTGTTTGGCGCGACGAACATGCGGGAGGCGCTGGGGTTCCGCGTCGATGAGTTGCCCGCGCAATGGTGGACGATCGGCACGCACCTCTTCGTTCACAGTGGGTTCTGGACGCTGCTCCTGAACGTGTACCTCCTGTTTGTCTTCGGTCCCCGGCTGGAGCACGCGTGGGGGACCCGCGTTTTCCGGAACTTCTTTTTCTGGTGCGGCCTGGGCGGCTGGCTCGCGCACACCCTGCTCGTTCGAGATGCGACCCTCGTTGGCGCGACCGGCGCGGTGCTCGGCGTGGCGTTGGCGTACGCCATGCGCTGGCCCGATGACGAGGTGTATCTCTTTCTCACGTTCCCGATTCCGGTCAGGTGGCTGGTGGCCACGCTGGTCTCCATCACGCTGGTTGTGGGCACGATCCAGTCGGGAGACGGGAATGGAATCGCCTATCTCACGCATGCCGGCGGTTTGGCGGCGGCGTGGATCTTCTGGCGGACGTCGACGGCGGGAGCGGGCTTCGACCGGCTGCGTCAACGCGTCTCCCCGGTGCCGGACCTGCCTGACGAGGCACCCCGTGCCGTTCCGCGGTCGATGCCTCGCACGCGCGAACGGACGCGTGAGGTCGACGAAATCGTGGCGCAAAGTCAGCAGGCGGTGTCGCAGCGCGTTGCGCCGGCGGCTCCTGCCGCCCCGGTGCGCGCACCGGCCGAACGCAACGAGCGGCTGACCGAGCTGGATCGGGTACTCGACAAGATTTCCCAGCTCGGGATCGACAGCCTCACGGGCGACGAGCGGCGGATCCTCGAAGAGCGTTCGCGCGAACTGCGCAAGAACGACTAGGGTCGAGGCTTGAGGCTTGAGGCTCGAGAGTAGGTTGGAGCCAGAGACACAAGCGTTCAGACAACCCACTCGAGCCTCGAGCCTCAACCCTAGATTCAGTCATGCCCCGACCCGAACTGCTCGAGACCTTCCCCAATCCGTATCCGGACCGAGCGTATGAGATTCACATGGAGTGCCAGGAATTCACCTCGCTCTGTCCGTTAGGCGGCGTCGAATCCGATGCGTCCGAGCTGGCGCTGCTGAAGGGCGGCGCGCCGGACTTTGGCATCATCAACATCACCTACGTGCCTGGCGAGAAGTGCCTGGAGCTGAAGAGCCTCAAGCTCTATTTGTGGAGTTACCGGGACGCAGCGGTTTTCTATGAACGCGCGGTGAACCGGATCCTGGATGATCTGAACGGCGCCGTTACGCCGCGATGGATGCAGGTCGTGGGGGACTTCAATGTGAGAGGTGGGATCAAGTCGGTGATTACGGCTTCCGTAGGTCAGAGGTCAGAGCTCAGAGGTCAGAGGTAGCCGTCTGTTTCTCTGAGCTCTGAGCTCTGAGCTCTGACCTCTGAGCTCTGAGCTCTGAGCTCTGACCTTTTGTTAGGAGGGATTCTTCCAAGCCCAGTACCGGTTTA
>CAZSNV010000154.1:0-11787 GCA_964608035.1 uncultured Gemmatimonadaceae bacterium | reverse complement strand
CCTTCGGCAGGCTCAGGGCAGGCACTTCGACTCGCCTGCGGCTCGCTCAGGATGATGGGAGGCCTATGGCTCGCTCAGGATGACGGAGGTCTGGTAGTGAGCCCGAAGTGCAGATTCCTCGCTTCGCTCGGAATGACAATTGGCTGCTGTTGGCGGTCAGAGCCCGTCAGGGCTGCGATGCGGCTCGGTAGAAGCGCTGGCTGGAATTGGTGGCTGATAAATCGGTGAATGTCCCGATGCCATTTGTCGCCACGACATTTGTGAGCGCCCTCCAGTCCGTGAACTCGCTCGATGATTCGATGGAATAGCGCAGACCGGAGACGCCCGCGAGGGAGACCTGCGCGGTGACGCGTGGGCCCTTGGTGCTGATGGCCTCCTTGGTCACCTGGACGATGATGTCCTGGCCCTTCTTCAGGACGTCCTGGATCGCGGGCGCCTCCGCCCGGCGCTTGGCCCGACGACGATCACCGCGGGCGTGACTGGCGCCATTCTTGTCGTCCTCGTCAGGCTGTTCGTCCTCGTCCTCGTCCTCGTCCTCCTCATCATCGTCGTCGTCGACGGCCTCGTCGTACACGAGGTCCGACGCGTGGAGGAAGGCGCTCTTCTCCGTTCCGATATCGACGAAGGCGGCCTGGATTCCAGGGAGGACGGCATCAACCCGTCCGATGAAGATGTCACCATTCAGTCGCTTGACGTCCGGTCGGTCGACGAGCAGTTCAACCAGCTGATCGTCTTCGAGAATGGCGACTCGTGTTTCTCGATTTGCTGCGCTGATGAGTATTTCGCGTTTCATCGGGAGCCGCCGCCGGGTCTGGTCCGCGCGACTCGTGGACGCGCCAGGGGCTGGGCCTTAGAGGAGGCGGTGCGGGCGTGGTCATCGGGGCGACTGGCCAGCCGAACCAAAGGTTGGGGGCGCACCTCGTCCGGACCGGGATCGTCCACGCCAACTCCGGCCGGCCCCACCACAGGCTCGCGAAGGCGAGCACAAGGTGATTGGGCAAATCAGAAACGACCGGCTGCAATCGAAGCGGCATGCGATCTTTAACGGCTCCTGCTCAGTCCAGCTCAGTGCGAACCCGGTCGATCGGAGGCGGCACGCGCCATCCGTGATCCGGGCATTTCGAAGGGCGCCGATCGCGAGTCGCGCGACATGCACCCGTGTTCACAACGACGGAGCCCAACAGGCTCCGGAAATTCCATCAGAATCCGAGCGTCGATCGAGCGATCAGCCAGGCACTGGCGGCGACAAACGCGAGTCCGGCCTGCCACTCTCTCTGACGCATGTACAGGCTGAAACTAAACGATTCCCCTCCGCTTTGCCCGCGCCAAGGCGTCAGGCGGGGCGCAAAGGCGGGGACATTGGCCTCATATCGGGCATAGTCCTCGGGGAACCGGGCACTGATCGAGGTCCGTTCCTGCTCGATCGTTGGCCCGTAGATGAAGACAAAGAGCGCGATCACCACCAGCAGAAGCGACCAGTGCCCGGCCAGCGCGAACCCCGCCGCAATCAGGAAACTGCCGAAGTACAGTGGATTCCGGGTGTAGGCGTACGGTCCGGTCGTGGTCAGTTGCTCATTCTTGACGATGTGACCCGCCGCCCAGGCCCGGATGAGAAGGCCCGCGAGGGCCACCGGCAGGCCTAACAAGAGGGATCCGGTCGTCGGCCGCGCAAATGCCAGGTAGGCGATACCAAACAGGAAACCAATCCGCAGCCGAACCTTCCGATTGATCACGAAAGCGCTCAACCGGTCACCTCTTTCAACAGGTGACGCGCGATGACGAGGCGCTGAATCTCGCTCGTTCCCTCGCCGATCTCGCAGATCTTGGCGTCCCGCATCATCCGCTCCACGGGATACGCCTTGGTGTAGCCGTACCCGCCGTGGACCTGGATCGCCTTGATCGTCGTGCGCATCGCCATCTCGGAGCAGAAGAGCTTGGCCATCGCCGCCGCCTTGCCGTACGGCTCACCGCGTTGCGCGAGCCAGGCCGCGTGATAGACGAGATGCTTCCCGGCCTCGATCTCGGTCGCCATGTCACTCAACTGGAACTGCAGGCCCTGGAACTCGGCGATCGCCTGGCCGAACTGCTTCCGCACCGTCGCGTACCGGATTGCCTGCTCGAAAGCTCCCTCGGCGATGCCTAGCGAGAGCGCCCCGATGCCGATCCGTCCCGCGTCGAGCGTCTTCATGAAGTTGACGAACCCCTCGCCCTCCTCACCGAGTCGCTGCTCAGCGGGAACCTCGACGTCCGTCATGATCAATTCGCGGGTGTCCGAAGCGCGCCAGCCGAGCTTGTCCTCTTTCCGGCCGGTGCTGAACCCCGGCATCGCCGGGAGTGATTCGTCGTGTCCGATGCCGTGGGGACGGGCCTTCTCCATCTCCTCGTTATGCTTGGTGACGATGAAGGACGAAATGCCGTGGGTGCCCTTGGTGGGGTCGGTGACGGCGGTGACGACGAAGATCTCGCCCACGCCGGCGTGGGTAATGAACCGCTTCGACCCGTTCAGGATGTACCGGTCCCCTTTTCGCACCGCCCGCGTCCGGGTTCCCGCGGCGTCGCTCCCCGCGCTCTCCTCGGTGAGGCCGAACCCTCCCAGCACGCGTCCGGACGCCAGCAGGGGAACGTAGCGTTGCTTCTGGGCCTGGGTTCCGAAGTTGACGATGGGTGATGTACCTAACGTCGTGTGTGCCGAGATGGTGAGGCCGTGTGATGCGTCCACCTTCGCGAGCTCATGGATCACCATGACGTAGCTGAGGATGTCGAGTCCGGCGCCACCCAGTTCTTCAGGCCACGGCACACCCAGAAAGCCGAGTTCACCCATGCGCTTGATCGTCGGCCACGGGAACTCGGCCGTTGCGTCGTAGTGAGCGGCGATGGGAGCCACTTCATCGCGGGCGAAAGCCCGGACCGTCTCACGGACCGCAAGATGTTGTTCGGAGAAGTACAGATAGTCGTGCATTGAGAATGCGAGGAAACAGGAAACTGGAAACAGGAAGCAGGTCGCTGCGGAAAGTAGCGCGGGGGCTTTCCCGCACTTCAATCCGCGGGGGCGCAGATGTCGCATCGGCCGCACTTCACGTCGTTCGACGTGTGATCGCCGAAGTAGTTGAGAATGAACCTGCGACGGCACATTAATGCGGTCGCGTAACCCACCACGGCGTCTAGCTTTGTGCGCTCTACATTGCGTCGTGACTTGAGCTGTCGAATGAGTCGCTCAAGCTGGCCACGTGAGTCCGAACCCACCACAGCCCGCGGCGGCGCACGATCGAGAAAGATGAGTTGACGTGATTCCAGCTCCGATAGCGCCCCATCGAAGCGGTGCCTGGGCAATCCACTCGCCGAGGCACTGAGCGAACGCCACTCATCAGCGTCGCCCTTTGACAGCAGCGCCTGCTCGAGCACGTGACGCGCGGGATCACCGAGTGCCGCTCGTTCACACTCCACTCGGAGCTCCGATGCGAGAACACGGAGCCTGACTACGTCCGCCCTGATGATCGACGCCAGCACCCCTCGTTCCTCGAGCAGCGCGAGGGCGCTCCCCACGGACTCGGCTCGCGTTCCCTTCCCGAGCCTTGAGGCGAGGAACTTCTCGTCCAGAGCAACCGGGCGCCGGCCGTTGGAGAGCGTGGCTACTTGCTGCCAGACTTGCCGGATCAAATCACCGGGGACAGCTCCGTTCTCGCGCATGTGATCATGCACGTGGCGGTCGGCGGAATTGAAGAGCAGAAGGCATCGCGATGGCGCCCCGTCCCGGCCGGCACGACCAGCTTCCTGGTAGTAGTCCTCGAGAGAACCGGAATGCAGATAGTGCAGCACGAGGCGGACATCGGGTTTATCAATCCCCATCCCGAAGGCATTGGTGGCGACGATGACCTGCGTGGAGCCGCTCATGAACGATTCCTGCGCGCGAGCACGGCGCTCCGGTGTCAGGCCGGCGTGATAGGCGACGGCGCTGACCCTGCCTGACGAGAGTATCCGCGCAACCTGGTCCACCTGACGCCTTGTGGCGGCGTAGACGACCGCGGGATCGCGAAGTCCTCGCAATCGCTTGACCATGGCGTCGTTCCGCGCGGTATCCGACGGGACCGCCTGAACCCGAAAGCTCAGGTTGGGACGGTCGAAGCCACCGACGATGACTTCCGGACTCCGCAGTTCGAGAAAGCGGGCGATGTCACGGCGCACGCCAGGCGTCGCAGTGGCCGTCAGCGCCACCGTCTGTGGGTCGCCGATCTCTCGCCTGACGGCGGCAAGCCTGAGATAACTCGGACGGAAGTCCTGCCCCCATTCGCTGACGCAGTGGGCTTCGTCGATGGCGAACAGCGCGACGCCGGTCTCCGCGAGAAGCCTGACGGTGGAACCGCCTGTCAGTCGCTCAGGGGCGACGTACAGCAGGCGAATCTCTCCACGACGAATGCGATCGACCCGCGCGGTCGTCTCGTCAGGCGGTAGCGTGCTGTTGAGATACGTGGCCGCGACACCGCGACGTTCGAGCGCCTGCACCTGATCCGCCATCAGGGAGATCAGTGGCGACACAACGACCGTGAGGTGATCAAGGCACAACGCGGGGACCTGGAAGCAGATTGACTTTCCGCCTCCGGTGGGGAGGACAATGAGCGCATCGCGCCCACTGAGGACGGCTTGGATGGCTGGAAGCTGCAGTGGACGGAAGTCCGCGTACCCGAAGTAGCGTTGGAGGACAGCGCGGGCCTTGCTCAGCGGAGGACGGTCCATGGAGCACGGTGGCGCGCCATGAGGGCCGACGCGTGACCGTGACAATGCGCATGGATCATTCTGTTGCGCTCATCGACGATCCAACTGCTAGCTTCTGTTCCATATGACGCTGCTCTCGAGAACCACGGTCTCGCGCAAGACCCCGGTCGATGGGCGCCTCGAGATTCTCGAGTCGCTTGCGGATCGGCTGTCCACCGCCGGCGGCTCCCTGACCGTGCTGCTGGGCGGCGACGAGTCGTCGGCCGCTGTTGAAGAGATGGCGTGCACGTGTGCCAAGGGGCAGAATGGAGATCATGTGCACCACTTTCTTGCCAGCGAGATCCTCAAGTCCCTGCCGGTCGGAGCCAACGTGAGCCTCACGATTGACCTGGATCGCGGGGACGTTCACATCGAACTCGACAACTGAGCGTCTGCAATGCGCCTTCTTCCCGCCCTGTTCTTCCTGCCGCTGTGGGTCGGCGGTCTGCAGGCCCAGGACGTCCTCGAGGATTCAGTGCCTCCCGGACCGAATTTCAACGTGGCGCAGTTCAGGTTCTGGGCGCCTCCAGGCGCTCCATCATTGCGCGGCGTCCTGGTGCTCGTTCCCGGTTCAAACGGAGACGGCCGGGCGATGGCGCAGGACTCCGTGTGGCAGGAATTCGCTTCCCGTCATCGCCTGGCGATCGTGGCCTGCCGGTTCACGGATCGCTCGCACGAGCAGGGCTTCATCGAAGAGTACATCGCCGTATCGAAGGGAAGCGGCGACGCGTTGCTCACCTCGTTGTCCCGCTTCTCCGAACGCTCGGGACATCCGGAACTCGGGACGGCTCCGCTGCTCATGTGGGGAATGTCCGCCGGCGGCCAGTTCAACTACGAGTTCGTGGCGTGGAAGCCGGAGCGCGTTCTCGCGTTCGTCGTGAACAAGGGCGGCATCTACTATTCCGCGCTGCTCCCCCGAGCCGCTCGCCAGGTCCCGGGAATGCTCTTCATTGGTGGGAAGGACCTTGCCTTCCGGAACAATACGATCGCGGGTCTCTTCGCGGTCAATCGGCGGGCGGGGGCGCTCTGGGCGCTTGCCGAGGAACCAGGAGTCGCCCATGTCGTCGGGAAGTCGCGGCAGGCTTCACTCGTGTTTTTCGAAGACGTCATAAGACTCCGTCTCGGTGACTCAGCGGCCGGCCTGACGAGGCTCGACGAGAAGTCCGGGTACCTCGGCGACCTAACGAGTCGCACGTTTACCCAACTCGGCGACGCCCGCGTTCCCAACTATCCGACGGCGTGGCTCCCAACCGAGCGGGTCGCGCGGGAATGGCAGGCACTGGTCACGCCCCCGGCCGACACGGGGAAATCCGAACGGCGCTGAGTGCAGCGGAAAAAGTGAATCGGCCAGCCGGGTAACCCAGCTGGCCGATTCTCTCCAGAAAGGTGCCGCTACTTGCGGCCCTTCCCACCCCCACCCTTGGCGCCACTCGACTGCCGGAACGAGGCGGATCCTCCACCCGAACTGGATCTGGCAACACTGGGCGACGAGGACTTCGCTGGCCTGCTCGCTGACGCGGACGGGCGCGAGAACTGTGCGCCGCCTCCACCGCCGCCGCTCGACTTCCGTTCTACCGACCGCTGCGGCGCGGAATAGACCTGTGCGTTGCTTCTCGGTGCGCTGCGGAACTCGGATCGCTGCGCACTGCCTCCACCGCTCGACTTGCGTTCTACCGACCGCTGCGGCGCGGAATAGACCGGCGCGTTGTTTCTCGGTGCGCTGCGGAACTCGGATCTCTGCGCACTGCCTCCGCCGCTCGACTTGCGTTCTACCGACCGCTGCGGTGCAGAATAGACCGGTGCATTGTTTCTGGGCGCGCTGCGGAAGTCGGATCGCTGTGAACCACCGTTACCACCACTGGACTTGCGTTCGACCGACCGTTGGGGGGCCGAAATCACTGGCGCGTTTGCGCGAGGCGCGCTGCGCAACTCGGATCCGCCGTTGCCCTTCGACTTGCCTTCACTGGCACGGGGCAGAGAGGTGAACACCGGCGCCTCAGGCCGCGCACTCCGGGGCTGATCCGACTGCGGCCGGGCGGTGCCCGTCGCCTTCCGTTCAGCAGACCTCGGCAGCGATGTGAAGACAGGCACGTCAGGCTTCGACCCTCGAAGTTCGGACGACGATCCGCGAATGTTGCCACCGCCGTCGTTGTTCGCGCGCGGCTGCCGCGACGTCCCGTTCTTCCGGTCGATGGTGCCGAACCCCGACCCGCCCACCGCCGGCTCCGCAACACGCGCATCCGGGCCGTTGCGGCCGCGATCCGGCCGATAGTCGTCGAACGTCGCAACGCGGTTTCCAATCCGGTCATTGGGGTCGCCGCGATCCACTGGCCTCGCGGTACGATCGCTGCCGTACGGGCCGCGCCGGTCATCGCCGCGCAGGCCGCCCCGATCCGCATACCGGCTGCCGGGATCATGCCGTTCGAAGACTACCGTGCGGCGCACATACCGGTGACGGCGATCGAGATTGATGTAGTTCACCCGGCGCGAGAAGATGTTGATGTTGATGTTGACGACGCTGTACCGCGGACGGACGTAGACGTGGTGCATCGGGAAGTAGCGGCGCGCCTGATAGCGCCACCCATCGCCGTACCATCCGTCGTAGTAGACCCGGTGTCCCCACCAATCCATGTCATAAGCCAGCCACGAGCCGATCGGGAAACCGATGCCGAACGAGAAGTAGCCCGTGTGGAATCCGAACCCGAAAATCGGACGGACGTACACAATGGCCGGATCGTACGTCGGCACATAGATCACCTGCGGATTGGCGGGCACGATGATGATGCGCCCGCGATCATCGGTAACCGTGTGCTCACGCGTCGAAACCAGATTGCCCTGCTCCCGGGCCATCTCGCGAAGGCGCTGAACGGCATCCATCAAGTCGGCCGATTGCGACGCGTATGCCTGGCCCAGCGCGATGGACCAGTCTTCGTCATTGGCCAGCATGTTCAGGACGGGCGGGTAGTACGCGACCGCCTTGACGCTGATGTCCCAGCCCTGGTCATCGATGTTCCTGGTGCCGCGCTCGCGAACGTAACGCGATGCGATCGCGACCTGCTCTGGGAACGTGGCCGCTACGAGAATCTGCGCGAGCAGCGCATCCGGATACAGCGCGACCGGCGCGACCAGGTTGTCCAGTTCTTCTGGCGAATACGCGACATTTCGATAGGGCTGCGGATCCTGCGCGAGCGAGGCACACCCGGGCAGCAGCAGCAGAGCGCCAAGAAGGGTTGAGCGTGACAGGAGAGTTTTCATGTGCGCACCTCGATGCGCGGGACTGATGGCATGGTACTCGATTGCTTGCTGATATGGCATGCCACGTGCCGCTGCTTCCGGCGCGCCGATTCCTGAGGGGCAAGCTCAAATCACCATTGGTATCGCCTTGCCACGCATGATGATGCGAGTCGTGAGAAAGTGACGAGTCCGGCGTAAGTCTCCATTATTTCCCACAACTGAGAGAAGGCGTCTCAAAACCGGGACGAAGCGCTGTCCTCCGAGGGGTGCAGTCGGATGGATGTAAATGCGCGGCGCGGAACACCGCATCCCGTGTTGCGCCGATGTGTTTCAGCGCACTAAGCTGACCGGACCATGACATATCGGCGCACCGCAATTGCGCTCTTGATTCTCGGCATCGGCTGCGACGCGTGGCCGCCGCCGTCGCCAATGACTCAAGCCGAACACGAAGCCGACAACGGGCAGTGGCGTGAATCGCGCAGGAATGGGCTGGTGCGGCCGGCATCCGGCGCGGTGACCTGGGTTGGGTTATGGGCCCTGCCGCTCGGCGAATTCGCGATCGGCTCGGATTCTTCGCTGCCAATGGTTCTCCTGGGCAAGGACGTACCGCGGCACCTGGGAACCATATCGCGAACCGACAGCGGACTGCGTTTCACACCGGCGAAGGGTGCGCGTCCATTGCTGGGGGACAGCACTCTCCTGACGAGCACGATTGACGTCGTGACCGATCGTTTGCGGGGGTCCACGGTTATCGCGGCCGGCTCGGTTCGATTCCGCGTTCATGGCGAACCCGGAACCGATCGACTGTGGATCCGCGCGTGGGATGAAAACCATCCCGCCCGCAACACGTTCCAGCTTCCCGAGACATTCCCGCTCTCATCCGATTGGCGGGTTGCGGCGCGATTCGACTCGTTCCCCGCGGCGAGAGACTTCCGCGTGGCCGACGTCGCCGATGGAATTCAGTCGTACCATTCCCCGGGAGAACTCGTCTTCCGGTACGCCGGCCGTGAGCACCGGTTGGCTGTGTCCGCGGATTCGGGGAGTCGCGACTACTTCATCATGTTGTGGGACTCGACCGCGGCCACAACGACGTACGGCTCCGGTCGATACCTTCGCGTCCCGCTCGCGGATTCGACCGGCTGGACGGTGATCGACTTCAATCGCACGTACAACCCGCCGTGCGCGTTCACCGCGTTCTCCACGTGCGCGTTCCCGCCGCCGGAAAACCGCCTGCCGTTCCCGATCACCGCCGGAGAAAAGCGGGTGCGGTGAGAGTTCGCGCTCCGCGCCGTTCGGGTCCTCGACGTTCGGGCCCTATGCTCTCGTCAGGCGCCGGCCGGTGACGGGGACAACCCCGGCGAAGGCTGGCCCAGCTTCCGTCTGAACTCCCGGCGGAGCAGTAGGAGGCTTACCATCAGCTGCACCGCCACGGTGGCAACCGAGAGCATCCAGATGTGCCGGATCTGGAATCCAGGGCGCGTCGAGAGCCACATCGCGGGGATCGCGAAAGTGAGAATTCGCGTGGCACTGCTGATGACGGAGGGCACGGTATTGCCGAGCGCCTGAAACATCGATGAGCACGTGAAGATCACGCCCGTCGCCACGAAGTTGAACGAGATGATGTGGAGGAAGCCCGTGGCAACGCTGATGACCGCGGGGTCGTCGGTGAAGAAGCCGACCATGCGCTCTGCCTGAAGCTGAATCAGTACCATGAGCATCAACATCAGGCCGACGCCCATCGAGGCCGCCGTCGTGAAGGTCTTTCGTGTGCGGTCGTGCAGACCCGCCCCGAAGTTCTGTCCGGCGATCGGCGCGGCCGCAAACGCCATGGCCATGGCCGGGAGGAAAACTGCCTGCATAACGCGCCCGCCGATGCCGAAGCCAGCCTGCGCCTCGGCGCCGAACCCGCGGATGGTCCAGTACACCACGGCCATGTACACGAACATGAGTGCGAACTCGCCGCCCGCGGGAAGCCCGATCTTCAGGATGCGCTTCCAGGCGTCGAGTCGCGGACGGAACATGGTCGCGTCAAACCGGACAAACTTTTCGAGCTTCTCGAAGTAGACGAGCATCATTACGACGCCGACGAACACCGCGATGGAGCTTGCAAGACCGGCGCCTGCCACGCCCATCGGTCGCCCGGTTCCGATCCCGGCAATGAGCACCGGCGCGAGCACGACGTTGAGCAGCACGGTGAGCACCTGCACGATCATCGTCGGCTTGGCGATTCCTGTGCCCCGCAACGCGGATCCCATCGACACGAGCGCGAACTGCAGCGCCATGCCCGGTGTGAACCAGCGCAGATAGCTCATGCCCGCGTCAATCGTCGCCGCATCGGCGCTGATCGTGCCCAGATACCAGCGCGAAAGCCCGAATCCCACGACGGCGGTCAGGCCCGCGCAAAGCGCGGCCATCACGAGGCTCTGGTTGTAGATCAGGTTCGCGTCTTCGCGATCCTTGCGTCCACTGGCATGAGACACCAGGACCATCGTGCCCACGCCGAGGATCTGCGTCACGGCCAGGATGATGAACTGCACGTTCCCGGCCGCCGACACGCCGGCGATGGCGGTGCCGCCGAGCCGGGAGACGAAATACAGATCGACCAGATAGTAGAGCGTCTGGAACAGCATTCCGGCCGCAATCGGCGCGGAAAGGCGGACGATGTGCCCCGAGATCGGCCCCTTGGTGAGGTCGTGCATCAGCTCCCCTGTTGAACCAACCTGCAATCGGCGCGACGGCGCTCAGCAGGAAGGATAAGCGGGATCGTGCCCGGCAATAGCGGGCCGGTCCTTCCGCACAGCCAGGGCCCACATCACGTCGTAGACAAACCGGCCGAGGCGCGCGGAGTGCTCATAGTCGATGTATTGCGGCTCGTCGGTGACCTGGTGGTAGTCCTGCGTGTAGCCGAGGGAGACGTAGACCACCGGGACGTCCTTGCGAACGTAGTTCACCTGGTCGCTCCGGCAGAACCGCCGCATCGGATTGGACGTGACGTCCCACGACTTGTCGATGGCCATGGTTTCGGTGCGGACCGCGTTGACCGAGTCGATGACGTCGCCGAATTCACGGGACAGGCGGCGGGCGCCTAACATCTGCACCGACGACGGACCGCCATACTTGACCTCGGTCACGCGCCCTTTGCCAACCATGTCCATGTTGTGGGCAGCGACGATGTTCTCCAATGGAACGGTCGGATGGTCCACAAACCAGCGCGAGCCGCGCAGGCCGCCTTCCTCGCCCTGGTGTGAGATGAAGATGATCGAGCGCGCCGGTTTCTCTCTCGCGAACCGCTCGGCGATCTCCAGCATCAGGACGCTTCCCGAGCCGTCGTCGTCGGCGCCATTCATGATCGAGTCGCGCCGCGCCGGACGGATGCTACGGGCGCTGGCGATCAGGGAATCGATGCGCCGCTGCTGATCGCCGGTCGGAATGCACGACGGATCGTTGCTGCCCTGGCGGCGCGTGACCGTGTTGACGGCGCGAAGCGAATCGTGGTCGACCGCGTTCGCGTTGATCCCGTTGTGATCGTTATGCGCGCCAACCAGCACGTACTCGTTCGCGCGCGCAGGGTCGGAGCCCGGAAGGATCGCAATCACATTGCGTGCCGGAATCGTCCCAGGACGCCACGCATCGTTCCAGGCCGCGGAAACGGGGCGCCCCGCGTCACCGACGTTCAACTCGGCGAGTGACCGTCCAAAGAGCCGGGTCACGACCGACGCGGTGATCACAGCCGCGGGCGGATCGACGCGCGCACCAGGCGTCGTGGCGGGAGCGAGTCCCATGCGCCTCGCGAACGCGGCGTTG
>CAZSNV010000153.1:0-11845 GCA_964608035.1 uncultured Gemmatimonadaceae bacterium | reverse complement strand
GCCGGCGCGACCGCGCACGTGCTCGTCTACGGCAATCTCCGGGGCCGCGGCCGTATCGCCCACGCGAACGTCCTGATGGTCGCGAACCACGCGGTGCTCCCACTCGCGACGCTCATGGTCGGCGGCGCGCTCACACAGATCCTGCTCGCGCTCGGCGGCTCGTGGTTCGCGTGCTCGACCCTGGCGTTCTTCTTAACGGATAAGGAGAGGCAGGAGGTTCCTCGTCTAAGTCGTGAGCTTCTGCGCTTTGGCGCGAGGCGCGTGCCTGGCGACCTCGTCCAACTTCTCTTCTTCGCCCTCCCCGTGATCATCACCGCTCAGATAGCCGGCGTCGCCGAAGCAGGCATCGTCGCCTTTGGGATAACGGCGCTGGGACTGATCGGGTCCTCGCTAACACCGATCGGCTTTGTGCTGTTGCCACTGGCATCGCGTCTGATGGGACGCGGTTCTGTGCGCGATCTGCGCTTGCATGTCGTCGACATCCTGCGCCTCGTTACACCACTCGTCGTTGTCGGTGTCGTCGTCATCGAATTGCTCGCGGACGAGATCGTTCGCTGGTATCTCGGCCCGGACTTCGCACCGGCAACCGCGGTGTTGCGCCTGGTGCTCCTGGGAGCCATTCCGTGGAGTGCGTTCGTCGTGCTGAGAAGCGTTGTCGATGCTCGGCACGAGCGCGCCGTCAACGCACGTAACCTTCTGATCGCCTTCGCGGTTTTCGTATCGATCGCTGTGCCTGCCGCCCTTCTGAGCCGTTCCATCGGCCCCGTCTTGGCTGCATTCGTGGGCGGGCTGTACGTTCTTGCCGCCTTGACACTGCTGGAGTCCTTCAACGCGCTTCGTGAGCGCGAGGGGGTCGCGGCGGACAAGGACCTCGGTTTGGAGGCGTAAGCTTCGTCCACTAACCTCTGCCACAGTGGGCAACGCCGGAGATACAGCCGCCGACCAGCGGAAACGCGAGGAAGCGGAATTCCATGATCGGCTTCGTGGGGCCGAGCTGCTCGACGACCCACACGAGTACGAGCGCCTAACGTCGAATAAACGCTTCTATGCGATCGACCGCGTAAGCAGTAAGTTCATCGAGGACTGGCTGGTCGTTCGTTGCCGCGGAAAGCGAGTCCTCGACTATTGCTGCGGCAACGGCAGGTATTCGTTCGTCGTTGCCAAGAACGGCGGCAGTGCGGTTGGCATTGACATCTCAGTGGTGTCGATAGACAACTGCCGGAAGGAAGCGGCAAAGCAGGGCATCGACAACCGCACCGACTTTGAGGTCATGGATGCGGAGCGGATGACGTTCCCGGATGACTCGTTCAGCTACGCCTGCGTTGCCGGAGTCCTTCATCATCTCGATCTCAGCCTTGCCTACGCTGAACTCGCGCGTGTAATCGAGCCCGGTGGGGCGGTAGTTTCTCTGGAGGCGCTAGGGCACAACCCGATCATCAACGCGTACCGCCGACGTACGCCGCACCTACGGACGACATGGGAGGCTCAGCACATCATCCGCATGAAAGACCTTGCACTCGCGAAGCGCTATTTCCGTTACGTCGATCTGCGCTTCTTCCATCTAGCAACGCTCGCTGCGGTCCCGTTCCGCCGCACCCCGCTTTTTCGCCCACTCCTTAAGGCAATGGAGGCCATCGACTCCGTACTGCTTAGGCTCCCGGTTATTCGTGAGCAAGCCTGGATGGTGGGATTTGTCCTTAGAGAACCTCTTAAGCCGGAGTCGTGCTAGGCGCTGACCTACCGTTGGAGACTCGGGATAGACGGCACTCATTGAGCCGCTTATCGTCACGCACGCCAAGAGTGGGTCGGAAGTTTCAAGATCGCGCGGGTCGAGCGTCGGTGATGCTCCTGCTGATCCTTTCACTTCCCGTCGGCGGCAACCAAAGCGCCGCTGATGACACCCCTTCGGTTTCTCTACGCGACTTCAAATCGTTAGATCAAGCGCACGACGCGCTTCCTTCTAGTGGCGGCACGATTAATGTTCCCGCGGGCACATACGACGTCGAGAGTAATTTTGTCATTACCAAGCGAATTCACATCAAGGGCGTCGGCGATGCGTCGACACTGCGCGCGTTGACAGATGCAGTCACGAGGGTGATTACCGTGGCTCCGGACCTGACCGGCATTACGATCGAGGACCTAAGGATCGAAGGTTCACAGACCGGGGCGGTCGCGAACTATCAACGTGGTATTCACGTTGAATCACGGGCGACCGACATCACGATTCGCAACGTTACATTTTCGGGTCCGCGAGACGGCGTTGGTCTGAACTTCGGCGTGGACCTCGTGAACACTATTGCCAGCGTCGTCACGGGCTCGCGCTTCGAACGACTTGTAAGCGCTGGGGGGAACGGGGTTGGCGTGCTGATTGAAGGCATTCACGCTACCGGGAATCGCATTGAGCGCAATGTGTTCGATGGATCGCGGAACGGCGGGCCGGATCGCTTTGCCGCCGCGCTGTTTGTCGCGAGCGGCGCCATGAAGACCGACCTCGTGGGGAACGTGATCAAGAGTTGGCCGGCGACGGGCATCGCGGTAAACGACAGCACCTACGGAGGCATCAATAAGCTTCCTCTGATCGCGGATACGACGATTCGCGGGAACGAAGTGCGTGGTTCCAAAGAGTCGGGCATCGTGATAACCGCACAAACTGCTCGAACGTCAATCGTCGAAAACACGGTTGCCGAGAACCGCGCCCACGGAATCGTCGTCGAGGGCAATAACTTTGAGTCTCTCGAGGTCCCTATCGATACGGTCATCACGGGAAATAACGTTGATGGAAACGGACGAGACGGCATCTACATAGCGGGCGCAATTCGAACCGAGATCTCACGCAACAGGATTTTCGACAATGGTCGGCTTGTTGTTTCCAGTGGCGTTCAGGTCACCCACCTCGGCGGCGCCTCTATCGGGGCCGATAACATCGTGAGGGAAAACACCATTACGGGCAGGCATGTATTTGGCATCCGAATCGATCATGACGTGCCCAGAACACGGGTTGAGCGTAATCAAATCGAAGGCGCACTTGGCGTGCTCGTCGACTACGGAACAGGTACAAATACAGACGACCAGGGCACCCCGAGGCTGCCAATGCCCGCACTGGTCGTCGCAACGCTCCTGCTGTCGATCCTCGGCCTATTCGTCCTACACCGCCTTGCTGGAATCTTTGATCCACGACGGGTCGGCATTTTGTCGGTCTTTACCCTCTCCTATGTCGTCATGCTTGTCCTACCGATGCTTGGCGTCATCCCGCAGCACCCTTACGACAACCAAATCATCCCGTTTGCTGTTGGCGTGGTTAGCGTTCTGCTAACGGTACCGCTCGGCGTCGGAGCTCTCAACCGTGTCCTCAACTACCGACGCGAAGAGGACCAGCGCTTCTTTCAGGCATCCATCAACGCGGAAAAGGACGTAGCGCCTCGGTGGATACTCGTCGCGATTCTGGCAATCGGGCTCGCGCTGATGATCGTTAACTTCATCCTCGCTGGACGCGTGCCACTGCTGGGCCTGTTGAGTACCGACAGTTCGGCTCGTGAGTTAGCTGAGCAGCGAGAGCAAGCATTCA
Organism: uncultured Gemmatimonadaceae bacterium; assembly: GCA_964608035.1. Classification (GTDB taxonomy): domain Bacteria; phylum Gemmatimonadota; class Gemmatimonadetes; order Gemmatimonadales; family Gemmatimonadaceae; genus JABWBJ01. Next base: position 8,280 of record CAZSNV010000153.1, on the reverse strand, counting down.
AGCTGTTGGATCCGCGATGGTCCGCGGCGACGGCGACTTTTCTCTTCTACGCCTTTCTGTTCCTACGAACCCATCTGTTTCCACTCTTGCTGTTGATCACGTTTGGAGCATTGCTCGTCCGACCCTCGCGAGCCTCCTGGGTCCTGTTTGTCGCCAGCGCGTTGGCGTCAGGCTTCTATGCCGCGTCGTCTCTGGCCCGAGCTCCACTAGCCGCCCTCGTCATGAGAACGGCGCACTATTTCTACCTGCACCGACGAGCCGTCGTAGGTTGGCGAATAGGAACTTTAGGGGTCATAGCCGCCCTGACATTCCCGGTTGTGGTGACAACGTTCGGTTATGGATCCGCTGGAGCGCTTGACGGCATACGTCGGGTGCTATTCCGGTTGGTCGTGACCCCTGCCGACGATCTTTATGCGTACTTCCTGATTTTTCCGGGTCAGGTGCCATTCCAGATGGGAGGAACGCTGCTCAAGCCCGTGCAGACAGTCTTGGGGCTTCCGAATTTCTACATAGAAAACTACGTCTACCGATTCACCTCGCCTGACGGTCTCGCTACAGGTCACGCCAACGCAGCGTTTCCCAGCAATCTCTACGCCGACTTTGGCCTCTTTGGTGTGGTGGCGGGGGGTGTGCTTGTCGGCGCCCTCATTCAGGCCATTCACATATCGCTGTCGCGCCGCCCAAAAACAGTCGCGACTGTTGCAATCTATTCGTTCCTCGTTTACGCGTTCTGGGTTTTGAACTTCGGATCCGTGACATCCGTGCTGGGCACAAATGGCGGCCTCTTTTCAATCGCAGCAATCGCGCTTCTCTGGCTTAGAGACAAAGTGGGAGGCCGACCCTTAAGAGGCACGCGGAGTCCTCCGCGGCTTGAGTCGTGAGTTCCTAGAGAAGGGAGGCGACTGGTCGGTTCCAAGGGCAGGCACCTCGCACCAGATCCTGCGCGGATCTGCCCTCTATCGATTGCTCGAGAAACAGCTCGCAACGACCACCAAGATTGCCGACCAAACCTCTTCTCGAGACGCGGGCGATGCAACGCTCAAGATCCAACCCGTGCCGTCGCGCGCCCAGATGACTTGTTGAACCACATAACGTTGATCCGTGGCCGTCAAGCGCGAGAAGCGCACCCTCTCGGCGGCAACTCCGTCGACACTGGTCGGACCCAGATCTTCTACCCCGATGCCAGCGCTGCGAAGATTCGCGAAGGCGCCATCCACGTACTGTGCCGTGTCAAATCCTGGCGCGGGCTCGCCTACGATTGACATCACTTCCGGCAGTTCCCTAGGCATGCCGCCCGTGAAAGCATCACCTCGCGCATTGCCAACGACCACCCAATCCTCGCGTAATTGCCAGCCCCGTGGATAGCAGGCCTGGTAATGCAGCGCACGAGATTCAAATGGCAGGAATCCCGATGCCGCCACGGTTGGCCGTGCAGCAGGCGCGGTTGGCGCAAGCCCATTCGTCGACGACGGCACCGTGCAACCAACGGCGAAGGCAACCGCAAGCAAAGCGCTACGAGCTGTGACGCGCACCCGGAGGCTCACTCAGTGCGCACTCGGCGCAGCAGCCACATCGTTCCGACTTCTGCGAGCGCCGCGATCGTGCCGATCCCGTAGCCGACGTGCAACGTGCCGAAGACTACGGGTAGGAGTAACAGGTAACGTGCGTCGCGCCGGGCTAGGGCAACGCCAAGGCTAGCCACCACGGCACTCAGTGCGTAAACGGCAACAACTGAGGCCAGAAGAAGGGTTGCCGGCGGCCAGATTATCGAAAGAACAGGCAAGGCAACGAGCGTCACCACGAAGAGCATCGGGATCCAATGCCGTAGGGATCTAAGAAACGCGCCGTGCTCGAGGGGCCGCGCGACCCAGTAGCCATTCACCACGCAGTATTTAGCGAACGGCCCGAAAGCCGACCGAGTGAAGTACTCAGAAAAGACTTCCGGCACAAGAAGCAGACGTCCGCCTGCGGCGCGGAGGCGGGTCTGCATATCGGCGTCCTGGCTGCGCGTGAGCTTCTCGTTGTAACCTCCGACTTCTGCCACGGAATCTCGGCGGAATACTCCGCAGTGGATGTTGTCGACCCAGCGTGGACGCGAAGTTCCAATGCGAAAGTAGGCGTTGCCCACACCGAACGGATGCGCCCATGCGACTCCGATCGCCCGCCCGATTGCGGTGTCATCCTGCGGACGTGTGCGCATGCCGCCCCCAACACCATCGGCGTCGAACTCGCGCAGATACCCGACAGATGTTCCTATGTATTCGGGTTCGTAGGTCTGATGGGCAATCATCATGCATACGACGTCGCCGCTGGCGTTCGCGAGGCCGAGGTTCCAACCCGATGCCAGGGTGCGTTTCGGATTCGTGATCAGTTTGATGTACGGGTGGGCGTCAGCGAACCGCTCGACAATCTCGGCGGTGCCGTCGGCGCTGCCGCCGTCGCAGACGATCACTTCCACACGATTCTTCGGCCAGTCGAGCATTACTACGGAGGCGAGGCACCTTTCGATGAAGTCGGACTCGTTACGACACGGAATCACGCACGTTACGAATGGCGACGGCGCGAGCGCCCGTCTCATCTGCCGACGCCCCAGCGCCGCAAGAGCCATTCACCGAGCCGCATCGTGGGTGCGATGAGTAGGACAGGCAACGCTCCGTTGGTGATCAGGACCGAGGTCAGGGAGCCCGAGTGCAATACCCAGAACGCGTAGACGAGCACGGCAAATGTGGCGAGCTCGAGTATCGTCTTGCGTCTTCGCCACAAGTAGATCTCGAGGCCATGCATAATCGCTCCGGTAATCACGCCTCCTACTAGGACGCCTGGCAGCCCGAAATCTGCATAGAAGTTGCTCTGGAAGGCGGCATTCAAATGGCCGGTTGGGATCGGACTTGAGGGAAAGGTTTTCACGTATACGTAGTTCTCAACGTAGAAGTCGGTGCCCCAAAACCGAAGGATCGGCTTCATTAGCGTTTGTCCGAATAGCCAATCATGTTGGGCTGGGAAGACCTTGAAGTAGGTGAACAGAGCGTAAGCCTCGGTGTATGAGAGACGTCGCAACACCAGCACGGCTGATCCCACAAGATCCCCCGCGCGCTGCTCCGCCCGCGCAACGGGCGCCGGGGTGCTCGGCCGGACAAGACTTACCACGGGCAGGGTCGGAGCTGGCTCGCCTGTCGGTCCACTGGGTGGAACTGTTGGGACCGGGATAGCCCCGGTAGGAATCGGGATGGGCGTGACAATCAAAGTCTGATGCGGGGTAGCCGAGGCGCTAGGCGCGGACGCGCTTGCGCTCGCAACCGCCGACTCGCTCGGGGACGGCGTAGCGGTCAGCGATGGGGCTGGCGACGCACGCGCGATCGTGGTCAGCGCGAGGTACGGATCGATCAGCGCGGCCTTTCCAATCTCGGGTGCACGTCCGGCTGCGGGGCCACAGTCGCTTGGCGGCGGTCCGGGCCGGTATGCCGCTGCTGTGACCATCAATGGAAATGCGAGGATCGCGACGCCCCAAATAGCCGCGGCCCTAAAGCTCACGCCCCCAGCGCGCAGCAGGTAGTAGACGAAGAACATACGGAGGACGAGCGCAGCCGCCGGCGCCCGCGCGAGCGACGACGCCGCATAGAGCGACGCAACAAGGAGTACCACGATGAACAACATGAGCCAGCGTCTCTCTCGGCTGACGAACCAAATCCCGAAGAGCGCGGCCACGATGAATGGATCGATGATCGTTCTCAGCGGGAGGAAGAGGTAGAACAGTATCGTCCCACTCGCGGCGTTCCATCGCGGATCAAGAAGCTTGAACGTCTCTTCGCGAAGCTGGGCAAGCACGAAGTCGCAGCCCGGGTACTGCAGCATGTACAGGAGCGGTACTTCCGTGAGCATCGCAAAGTACAGGACAACCGAGGCCGTAATCACGACTACGATCGCGAGGCAAAGGACGAACAGTGCGACACTCGGATGCGTCTCCGCGAGCGGCTTCTCGAGGTAAGCGTCCCGCTCGGCACGCGATGATCTGAAACGACGCGCGACGAGCAACGCGCCCGCCGGAGCAGTGAGCAGTGCACTCGCTACGGCGAAGAGGAACGCGTTGCGCTCCGCGCCGGGGAAGTCGACGTACACAAAGAACGCTGGCCAGAAAATCATCAAGAGGTACGTGAGGAACCAAACCGAGGAGATAGTTTGACGCCGCAGATCGGCAACGCCGATCGCGCGCTCCGCCAGCCAAAGCGACGGAACGATCGTTGCGCCGGCGATAAGAGGTAGAAACTCACGAGCGGCAATCGCGGCGTACGTGCCGATACCGAGACTGAGCAGCGCAATTAGCGCGAGCACGGTGGGTCGTGGGTCCCAAACCCGGAGGGCCCGGGCGATCCCGGTCACACGACTACGCTCGCGACGACGTCAGACGGGCTCTTTGCTCCGCCACGATCTCCTCCACTCCGCGTGTGAAGGCCATCCGCGGAGCCCACCCCAACTCGCGCTTCGCCCTGTCGTTGGCTACTCGCGCTGACGGGACGTCCCCCTCCCGGGCTTCTCCATAAGTCAGCTCGGTCGGAGCGATACGCACGACGGTCTCAGCCAATTCGCGAATGGTCACGAAATCGTCGCCAACCACGTTATATGCCTGACCCGACGCTCCGCGCTCGAGAGCTGCGGCAAACGCCGTCGCGACGTCGCTCGCGTGCGTGAACTGGCGACCTTGCATCCCACCACCCTGGAGGACGATCGGCTGTCGCTCCAGCGCACGGCGCGCAAAGATCGTGAAGACGCTATTCGGCCGCATGCGCGTGCCGTACGCTGTGCCGAGGCGAAGCGCGATAACTGGCAACTCCTTGAAGCGCGCGTACGCTAAGCCCATCCGCTCACCCGCAAGCTTCGTGATGTTGTACGGATGATCAGGTGCGGTTGGATGCGCTTCGTCGATCGGCTGGTAATGTGGCTCGCCGTAAACCTCCCAGGTTGAAGCCAGCACGACCCGACCCACGCCAGCCGACAAAGCTGCCTGGCAGATGTTGGCAGTTCCTGAGACGTTCACTGCGGCGGCGAGATAAGGCTTCTCCATCGCCAGGTAGACGTCTCCAACGGCACCGAGGTGACAAACGAACTCGACTCCCCGAAGCGATTGCTCCAGTCCGTCAAGGTCCTGGAGGTCAGTTCGGAGGGTGCGATGGTCAGGGTTGTCCGCGATGTCGACTACCGTGATCTCGTGTCCGACCGCGGCTAGTTGATCGGCTACGTGCGAACCGAGAAACCCCGCCCCGCCTGTCACGACGCCCTTCATCGAACCTCCGGTCATGGCAGCGGCCGCCGCGGCCGCCGCGACCGCCGCCTAGCATGGGCCGGCCATCGGCGACGGACGGCGCGACCCACCCCACCCGCCTGGATACGCCACCAGCGACGATAACCGTTTCCTGGTCGCGTTCGTACTCGTCGTGCTGCTGACCCTCGCCCCTCTCTTCGCCCTTGCCGCGCGGCTGGCTGCACTGGGCGAAATCCTGACTGATGTCGTGCCGCATCAGCGTGTCGCGATCGTCGGTCCCCTGCATTCGAATGCGCCGACGTTCAAGTTGGCGGAGGCCAGACGTCGCGGCGCTGAGCTGCTCGTGCTTGGCTCGTCTCGCGTGATGAAGCTCCGCGAGTCGATGTTCGATCGCTGTTCGCATGATCACTGCTTTTACAACGCCGGCGGCGGGATGCCCACCATCGCGACCGGTCTGGCGCTGCTTCGCCAACTGCCGCGCGACAAGTGGCCCCGGGTGCTCGTGCTTGGTCTGGACCTCTGGCATTTCGATCCGGCGTACGACGCCGACAAGAACGAAGTCACAAAGCTCGACATCGACCTACGTGATCGATTGGGCAGTGCATTGGCCGTAACACGCCAGGTAGCGCTCGATCTCCCGAGCGAGGCCGCCGTTCGTGAAGTCGTTCTTGGCCGAAAGGCAACACCGGGCGACAAGCTCGGGCTCAACGCGATCATTCATGACTCTGGCTTCCGCGCCGACGGTTCGTTTTCAGTACGGCCCTGAGGTCATTCGTGTCATCGCCGCTCAGACGGGCGTCGAGTACGGCATCGCCGCCGGAGCCGCACTAATCACGATGTTGGCGGCACCAGCAACGACGCGGGCCTTCATCTACTTCCGCCTCTAGACCTCGGACAACCGCCTTGCTCCGTGGTCACAGCCCCAGCGCCGCAGGTCAGTGGTGGGAGGCTGGTCGTCGATGTTCTGCCGCTTCGTCAGGAAGAATTCGGTCACGGGCAAGTCGTCGCGTTGTGGCTCAACGCGGCTGACAAGCGCGCCTATGGCGTCGCGGTCGAAGACACAGGCGGTTCGCCACTCGAGACGATCGGTGCTGGGCGACTGGTCCGCAGGGAAACTCGATAATGGTAGCTCGCGAAGGGTGCCCGCCGTGAGGGGCCGCATCGCCCCGTTCGAAGCGAACAGCGTTGCGATCGCGTCATCGTGTGATACGACCAAGACGTTCGTGAAGAGCTCGAGTGTTGCCCTGATCGCCGCCGGATACGCGTTGAAGGTCATGACGCCGTTCGGGGTCAGCAGCATGCGCATGCTGCGCTGGAACTCGTCCGTGAAAAGGCCGCCGGAGCCTGATGCAGTCACGTGGTACACGCCGATCTGTATGAAGTCATATCGGCGGTCGGGGTTCTTGTTCACGAAACGACGACCGTCGGTGACGTAGATCTCGGATCGGGCGAGGCTGTCCTTGATCGCCGGATCGGCGCGGTCGCGCATCAACTCGATGAGCGAAGGGTTGAGCTCGACGACATCAACGATCACGGTGGGATACATCGCCTGTAGGCAGAGCGGAAGGACGCCCGGGCCGATGCCGATGATCAGCGCGCGCTTTACGTCGCTGGTGAATAGGGCACTGAATTCATTGGGCGAGCAGTTCCACCGTGATTGGACGGTCGGAAATGCGGCGGTGCCTTCCCGGCCGACCGTGATCCGATAGGCGGACGGCTCCTGGTAGGCGAGACTCACACCGAGGGTGCTTTCCATCACCAGCTCAGGAGGGAGCCCCGCCACGCGGATGGATCGATAGAAGTCCGCGGGGTAGGCGATCGCGCTCAAGAGACAGAGGACCGCGAGTGCGGGAACAAGGCCAGGTGCGCGCGGGTGCGCGTGCCGTGTGAACGCAAAGAACAGGATCGGGAGGAGGGCGAGCAGCAGCGCCAGCAGCTTCAACGTGCCAACACTGCCGATGCTCGGCAGCAGCACCAGGCCCGTCGCGAGCACACCCACGGTGTTCCCCATCGTCTGTGAGAAATACACGAGGCCGACATCGCGCCCCGCTTTTTGCGGGTCTGCCGCCGCGCTTCGCGCCAGCAGCGGGAAGTAGGCGGCAAGGAATGCGACCGGCGCGAGCAGGACGACCGCGATGCCGAGGATCCCGACGATCTGCAGAACGACGATCGGCCGAGCGGTCTGGATGAACACGAGGTATCTAGGGTCGATACCCGTCCACGTGAGCAGCTCTGGCACCACGAGTACGGGGAGCGTGGCGAGCGCGGCCCCGGCGGAGGCGATGGCCAGTAGCGTCACCGTACGCGCTCGCCGAGCCACAAGGCCAAACGCGGCGTTCCCAACGGCAAGGCACACGAGATACGCCGCGAGCAGTGTGGGAAAGACATAACCCGTCAGCCCGAAGTACGCCGAGAAGATCCGGAAGTACACGATCTCATACCCGAGCGCTATTGCACCGGCGACGACGGAGAGAACACACACGATGCCGAGGCGAAGTTCGGCGGCCGTAGGGATCGGGGCTTCTACCTCCGTCACGACCCGATCGGCACCGCGTCCTGCGAGTCGCGCCACGACGAAGGCGATGGCCAAGTTCAGGCCAGCGACCAGCCGGCACGTCCACTCGACGCCGATCGTGCCCACCAGAAGGAAGCCGGCTACGAGCGCGCCCACCGCGGCGCCCAGCACGTTCGCGCTGTAGAGGAACCCGAGGGCCGAACCGACGTCGTAGCGGGCGCGAAACACCTGCACGAGGAGTGGTAACGAGATCCCCATCAACAGGGTCGGGATCACCAGGATGCCGAAGTACACCGCCGACTCGAGCGGAAGATCCGCCCGCGCGAGCAGCGGCGAGGAGCCGACCGCTCTTAGCAGCGGTGAGCTCACGAGGCCGAACGCGCCGATGCCGATCTCGGCGAGCATGAAAAGACGCAGCAGCGGAAGGTTTCTCCTCGTGAGCGCGGCTCCCGAGGGTCCACCCAAGCCCAGGCCGAGCATGAAGACCGCGACGATCATCGTCACCGAG
>CAZSNV010000152.1:0-11848 GCA_964608035.1 uncultured Gemmatimonadaceae bacterium | reverse complement strand
GCGCGGCGGGTGCCGGTGGCCGTGGCGGCGGCGGTGGAGGACGGGGTGGTGCAGCAGCCGGCGGCGCGGCAGCCCTTGAGGCGTTCAATGCGATCCTGCGCAACGCGGCCGATCGGAATCCGCGCGGCTACATCCTCCCGGCCACCCAGCCGGACTTCCTGACCGCGACCAAGTTCGTGAATGCGCTGCGCAAGGTGAACGTCGCGGTGCATCGCGCGACCGCGGCCTTCACGGTCGGCGGCAAGTCATATCCGGCCGGTTCGTACGTCGTGAAGAGCGCGCAAGCGTTTCGCCCGCACCTGCTCGACATGTTCGAGCCACAAGACCACCCTAACGATTTTGCGTATCCTGGCGGGCCGCCGCGGCCACCCTACGATAACGCCGGCTACACGCTGGCGATGCAGATGGGGATCCAATACGATCGCATCCTCGACGGCTTCACGTGCCCGTGTGAAGTGATCTCCGGACTGGCCGTGCCGCCCGCGGGAAGCATTGCCGGCGCGGGTTCGCGTGGACTGCTCTTGAGTCACGATGCGAATGACGCGTTCCTTGCTGTGAACCGCGCGATCAAGGCGGGTGCGTCGGTGAGCTGGCTGAAGGCACCGATGACGGCGAATGGGAAAACGTATCCAGCGGGCTCGTTCTACATTGAAGCGGCCGGACCGGCGCGCGCGATCGCCGAGCAGGCGGCGAAAGCCATTGGCGTTTCCTTCGACGCCACCAACGACGCGGCGAGCGCAGGCGCGGTGAAGCTGAGCGCGCAACGCGTCGGCCTGTGGGACCAATACGGCGGATCGATGCCGTCCGGGCACACACGCTGGCTGCTCGAGCAGTTTGAGTTCCCGTTCAACGTCATCTTCCCGCCTGAACTCGACGCCGGGAATCTGCGCCAGAAGTATGACGTCATCGTGTTCGTCACCGGTGCGATTCCGTCAGCGAACCCCGGAGGCGGCGGGGCCGGCGGTCGGGGAGGTGGTGGAGGCGGTGCTGGCCCGACCATTCCAGCCGAATTCCAGAACCAGCTCGGTTCCGTGACCGCCGACAAGACCGTTCCGCAGCTCAAGAAGTTCATGGAGGAAGGCGGCACGGTCATCACGATCGGGTCGTCCACAAACCTCGCCGGCCACCTGGGCTTGCCCGTCGCGGACTACATGGTCGAGCGCGCGCCTAACGGCACGGAGCGTCCGCTGCCGCAGGAGAAGTTCTATGTCCCCGGATCGGTGCTCCGCGTAGCTGTGGACAACACGCTGCCGATCACGGCCGGAATGCCGAAGCAGGTCGATGTCTTCTTCGACGACAGCCCGGTCTTCCGCCTCGAGCCAGACGCCGCCTCAAAGGGTGTGAAGCCATTGGCGTGGTTCGACACGTCGTCGCCGCTCCGCAGTGGCTGGGCCTGGGGACAGAACTACCTGCAGGGTGGTACGGCGATGGTGCAGGCCGATGTCGGCACCGGCAAGCTGTACATGTTCGGACCAGAGGTGCTGTTCCGTGGTCAGCCGGCCGGAACATTCAAGCTGCTGTTCAACGGGATCTTTGCGGGACTGGTCGAGCGGACGAATAGACAAGTGCAGTAACCTTTAGATCAGAGATCCATCAGAGGGCGGCGGGGCTTCGGCCCCGCCGTTCTTTTTTCCTTCGAGTCATCGGGGATACTCCGGCAACAAAAAAAGACTTTAACACGGAGTTCGCTGAGTACGCAGAGGAGCGATGGCGCTCAGAAAAACCTCAGCGAACTCAGCGTCCTCCGTGTCAAAGTCTTTTCAGAATCTTGAAACCTACCAGATAGTCGCGCGCTGCAGCCGCACCATCGCATCGCTTGCCTTGCAGCCGAATGCCTTTGCGAACTCCGGCATGTTCGACAGCGGTCCGTTCACCCGGAACTCACCCGGCGAGTGCACACCGGTCTGCACCTGAAGCCGGAGCGCAGCGTCGCGGAACGTCGTCTTGCGGGCTTGCGCCCAGCCGAGGAAGAAGCGCTGCTCCGGCGTAAACCCGTCGATCAGTGTTCTCGGCTTCCCCTGCAGAGCCAGTTGCAACGCTTCATAGGCAATCGACACACCGGCGTTGTCCGCAATGTTCTCGCCTAACGTCTGGGCGCCGTTCAGGGGGAGGCTGTCGAGAACGGTGTAGGCGGTGTATTGCCGCTCGATCTCACCCGCCAGCTGGCCAAACCGCGTCGCGTCGTCGGCCGTCCACCAGTCGCGCAGGTTGCCCTGCGAATCGTACTTGCGGCCTGAGTCATCGAACCCATGCGACATCTCGTGGCCGATCGTCGCGCCAATGCCGCCATAGTTCGATCCCACGTCGAATGACGGATGGAAAAATGGTGGCTGCACACGACCCGCCGGGAAACCAATCTCGTTGTTGGCAGCGCTGTAGTATGCGTTCACCGTTGGCGGGGACATGAACCATTCCCCACGGTCAACGGCCTTGCCCACTTTCGAGCGATCCTGTTGCGTCGCAAAGACGCTTGCCCGCCGGAGGTTTTCGAACCAGCCACCCGGCTCGACGACCAACCCGTCATAGGACCGCCACCGATCCGGGTACCCGATCTTGCGACCGAGCGTCTCGACCTTCTTGAGCGCCTCACGCCGTGTGTCCGGCCCCATCCACGAGAGCGTATTGATCCGCCTGCGGTAGACGGTAAGCAGGTTGTCGATCATCTCGTCCATCGCGCGCTTCGCGGCCGGTGTGTAGGCCTCCTTCACGTATTCGCGGCCGAGGATGTCCGTCAGCAGCCCATCGCTCGTCTGCAAGCACCGCCGCCAGCGCGGTTGCAATTCGCGAGCGCCCGTCAAGCGTGCTGTAAACGTAAAGCCCTGGTTGACGAAGTCCGAACTCAACCAGCCTGACGCGCGGTTCGCGACGTGGAACCGCAGGAACGCCTTCCAGTCCGCCAGGTCGCGCTGTTCGAGCTGCGCGGCCAGCCCGCGGAAGAACTGCGGGTGCGCGACATTGAACGAGTCGACGGTCACATCGATGGCACGATTGTAGTCACGCCACGACCAACCCGGCGTGATAGTGTCGGCCGCAGCCACGGGCATCATGTTGTACTGCGTCAGTGGGTCACGCATTTGCAGTCGACTCAGCGACTTCTCTGCAAGCGCCGTCTCGAGCGCGAGCACGCGTTCGGCGGCGGCGGTCGATGTCTCTGCCGTCAGTCCAGTCAGCCGTAGCATGGCCGCGACGTGTTCTCGATAGGCAGCGCGAATCGCCAGCGTCGACGAATCGGTCTTGAAGTAGTAGTCCCGATCGGGAAGTCCCAATCCACCCTGGCGGACGGCGAAGATCACCCGGCGGCTGTCCTTGGCGTCCTGCGACGAGAACGCGGCAAACATGATGTTGTTCCCGACCGACGCGAGCCGGCCGATCTCGAGGACCAGGTCGGCGCGCGTCGTTATGCGTTCGATGCGATCGAGGTCATCGCGGATCGGCTCGATGCCGCGCGACTCCGCGGCGGTGGAGTCCATGCAGGTGGAGTAAAACCGGCCCAGCATCTGCCGCTCGCGATCGGAGGTCGTGGCCGCGTCGCGCGCCGCCGACTCGAGGATGGTTCGCACGGCTCCGAAGTTGCGTTGCGTGAGTTCGTCGAAGCTGCTCCAGCTCGAGAACGCGGCGGGGATGGGCGTCCGATTCTTCCATCCGTCGGTCGCAAACTTGTAGAAGTTTTCGCACGGCTTGCAGGTCGTATCGACGTCGGCCGGGTTGAAGGCGGGGACGGCGGGCACTTGACCCTGTGTCTCGACCGGCGACAAGGTGCCGACGATCGCCAGACAACGGAAAACGAAAGCGCGCGACATAGCGAGTTGGGAGAAGGTCTCTCAAACTACCGGGAAGGGCCCGATCCGCGGCTGGTGTGGGACGAAGGACTCGAACGTGCGTGCAGGACGTTCGCCAGAAACCCTTCGAGCGCGGTCGCGACAGCGGCGGCGAAGGCGGCACGGGCGGCTGGAGTCTCCCGCACGGCGCGTTGTGTCTCGATCTGGACGCCGGCGAAGCGATTGTCACGTGCCTTCCCGTGCCGCATCGTGTTGTAAGCGCCCGTGAAGTAAGGATCGTTACCCGGTGAGGGATTCGTCGGGCTCGGAACCGACGGATACCCCACGGCCTCGAGGTGCGCGCCGAGGCTCGCGCGCCCACGCAACAATTCGTGAATCGGCGTTCCCGTGAATGCCGCCATCGGCCAGAGTGAACTGCCGCCGGCGATGCCTGACGAGAGATTCATGTCGTCAATCATCAGGACACCCCTTTCGAGCAGGTAGCCAAGCTCGATGCGATCGATGGGATGGGCGTGTCCGTGCAGGTCGATGTAAAAGCCCATGGCTGATTCCCGGCGGACCTCGGCGACCGAGGCTTCGATGAAACCCTGGAATTCGTGCCACGCGCGTTCAGCGATGGGGTTGCCTTCGGCGGCTTCCAGAATGCTACGATTCGCGTCAAGCGCGGTCCTCGCCAGGCGGTTGAGGATGAGATGCGGCCGACGGCCAAGTCGTGCCGCGATCGCGTTCGCGATCTCGACTGCCAGCTCCGCGGTATATTCATCCCGGCCAGTGATGCCGGACGTGCGCTTTCGAATTCCTCTTGGGTGAACAACGCCTCCATGCGGTGCGCTGATCACGATCGGCAGGTCGCCCGGCACCCACTCGATGTACTTGTTCGCGCCGAAGTGCGTTACGCGGGTGACCGGTCGGGTGGCGGTGGCCTCGAACCTGACGCTGAACGACCCAGTGGTCGCTTCCAGGACCTGCCGTGCATCGCCCACGGGACCCAGATACCAGTTGATGGAGGCACGTCCTGACGATTCGGTGACGGTTGTATCGCTGGTCACCCACCCCCCGCCTTGAATCACGCGGAACGCCACTGGAACTCGGGACAGCGGCCGGCCGCCGCTGTCGAATACAGCGACGGTTGGATCGATCAACAGTTCAGTGGATGCAGTCGCCGTCTGCCCATCGCCGGAGAGAATCGTGAGGGCAGTGGGTGTGGGCGGTGCGCCGCAGCCAGCAACCGCTGCGACGCACATGAATGACAGCAGGCGTGGTCGCGTCAGTTACCGCCTCCTGCCTCCGGCAAGGGAACCGAGCACACCGCGAAGGATTTGTCGCGTGAGTGTGCTGCCGGCGGTTCGCGTTGCCGTCTTCGCGAGGATGTCTACCAGTCCATCACGTTTGCCGCCGCGCGGGCCTGTCGTTCCGAAGATCAGTCCGCCCAATCCTCCAAGTACTCCACCCGCGCCAACGCCGCCGGAGCTCTGCGGTGCCGGAGTGCGGGACGCTGGCGCAGCGGGGTTCGCGGCTCCTCCCGCATTCGCGCGCTCACGGAGTTTCTCGAACGCAGACTCACGATCGATCTCCTTCTCGTAGACTCCAGCGACCAGCGACTTCGATATGAGTGCGCGACGCTCGTCAGGCAGGATCGGCCCGATCTGGGACGCCGGCGCGAACATCCACGCGCGTTCGGTGATTGCCGGCGTTCCTTTTTCGTCCAGGAGCGAAATCAGCGCTTCGCCAACGCCGAGCTCGAGGATCGCGGTCTCGATGTTGATCGCCGGGTTCTGGCGCATGGTTTCAGCCGTCGCCCGCACGGCCTTCTGGTCGCGCGGCGTGTAGGCGCGCAGCGCATGCTGCACGCGGTTGCCGAGCTGCCCGAGCACCTTGTCAGGAATGTCGATCGGGTTCTGGGTGATGAAGAACACGCCGACGCCCTTCGAGCGAATGAGGCGCACCACGAGCTCGACCTTCTCCAGCAACGCCGTGGGCGCGTCCGCGAACAGCAAGTGCGCTTCGTCGAAAAAGAACACGAGCTTCGGCTTCTCGCGGTCGCCGACCTCGGGCAGGTTCTCGAACAGCTCGGCGAGCATCCACAACAGGAAGCAGGCGTAGAGTCGCGGGTTGTTCATCAACTTGTTCGCGGCCAGGATGTTCACCACGCCGCGCCCGTCGGACGTCTGCATCAGGTCTTCGATGTTCAGCATCGGCTCACCGAAGAACTTCGCACCGCCCTGGTCCTCGAGCTGGAGCAATCCGCGCTGGATCGCGCCGATACTCGCGGGTGAAACGTTTCCGTACTGTGTCCGCACTTCCGACGCGTTGTCTCCGAGGAACTGGAGCATCGCCCTCAGGTCGGCGAGGTTGAGCAGGAGCAGGCCATGATCGTCGGCCACACGGAAGGCCATGGTGAGCACACCTTCCTGCGTCTCGTTCAGGCTGAGGAGCCGGGCAAGTAGCAGCGGGCCCATGTCGGAAATTGTCGTGCGAATCGGGTGGCCCTGTTCACCGAAGACATCCCAGAATGTCACCGGACATCCGGACCACGCCGGCGTCGGAAGACCGAGCTTCTCCAATCGCGCGGCGAGTTTCTCGCTGGCAGCTCCTGGCTTCGAAATCCCGCTGAGGTCGCCCTTCACGTCCGCCAGAAAGACGGGAACGCCGATGCGCGAGAAATGTTCGGCCATGACCTGCAGCGAAATCGTCTTTCCGGTGCCCGTCGCCCCGGTGATGCAGCCGTGGCGGTTGGCGAGTGCCGGCAGCAGCGCGATGTCCGTCTTGCCAGCGCGCGCGATGATCAGGGGCTCAGTCATGACGAACAAGATGACGGCCCCGCTCGCGTTGAGCCAGCCAAGCGGCGGGTGGTGGTTGCGCCTGTTCCCGCAGGGCGCGACGCTTGGGACTTCATGCTGACAGTATCCAGCGAAACGCCTGCGCGGCAGGTCGAGCGCACGTACTACCTGATCGCGGGCGTCTACACGCTCTCGGCGTCCCTCATCTGGGGCGTGAATACGATGTTCCTGCTCGGGGCCGGCCTCTCGCTGATGCAGGCGTTCCTGGCCAACGCGATCTTCACGGGCAGTATGGCGCTGTTCGAGGTGCCGACGGGGATCGTGGCTGACACGCGTGGCCGGCGCGCGTCATTCCTGCTGAGCGTGTCGCTGCTCATCGTCGGAACGCTGGCGTACGTCGCCGTCGGCAAGTTCGGCGGCGGAATGACCGGCATCGTCGCGGCGTCGGTCGTGCTGGGACTCGGCTACACCTTCTATTCCGGCGCGGTCGAGGCGTGGCTGGTCGACGCCCTGCGCGCCACCGGCTACAACGATCCGGTGGACCGTGTCCTCGCGCGTGGCTCCGCGATTTCATCCATCGCGATGCTCGTGGGCAGCGTGGCCGGCGGCCTGCTCGGCAGCATCGACCTGTCTGTGCCGTACCTCGTGCGCTCGGCGCTGTTGCTCGTGGCATTTGTCATCGGATTCCGTGCCATGCACGACACCGGGTTCACCGTGCGCGCCGTGCGATGGGGTGAGGTGCCCGGGGAGATGGCGCGCGTCGGCCGCGACTCGCTGCGGCTCGGGTGGCGCGAGCCGCACACTCGCCTGGCCATCCTGGCAGGCGCGATGCCGGCCGTCGTGATTGCGTGGGGTTATCACGCCTGGCAGCCGTACTTCCTGCAATTGCTCGGCATGACTGACGTCCGTGTGCTGGGCGTGGTCGCAGCGGCGATTTCCCTTGCCATGGCCGGCGGGAGCTGGCTCGTCGAACGCCTGACGAGGTTCTGCGGTCATCGCACGACGCTCCTGTTAGGCGCTGCGCTCGTGCATGCGGCGGCGACCGTGGGCGTCGGCCTGACGAGTTCGTTCTGGGTGGCGGTGAGCCTGTACCTCGTGGCCATGGCGGCCATCGGCGTGTTCACGCCCGTCAATCAGGCGTACCTGCACGCGGTCATCCCCAGCGAACAGCGGGCAACAGTGCTGTCACTGAGCTCCCTGGCGGCGAGCGTGGGGAGCATGGGTGGCCAGGGTGGACTCGGGTGGCTGGCCGCCAGTCGCTCGTTAGGGACCGGCTATGTCGCCGGCGGCATTGCCGCCGCGTTCGCGGTTCCGTGGATCATCGCCATGCGGCGACTCAACGGCGACGCAGACCGGATCAAAGGCACGGCCAGTCGATTTGCCGCCTGCGAGTCGCTGGCGATTCCGACGGGTGGGGAGGCCCTGGAGGCGAGGGAGTCGGCGTAAACGCAGCGGCGCACCCAGGGCGCGCGTCCATGTCCGTGATCGAAAACGCTCTTGGGAAGGATATCACCACGCGAACGTGGGACACCGTCAAGAAGGTCTCACGCAACGAGACCTCGCCAGAATCGACGCACGCCCTAACGAAAAAGATCGTTGCCCTGATGCGCGGACGACGCCGGGATGAACGCGACCGCGCCGTTCAGGATTCGAGCCTGCGCCGCCCGCAAGCGCTGTAACATCTCCGGCGCGGTCTGCGTGCGGTGGCAGGCCGCGGACGTCAGGGATGCCTCGAGATCGGCCGGTGTGAAGGGCACGCGAACCGTGAAGTATTTCGCTTCCGGAAGCACCATCGGAGGCGCACCACGCTGAGGGTTGGCTATGCGAAACGCCTCGGCCGGCAAGTACATGTAGAATAGGCGTTCGGGCATTCCCGGCGCGCCAGCGCGCTGAAGTTGCGTCGCGATGTTGCTGACAATTCGGTGGTCTGGATGGCCGGTACCGCCGTCGGGTCCCCAGGTGACCACCACATCGGGACGCAAGCGCTCGATCTCCTTCGCGATGCGGTCAGTGAGCTGATAAATCAGACCGCGATCACTCAGGTAGTCACCAAGCTTTCCATCGGGGAAGCCGAGCAACACCGGCGATTGGGCGCCGATGGCTGCGGCAGCGCAACGCGCCTCCTCCGCTCGTAGGGCAGCAAGCTCAGCGCCTTTGGGCCCGGAGTCGGAACGCGTGAGGTACGTGCCAGTGCCGGATCCCGCGGCCCCGTCTGCCGCAATGACGAGATGCACATGCACGCCCTCGCGGGCATAACGCGCGAGAACCGGCGACGCTGCGCTTTCGTCATCTGCGTGGGCGAGCAAAACGACCAGTGTGCGCGGTCGCTCTTGAGTCGCGGCCAGTGAGAGCGTTGCTGTCACGCCACCGACCAGGAGGCTGCGCACGGGGAGTCTCATGCCGCCAACTTACCGCGCCTCCGACACAATTCCAGTGATTTTATAGGCGCGCTCGACGTGTGCGATCGACTCGCGTTCACGGATTGCGGACCGGATTCGTCTGCCGTGTTCGGCTTCCGGGCCCGAGCAACTCCTGCGCCTCGCCTTCGGTAAGTCCAACCTTGCCGACGTCCGTTGCCGCATCGAGCAGTTCGCGGTCGCTGGCCCTTCTGGCCAACGCCATCGAGCCGGCCGCCAGACCTGACACCAGAACCGTCATCGAGCTTACGATCACGAAGAATGTCAACCAGGGAGACTCACCGCTGGCGTCACCGATAAGAAAGGGGAATAGGCCAAGCAGCAGACCCGCCAATGCGCCCCAGGCACCGACCCGCGCCACCGACAGTTCATCGAATCGGCGATGGCGTTCGGTGAATGAAAGCACCGCAGAGAAGAACAACCCGCCGAAGAATCCGGGAAACCCAAGGACGGCGGGCCATATATCGGCGATTCGCCCATGCGGATCGACGAATGCCTCCATAAGGAATCCGAGGAAGGCCCCAGCGCCTCCCCAGATCAGGGCCATGCCGAATGCGCCGCGCAAGCGTCTCTTCCAACTCATCGCTACCTCGCTCTGTCACTCATTCCAATTTTCTCGCCGGTTCGGTGTTCAGTCAAGTACTTTTTTACGCAAAGTCATGGTCAGCAGGCTGCGAGTGACGCCTCGGCGGTGGATCGGGATCTTTTAGGGGGAGTGAAGTCCTGCCGCGCGTCGCTGAGCGCCGAGTTTGGCCGCCTAACGGTTTACAGGTCGCGACGCCACACCTGGCCAAGCAGGTCATGGCCGAAGCTGTGGTGCTGGTACTCGTGGTCGAGCCTGAATCCCGCCGCTTCGTAGATGCGGCGCGCTGAGACCAGGAGATCGTTGGTCCAGAGCATCATTGCTCGATAGCCAGCGGCGCGCGAAAAGGACACGCACTCGTCGACCAGCCGCGTGCCGATGCCCAGTCCGCGGCCCTTCGGATCCACGAGCAGGCAGCGCAGCTGCGCCACCATGGGATCCTCGGCGTTGCGCACGACGAAAATGCATCCCACGCGCTCGCCGTCCAATTCCGCGACCCACATTCGCTCCCACGCGGGGTCATGACCGTTCGCGAAATCCGCGACCAACTTCGCCACGAGCGCCTCGAACTCCGCATTCCAGCCGAACTGCTTCGCGTACAACTCCCCGTGTACTGCGATCGCCCACCCGATGTCGCCCGGTCTCGGGTCGCGCACGACAACCGCGCGCGGGGCGCCTTTGGTCTTCCTCGAGAGGAGTTGTTCAACTCCGGTGATGGCGGAGAGGAGCTGGCGTCGCTCTGACGGCACGAGGGTGTCGAGAATCTCCCGGGCCCGCTCATTCGACTTCGAGTCCAGTTCGAGGAATGCGCGCCGGCCTCTCGCCGTCAACGTCAGTACCACCTGACGGCGATCCTTGCTGGCGCGCTTCCGTGAGACCAGTCCTCTCGCGGCGAATCCCTGCAGAATTCGGCTCAGGTAGCCGGGATCCACGGACAGCTCATCGCGAATGGCGGTGGCGTTGGCTACGTCCCGCGTGCCGAGCTCATAGAGTACGCGCGCCTCGGTGAGCGTGAATCGCGAGTGGTGGTAGCCTTCGTCGAGCGCGCCAACGTGCTTGGTGTAGAAGCGATTGAACCGGCGAAACGCCGCGACGGGTGACGACTTGGTCTTCATCGAAAGTAGCTCCGCTGAACCCCTCCTGGAGTCTGTCATGGATCCGTTGACTCCGTCAAGTACCATTAGTTGACTCAGTCAAGTAGTCGTCAAGCCGCCCGCCGTCGAGCCACACGCATTCAGCGGGGCGCACTCGTTGATCACGGCGCGCCGGTGCTGCATGTTTCGCTCGAGGACAGTGATACTCGGCGACGCCGCGAGGCGCTGACTTTCAATCCTGAGATTGCATGCAACGATCGCTGCCGGTCCTGGAGCAACGTGGCTTCGGCGAAACGCTCCGCCGCGACTCGTGGTGGCTGCAGAACATCGTCGTGGTCGTGGTCTTCACCAGCTTCCTTGCCTACGGGACCTGGGCCGCATTGCAGAACGCGAACTACGTGAGCGGTCCCTATCTGTCGCCGTTCTACTCCCCGGAGTTCTGGGGGGATTCACCTCACGCGATATTCGGACCGAGACCCGGCTGGTGGCCGGGATGGCTTCCATTCTCACCGGCCCTGCTCATCCTGCCATTCCCCGGGCTGTTCCGATTCACCTGTTACTACTATCGCGGCGCGTACTACAAGGCGTTCTGGGCCGACCCGCCAGGGTGCACCGTGGGCGAGCCAAGAAAGTCGTATCTCGGCGAGAAAAGCTTTCCGCTCGTACTCCAGAATGTGCACCGCTACTTCTTCTTCGCCGCGACGCTCATCCTGATCGTGCTCTGGTACGACGTGGGGAAGGCGTTCTGGTTCGACAACGGATCCGGCGGCACGCAGTTCGGCATCGGTGTGGGCACGGTGGTCATGCTGGTCAACGCCATTCTCCTCAGCGGGTACTCGCTGGGCTGCCACTCATTTCGACACATGGTCGGCGGGTTTCTCGACCGGCTCTCCGTAGCGCCGTTCCGCAAGCGCGTGTACTCCGTTTCGTCCGCGTGCAACCGGAAGCACATGAACTGGGCGTGGTTCAGCTTGTTCAGCGTCGCGCTCACGGACGTGTACATCAGGCTCTGCGCTGCGGGAGTCCTCACGGACCTGAGGATCCTGTAGATGGCCGAGTACGATCGCATCGAACACGACGTCCTCGTCATCGGCGCCGGCGGCGCGGGGTTGCGCGCCGCGATCGAGGCCGCGGCCGCCGGAGCGCGGGTTGGTCTCGTGTGCAAGTCGTTGTTAGGCAAGGCGCACACGGTCAT
>CAZSNV010000151.1:0-11879 GCA_964608035.1 uncultured Gemmatimonadaceae bacterium | reverse complement strand
ATGATCACGACGCTCGTGAGGATGAAGGTCGCCGTCGCCAGCTTGCCGAGCATCGCTCCCGGCACAAAGCGCTGTAGGAACAAGGTCAGGCCGAATCCGCACGCCGCCACAAGCGCCAGCGCGCCGGAAGACGTGACGATCGCGATGAACACCGCATCCACGATCGAGATGCCGGCGATGAGCACGGGTACGAGCCACCGAGCTCTCGCGCCAGCGAGCTTGGCCACGACGGTCAACGCCGCGACATACGACACCATCACGACCGCTCCCGCGACCACGGCGGCCGTCAGTCCACCCCACGCGGCTGCCGCCACGCCGTAGACGAGCCCTCGACAGCTGCCCATGATGAGCGGCGCCACGCTGTTGCCCTTGTGTTGGTAGTCGTAGAGCACAATCGCTACCGCGAGCGCCACACCGAGCACCAAGGGCAACAGTCGCGGGGCCAGCAGCAGCTCTCCGACGCCAAGCAGCACGCTTCCGACGACGAACACCTCACTACGGGAGACGTCACCGGCGGGGATAGGACGTTCAGGCCGCGACCTCCGGTCGAACGGTTCGTCGAACGCGTCGTTCAGAAACATGCCGCCCGTATAAAAGAGTGACACGGCGGCAGCCACGCGCAGGTACGTCGCTGAGTCGAGCGAGGGCGAGGACGCGCACATTCCCGCAAGGACGTTGGTCCAGACGGTCGGCAGGTTCGATACCCGCGACAGCAGAAGGTAGGAGCGCCAGCGCGGGCGATGGACGGTGAGCAACGACGCAAGCATTACACAGAATTACGGCGGCGATTTGGTGTCGCGGCTCTTGGAATCGGGCCGTAACATCCCAGCCAGAACGCTGACTACCCCCGTAGCATCTCGCGCACCCAGGCAAGTTCCCGCGCGATGGCGGTACACACGTCGGTTGTCCGATATTCAGGCGGTAGCACGTCCCATGTATAGGTCTCAACTTCGAGACAACGGCAGACCGACGTGCGGTTGAGGACGTCGAGGACCGACTTCAAGTAAGGCTGCGTCGTATCGAAGCCGGACATGGCGGCGAGGAAAATAGGCACATGGAAGTGCACGCGCCACTCACTGCTACCTGCCTGGTCGTTCACCGCCGCGAGCGCTTCCGGGAGATCGGCGTAGCGCGTGAGCCCCCGTTCACTTGACGTCACGACTTGATGTAAGTACGTGTCGTCTGCAAATGGCGCGAGCAGTGCCTGCGGTGAACGCTCGCCTGAACCGTCGACCACGCGCAGTGCCGAGGACAGCTGAACCTTGAGAATCGCGATGCCCGCGGCTGTCAGGCGCTCAACTGCCGCGGCAGGATCTTCGAACTCGACGGCCATGTGGCACGCGTCGAGGCACACACCGAGGTGCCTCGCGACATCTTCGTCAGACAGATCGATCCGCGCTTCGCGCCCCGCCGCGGCAATCCGTTCAGCATTGAAAAGGTAGTCGCCGAAATACCCCACCGCGTCCTCCACTGTTTCCAGGAAGCACGCCGGCTCCGGCTCGATCGCCAGCGAGATGGTCACCCCGCTCTCGAGTCGCAGACGCTTCAAATATGCGGCGTGACTCAGCATGCGCGCCGCCATGTCGGCTACGTCCTGCTGGCCATGCAGGTGCCCGCGAAATGCGCCGGGAACCGTGCTGATGTTCGCCGCGATCTCACCGCGGTCGGCGGCCAGAACCGCCAGGAGACGGGCGAGACGGTTCGTGTAGTCGAGGCGCTCCGGACTCCGCCAATCGGGCAGATAGACTCGCTCCTTGACGCGAGTGCCGTGAAACGCGCCGTACGGGAATCCGTTGATCGTCGGGACGTAATAGTTGCCGGCCCTGAGGAACTCAAGGAACCCAGCCAGCGTCGCAGCGTTCTCGAGATCGCGAGCCGCCGCCGCGGATAAGCGCAGGCCTATCCCGAACGGGCCCTCGAAGCCCAGCAGCGCACGCACCCGCGGCAACGATGTCGCAAGCGCGTCGGCGACCTGAGGCCAGCTTTCACCAGCGTGGATATTCGAGCAGTAGGTGAGATCGAATTCTCCGACCTTCATCAGGCGGTCACGGCCGCCGTGGCTGACCGACCGGGTGCGTTGGACCTTTCACGGCGGCCAAGCGATTCGATCGCCCTCGCGACGAGCGCCTCGTCCATCTCGGTGACCTCGAAACTGTCGCCGATGCCGCGCAACAAGGTGATGTGCAGCTCTCCCCCCAGATGCTCGCGGAACTCCTGCAAACCATGGATGATCGTGTATCGCCCGTCCGCTGCCCGCTCCGTCAGCGCATCGTCCCACAGCCGAAAACCGATCCCCTCGAGCAAGCCCAGGATGCGCTCCGTGGTGGTCGTGTCCAGAAGACCCCTGGCAACCGAGTAGGTCAGATCCAGCGCCATGCCTATTGCTACCGCCTCCCCATGCCGCAGGCGGTGTGCCGTCATCGACTCGAGCTTGTGGGCCGACCAGTGACCGAAGTCCAGTGGACGCGCGCTTCCGAGCTCAAAGGGATCGCCGTTCCCGCATATGTGCGCGAGATGGAGCTCGGCCGAGCGCTGCACAGCCACCGTGAGGACGTCCTGGTCCGCCGCAGCAAGGTGTCTGCTGTGCGTTTCAAGATAGTGAAAGAACGCGCGGCTCTTCAAGAGCGCCACCTTCACCGCTTCCGACACGCCGGCAATTTTGTCCCGGTGGGGCAATGTCTCGAGCGACTGGGTGTCGTTCACCACGCCGAACGGAGGGACGAAGGTACCGATAAAGTTCTTCTTGCCAAACAGGTTGACACCGTTCTTGACCGCGATCCCGGAGTCGGCCTGCGCCAGCACCGTGGTCGGCAGGCGAAGGACCCGGATGCCGCGATGCGCGATCGCGGCCGCGAACGACACCATATCGAGGACCGCTCCGCCGCCGATGACCGTCACGCACGACTGGCGATCGAGGCCGGCATCGTTCATGTGCTGCAGCAGCCGGAAGGGATGCACGAGGTCGTTCTTTGCCGCTTCGCCGCCTGGGACCGTCAACGGCGTTCCCACCAACTGGAGGGAAGCGGCATGCGCCTGGAAATATGCGCGG
This sequence comes from uncultured Gemmatimonadaceae bacterium, assembly GCA_964608035.1. Classification (GTDB taxonomy): domain Bacteria; phylum Gemmatimonadota; class Gemmatimonadetes; order Gemmatimonadales; family Gemmatimonadaceae; genus JABWBJ01. Next base: position 8,830 of record CAZSNV010000151.1, on the reverse strand, counting down.
ATCCCGGCCACCAGGCCAGGTTGCGCCGATATCACGAGCTCGTCGATGACCACGAGCACCCGATGGCGCCGCTGCGGCTCGAGGCGCCGAATCGTGTCGACAACCGCCGAATTCTTTGGATCCCAGGCAGACCGGGTGAAATACACCGGGAACCTGAATGGGACGCTAAACCCCTGATTTGACACAGGCACGGCGACCTCTCTTGGATGAGCGCCACACCTCGGGAGCAATTCGGTTGCCACGGGTTTGCCTAGTTTTTAGGGGGGGCCGGCTTGATAAGTCGCCGTCTTGGAAGATGTTTGTCGCGTCCCGTCTGCTCTACCGGCGCTGCGGCCACTCACCATTCGCCGACAGAGAAGGACTCCAGGCCATTATGGTATGGTCCGGTCTGTGCTTCAGGACTGGCGAACCAGCTTGCTGTGGACCGCCACCGGACCGGGACATGAGCGGCCATATCCTCGGGCACGTCAGAACGCCGGTGGAGCAGCGGTCATCGATCGCGTGGTGATCGTTGGCACAAGTTCGGCGCGGCCCAGAAGCGAATTCGGGAGCTGGCAAATCAGCGTGCTGGAAGACATTGATCGTGTCAAGGAAGCCGCAAAAGGATTTTATGAGGTCGCCATTTCTTCTGGTTGCGGCATTCGTGCTGGCGGGGGTGCTACCCGTGTCGGCGCAGGTGCTGGACCTCCAGATCGCCAACGGGAAGGTGACTCTCGACGCTCAGGGTGTCAGCCTCAGGCAGATCCTTGCGCGTTGGACACAGGTCGGCGGCACGCTCATCGTGAACAGCGACAAGGTCTCGGACGTGCCGGTGACCATGCATTTCGTCGACGCGCCCGAGCGGACGGTGTTGGCGGCGCTGCTGCGCGACCTGGCCGGCTACATGCTGGCTGGCCCCACTCCCGAGGCCCCAGGGTCTGCGACGGTAGGTCGCATACTCATTTTTTGGCCAACCAGCGCGGACCTCGCGAACGCGACCCCAGAGGTGGCGACCCGCGGTCCCGTCGCCCGGCCTCTTCTCGGCACACCGAGACAGCCCCCCGCGGCAGTCCCGTTCGCCGGTCAGGCTCAGACAGACGTGGCGCCCGAGAATCAGCCCGATCCCGACTTCGTTCGGCAACCGCTGACCCCACCGGCGGCTCCAATGTCGTTCGACGGCACGGTGCCAGTGGATGCTGGAGGTTTCGTCACCGGTATGACGGATGACCGCGGTAAAGCCGTGAGGGGACCAACGACACCTCCGGATGAAACAGCACCCCAGGACCCGGGCGACAAGACGCCGACAGCCCCCGGCGTTCGGCCCAATCCTTTCGGCGTGACGTCCGGCTCGTCCAGGCCGATGACACCGGCTCCATCACAGCCTTGACTCGGACTGTATGAACGACACCAGGTTGCTCCGATCCACAGCGCGGCTGGCGCCGCTGTTGGCACTCCTCGCGATCACAAGCGTGGCTTCTCCTCACTTGCTCCAGGCTCAGGCAGGGACGCAGGACTCCGGTGCGCCCACCACGCCAGCGGCGATCGAGCGACTCGGACCCACCTCGCTACGCGTGGGCAATGTGCTGCTCGATACCGTGGCGAAGGAACTTTCCGTCCGTGGGCGTGTACTTGAAGCGGAAGTTCTGGAGTTTCTCGCTGTGACGAAGGGAGGCTTCAAAGCGTACGAGAGCGCGCTCGAACTCGATACCAACGCCATCAACTTCAACGTCGCGTTGATTCTGCTGGGGGTCGACCCGGCCAGATCCGTTCCGCCGATGCGTCAATTCGATCCGGCGATCCCCAAGGGCGACCCGTTAGAAATGTGGGTGGAGTGGGACGAAGCGACCGGCCGTAAGAGGATTCGTGCCGAACAATTGATCTACAACAGGCAGTCGAACACCACGCTGCCTGAAGGACCGTGGGTGTACACCGGTTCGGTGTTCGTCGAAGGCGCGAAGGCCTACCTTGCGGACATCGAGGGCTCGCTCATCGGATTTGCACACACACCCGCGACCGTCATCGACAGTCCCCGTCCCTTGGGCGCCACGGCCTACGGCAACGATATCCTCAACCCCGCCCTGAATCTGAAGCCGGGCACCAGCATCCAAGTGACCGTCCGCTTGCTGCCGCGCGACAAATAACGGTCACGTCGGCACCAGCCCTCTACGGCTTTGTTTCACTCAGCCAACGACACGCATTCGGGAAACCGAGATCGCACGCCCGCGTGAGATGCCGGAGTCCCCTCGGTTGGTCACGAGCAACCCCGTCGCCGTTGTAGTACATGTACCCGAGATTTGAGCACGCACCGGCAAGTCCTCGACTACAAGCGTCGTCGAAGAGCGCGGCCGCCCGTGGCATATCGCGCGGAACACCATCGCCCAGGAGATAGAGACCAGCAAGGTCGGCACACCCCGTTACCCAGCCTTGATCGCACGCACGTGTCAGGAGCTCCAGGGGCGTCCGGTCGGGCAGGGCCCCCTTTCCTTCGCGTAAGACCACCGGGTAGTCCCGCAGTCGGGGCGGAGCCTGAGCGAGCGGGAGCCCGGCCTTGAGAGCTTCCGCATTCTGGCAGCTGCGAGGAAAACCTGCCGTGCAGCCGCGGGTAAAGTCCGACGCAATGCGATTGGGGTCAGTGACTTCAACACGCCCATTCCAACGCAGCACTGCCACTTCGTTGCACGCCCACCCTGAACCGTCGCCGCAGTACGTGTCGAGAATCAGCGCGAGGTTCTTGCACGCGCCCCGCGAGTCTGCAAGACACGCCTGCTGCCAGAACGGGACGCGATGCCCCGGATGGCTGTCGCCAACGCCGTTAGTAGCGCTCATCGCGATGAACAGCGCGGTCCAGACGCCGATATACGCCAGGTTCCGTTGCCGTGGCGCGAGGGACCTGCCAATCCGCGCAGGATCAATTCGTTTCAGCCAGCCAGCGCTCGCGACCCGATCGATAAGTTTGATGGACAGGTTCATCAGCGGTACGGGGAGCAGTTTGTCGTAGAAGCTCGGAATACCTGCTCGGCCGAGGAGGTCATAGAGGAGTACGTTCGCCAGACCGTAGATGATTCCGAACATGATTCGGCCCGGCTCCGTTCGCGGCGACGTAGAGGGGTCGGTAAACAACAAGTGCATTCCCAGAAATACCGCCACGGGAATGTACGAATCGATGAAGAAATACGAACCGGTCGCCCAGAAATATGCGACACCGAACAGATATGTTGTCGCGACGGCCGACATCGTCATCGTGGTCACGCCGAACAGAAACTGGCCTGGCAGTCCGACCAGGAAAAGCAATAGATAGATGTTCGGCGGGTTGAACTGCGTTCTGGCTATCTCCGGACCCCAGGTCCATGATGTCGTCCCGGTGAGAATCAAACCCAGGGAAAAGACCGCCAGCGGGAAGGAGGACGGATTGAAGATGTGGGTGCGCCGCCCGCCCTTCTCCCACCGAATCAGCTCCTTCGCTGCGAACCCCAACGCAATCATCAGGAACTGCAGATAGAACCAGTCAGCCTTGAACCACAGAAAGAGGTTGATACTGAAGATGACGGGAAAGGGGGCGAAGCCCAACGTGTACGCGTCACGCCGCGACCACGCGAGCAGCATGTCGAAGGTATACGCAAACAGCAGTTGGGCAGCGATGAGAGGAATCGCGTCGTAGACCGGCCGCCAGTACCATCCCCAGTACAGCAGCACGGTGCTTTGCGCGCAGGCCTGCAGGTAGTGCTGCGGCCGGAGCACGATGTCGAAGGTGAGCGTCCGCTTCCGCGCCTTTATCCCTAGCAGCGCAAGACCTGCCAGCAGCACACCGGCGGCACCCAGCACGGACCAGAACAGCCGCGGGTTCTGACGTATGGAGGGCAGCCATGCGACCGCGGCCAGCGCCAGTATGAACACGAGCGGCAAGGCGAGAGGGCGTGCGCGCTCGAGAGCGGTGCGTTGAACTTCCCGCGCGCGCGTGCGGCGTCCAACCGTGGTCACTGAAGTCATGACTATGAATATGCGCCATCGAGCATCAGCGATGGCAAAAAAAATCCCGCAGGAAGTCGTGCCTCCTGCGGGAGTCGAATTCTACCGATGATGCGGCTTCGCCGCACACATCCGAGCGCGTTCAGGCTCGAGACTTCAGCTGGCGACGACGGCGGGCAACGAGGGCGCTGACGCCCGCGCCGAGCAGAGCGAGTGTCGCCGGCTCTGGAACAGCTGTTGCCGCCAAATCGGCACTAACATACAGATTCTGGAACGCGCCGTCAGGAATCGTGGCGGGGCCGCTACCCAGAATGACGGGGCTAATGCCGAGACCGTCAACGATTCCGCTCAGGATGTCGTAAAGGGCGGCCGGATTACCGTCGGCGCCGTCAAGATCGATGAGGACCTGCAACGGACTGACGGTTCCCGTGAGCGACGCCTGCATCGGATATCCACCGGGAGCGTAGAAATCGCTGTCAAACGAGAACGGATCACCGATGTTGGAGTTGAGGGTCGCGGGACCCAGATCGGTGGTCAGCGTCAACGTAAACGTCAGCTGATCCACAACCGGGAACGCCGGGTCACCCAGATAGTTCGGGCCCGTCTGGTTGACGATGCTGAAGAGGCCTCCAGCCCCCTGAGGATCAATGTCGAGCCATTCCAGTGTACCTACCCTGACCAGGATCGGAGCCGCCGACGCCTGCGACGTCAGGAACAGGACGGCCAGTAAGGTGAATACGCCGCGTGTGAGTGCTTTTCGCATTGTCGTCTCTCTCGGCCTCAAGTCGTTGCGATTAACGCTGCCGCTGAGGTGCTGCAAGTTAAGCGCCGACTTACGACCATGGAATTTTCCTAAGTTTTTGTCCGATCCAAGCTCGTAAGGCTTCGGATCGGCAACCTTCCCAAAGACCTTTTGTCTCCGTGCGGCAGAACTGATCAACCGCCCGATCCGAGAAGTGCACGCTGCAGGCAATCTGCAGCGTGCACGCTTCTACATGTTGGCGTCGTCCCTACGGCACGACGGTGAGCTTTGAACAGTTCGTCGACGCGAACCCCGGTCCGGCCACCCACACGAACCCGGCGCCCGTGGGAGCCGTTGCCGGAATCAGGAACGTGACTCTCCGGGTGTTTCCGGCGATCGTCGTCAAAGTCTTCCCAGGTGCACTGGCCGGGTTCGCACCCATACACGTCGATGCGACGAAGACGGTGATCTCGGCTGCGGTGTAGGCGCCAGCCGGGAACATCGCACCCGTCACGGCAACAGTCGAAACGCCGGCCTTGCCGCTTCCGGGCGCCGTCGCCACATTGAGTTTGAGCACCGACGCAACCGAAACCCAGTTCTTGAGCAGGACGTTGGACGCCGTGTTCGACCCGACCTGACCAATGAATGCCCGAATCTGGTCTTGGCCGCCTGGGCTCGCCGGACCCACATCCTTGTAGGAGAACGAGACCTGGCCATTCCCGTCCGACACTCCAGACCCGGTCGCAGTGTTGCGACCGCTTACCTGGAAGCTGACCGTCGCACCGACGATTGGAGCACCGCCCGAGCTCTCAACGAACGCGGTGACGGTATGCGGCGTATTCACCGGATTCGAATCGGGATCCGTCGACATCTGGCCGCCGATGAGATGTCTGAGACCCACCTCGCCGAAGGTCTCCGGATCAGGCTGGATCAGGACAACTGGCGACAGGATCAGGAGCGCCAGTGCCGCTTCTGCCGGATCGTTCGCGGTCTGCGACGAGAAGATTAGGTTGTTGACTCCGGCTCCCGCCCAATGCCCACCGGTCTGAGCGGTCGGGCTGGTCTGGTGTGTCAGCAGCCAATCGATATAATCCGCGTACCAGTCGTTGGCGGGGATGGCTCCCGGTCCCGCCGGACGGCCCACGCCGGGAAGCGTCTGCACGTTGTACAGCTTCAACCCTTTGAAGACGTTGAACATGCCGTACCCGCAGCCCTTATTGAACGTGCCGCTGTTGCACGGAAAGCTTTGGCCAAGGCCCTGATTGTTCCACCGATTGCTGATATAGGTCAGCGCGTCCTGAACGCCAACATCAGCGGCCGGGAGGCCAGCGAAGAACCTGCCCTGGATCCCAACACCCGATTTGGCGACATTCACCAAGCTGTTCGAATTTGCGTTCGCGTCGCTCTGATAGTCAAACGACCCATCGGCATTGGTGCCATTGATCAAAGCGTGTGCTGACCACTCGGACCTCGCAAACATCGGAATGGTCGCGCCGGAAGCCTCAGCATCGAGCAACCCGAGCATCACCCAACCAACGGTCGAACCATCCGAGTTGCCTTGATAGTCGAGGGCGTAATACCATCCGCCGCGGCCAGAACCGGCTGCTGCCTCCTGTTGTCCCCACACGATGGCGTTGGCCAGCCGCTGGAGAATCTCTGCGTAGCTTTTGCCGACGACATATCCGCCGCTGCCCGTTCCGGGGATCTCCGCGACCGTGCGGTTCGGAGTACCGGATCCAGCCAGGACCACTGCTGCAAACGGCGTCTCGTAGCTGCTGTGATTGAAATTGAATTCACCGACCACGTTGTTGTCTTGGTTCAGAACCAAGCCGACGCACAACGCGGCACCGGCGCCATCAGGATCGGGCCCGGCGCCGCTGCCAACGCACGGATTACCCGCCGCTTCCATGGTCAGGTTGGCCGTTTCCAGCAGATTCAGGACTTGATTTATGCCGCGGCGGACGATGTATTTCTCATAGAGCCCGGTCGGCGCAGTGTTGTTATTCGGCAACTTGTAGCCGTGGTTCACGAAGGCGAGCGTCTCAAGTGCTGCCGAGGGCCCGTCGTAGCCGTCAATTCCGGCCCAGTTCGTTGTGACCGAGCTGGGGAAATTCGCGGCCCGGTCCGTCTGATTCACCCAGAGATACCGCAGGGCATCCTCAATGGCTCGATTGATGTTGACGCCTCGAAGTGCTTCCTCCGTAAGAGGAGGACCAGGGTTGTACACCTGAATGTCGACCGTGGCGGACTGTGCGCCGACGGTCAGCGTAGCGGTGTAGGTGTTGGCCAACGCATACGTATGGTTGAACGCGATATATGACCGGTCGACGACATTGCCATTCAGGACCGGGCTGCCATCGCCGAAATCGATGGAATAGGCCATTCCGTTCGCCTGGTCCGTCACGCCCCAGACCACCGTGTTAACGGTGGTAAGCGAGACGCGGTCCGGCATCATCAGAGTTTCCGCTGACGCTGCTGAGGCGGCAAAACACGCCATCAGGGCCGTCAACCACGTCACAACACCTACGCGCACCCGAGCGATCACGCTACTCATATTTCGTCTCCCTCGCATCAACCACCGTGTGCCTAGAGCCTGTCCAACGTCAGCGGCATTACAAAAAGCCGACCACATCGTTTCTCCTTTGTTTATCGATGTCAATCGCTAATTGTGCATTTGTTAAGCACCCGCTGGGGAGACTTTAGTCATGGAGCGCGCCGTTGCGCAGTCTCGGGAATGGAATTGCAAGCGTGCCGACTTGGACGGCATCCGCTCTAGATCGGGGGCGCCGGGTCGCGAAGCGCGGAAGGGAACGACTCGTCGCTCGTTTCCGCGCCGGCGAGGACGTCTTGTGTTTCCCGCTCCCGGCCAAGAATTATTCGCAGCAGCGGAGCGGTAGCGATCGTCGTCGCTAGTGCCATCACCACCATCATGGTGAACAGGGTCGGCGTGATGATGCCGAGATCGAGGCCCACGTTGAGCACGATGATCTCCATGAGCCCCCTGGTGTTCATCAGCGCACCTAACGCCGCAGCGTGGCGCCATCTGAGGCCAGTCGCGCGTCCAGCAACCATCGCCCCGCCGAACTTCCCCGCCGTAGCCAGGAAGATAATCGATAGACATGTCGCCCACTCGCCCACTCCCGAGAGCAGTCCGACCTCAGTGCGTGTACCCGCGAACGCAAAGAATGCCGGCAGAAGCAACTTCGCCACCTTGCCCAGCCTGCGGTCGACCGTCGGTGCCAGGCGGCTCTCACTGGGGATTACAGCTCCCGCGAGAAAGGCGCCGAAGATCGCGTGAATGCCAATGGCGTCCGTGGCAAGTGCTGCAGCAATCATTGAAGCCAGCGCCACGGCGATTGCGGTTTCGTCCGCGCTTCGGGCCTCCAGTCGCGCAAACAGCCTGACGGCAGCAGGACGAACGACGACGAACATCAGAACGATGAAGGCGACGGTCAGCGCAATCGTCAGCAGGCCGCTGCCGCCGCCGACGCGCAGCACGCCGAGAACAACTGCAAGCAGGCACCAGGCGCTCACATCCCATATGGCCGCGCAGGTCAGCGCGAGCGTGCCGAGCGGCGTCTTGCTCATGTGTCGATCGGCGAGAATTCTGGCCAGGACCGGGAACGCCGTGACGGACATCGCGACGCCGAAGAACAGCACGAACGCGCTACGCGGGACGCCGGCAGGCGCGAGGCTCGGATACAGGTAAAAAGCGTTAGACGGCGCCCATGATGAACGGGATAACGATGCTCGCCTGTGACACAGCGACGGTCGCACGGAGCCGTCCTCGCAGCATCGCCGGATTCAGTTCCAAACCAACGAGGAACATGTAGAGCACCACGCCGAGGTTGGCCAGGACGCTCAATGACGGCATGACGGCGGGCGGCAAGACGAAGGCGTAGAGGCTCGGAGCGATCCATCCGAGCAGGGACGGGCCCAGGACAATGCCCGCGACAACCTCTCCAATCACCGGCGGCTGGCCCAAAGCGGCGAACAGCCGACCGAGCAGACGGCCAAGCAGTACTACCGCGGTGAGGGCGGTCAGGAGGTCAAGCAGCACGAGCGTGGCCCACAAAAAAAGGGCCGCCGAGACAACTCACGACGACCCTTCTTACGATAATAATCCCGGCAGCGACCTACTCT
>CAZSNV010000150.1:0-11970 GCA_964608035.1 uncultured Gemmatimonadaceae bacterium | reverse complement strand
GTGACCCGCTTCGATCGCACGAAGCGGCGGCTACCGCGACGCTCCGAATGCTTCAGGCCTCCCGCGATGCGGGCGTGAAGACCTTCGTTAACTCCTCCTCATCCTCGGTCTACGGCAACGTGGCCCGTCCACCGATGCTGGAGTCGATGGCTACGCTCCCACGTTCGCCCTACGCCGTGGCGAAACTGGCGGCCGAGGGATACACCCGCGCGTTCGCGGGCCTATTTGGCATGCGGACGGTGAGCCTTCGCTACTTCAACGTGTTCGGTCCGCGGCAGGACCCGACCTCGGAATACGCCGCGGTCGTCCCGCGATTCGTGAAGGCGTACATCGATCGGCAACGGCCAAAGGTGTTCGACGACGGACTGCAGTCGCGCGACTTCACATACGTCGGCAACGTTGTAGAAGCGAATCTCTTGGCCACCCGCGCTGAGCATCTGGCGGGCGAATCCGTGAACGTGGCCGCCGGCGCGCCCCGAAGCGTGCTCGACCTCCTCCATGAGATCAGCGCCGCGTTCGGGTATTGGCTGGAGCCCGAGTTTCGGCCGGCGCGCGCGGGCGATATCCGCGACTCGCACGCCGACATCACGCTGGCACAGGAACTCTTGGGGTACCGACCGGTCGTGGATTTCGCCGACGGACTGCGAGAGACGATCGCCTGGCTTCGCCGCACCTAGTGGCATCGCGCCGAAAAAGGATCCTCCGCGTCATCACCCGCCTGAACGTCGGCGGACCAGCGCTGCACGCCGCACTTCTCTCCACCCGCCTTGATCCGGATCGATTCGAGACGCTACTGGTCGCGGGAATAGAGTCTCCCGAAGAGGGCAGCATGCTCGAGCTCGGTCGGCTGGGCGAGGGGGTCAACGTTCGCCGGGTCCCAGCTCTGGGACGCGAGATCTCGTTGGTCGATGACCTCAGAGCTCTGGCGACCATTCGCGGGATCGCGCGCGAGTTCCGGCCAGACATCGTGCACACACATCTCGCGAAGGCCGGCATGATCGGCCGTATTGCGGCACGCCTGTCGGGTGCGCCTGTCGTGATCCACACGTATCACGGCACCGTCTTCTCCGGATACTTCGGACGCGTGAAGAGCCATGCATTCGTCGCGATCGAGCGCGGTCTGGCGCGACTCAGCACGCGGCTGATCGCCATCACGCCGAGCCAGCGACGCGAGCTCCTTCGACTGGGGATCGGCGACGCGCGGAAGGTGGTCGAGATCCCGCTCGGTTTGGAGCTGTCGCAGTACATCGCGCCGCGCGATCAGCGAGAGGCGCGAGCGCGGTTGGCATTACCGCCGGAAAGCCCCGTCGTTGCGATCGTCGCCCGCCTCGTGCCGGTGAAGAACGTCGCCCTCTTTCTGGAGGCGATGGCTCTTGTCGAAGTGCCGTTTATCGGGGCGATCGTCGGCGACGGCGAGCAGCGTCGCCAACTCGAGGCCCTTAGCCTCTCGCTCGGCCTCGCCGACCGCTGCCGCTTCCTCGGTTGGCAACGCGACGTCGGAGCCGTGTACGCGGCCGCCGATGTGGTGGCGCTCACGTCGCTGAACGAGGGCTCTCCGGTGAGCATCCTCGAAGCGATGGCGTCTCGCCGCGCTGTGGTCTGTACCGCGGTCGGCGGTGTACCGGATGTCGTTGCGAACGACGCCAGCGGGGTCTTAGTGCCTTCTGGGGACGCTCACGCGCTGGCAGCCGCTATCACAGCGCTCCTGTGTGATCCGATGCGCCGAGAGCGACTGGGGTCCGCCGCCCAACTGGCGGTATATCCCCATTACGATGTGTCTCGCTTGCTGGCCGACGTGACCCGGTTGTATGACGCTCTTGTGCCAGCTGTCTGAGGTGGGCGTGGACACGGAGCAAGGCGAGACGCGTTGATCAGATGACACCCCAGTGGGCCGTCGTCGCAAGCTGCCTCTTCGCCGCCATCTCCGTTGCGGCCCTGACGCCGATCGCAGCCCGGGTCGCGACGTCCATCGGTCTCGTGGCGCCGCCACGCGCTGACCGCTGGGGCTCTCGTGCGACACCGTTGCTCGGCGGTGTCGTCATCGTGCTCGCGATCGTGATCTCGTCGACCGCCCTGGTCACCGAGTGGTGGCCGTTCCTCGCAGTGCTCGGCGCAATGGTCGCAGCTTTCGTGCTGGGCTTGATCGATGACGTCCGCGGTCTTCGGCCAACGTCGAAGCTCGTCGGCCAGATCGTCATAGGTAGTGGCTTGGCGTTGGCGGGCGTCCGAGTGGAGATCATCACGTTCACGCCGGTCGCCTTCATCGCGACGCTCCTATGGGTCGTTCTGATCATGAACGCAGTGAATCTCATGGACAACATGGATGGCCTTGCGGCGGGAATCGTCGCCATTGCCGCGTGCGTGCTGGTCCTCATGACTCCATCTCCGACCTCGTGGCAGGCGATCCTGGCGGCCGCGACGGCTGGAGCATGCGCCGGCTTCGTCATCCACAACTTCGCTCCCGCGCGCATCTACATGGGAGACGCTGGCAGCATGGCACTCGGTGTCCTTTTGGCGTCACTGACCTTAGTCCTCACGAACCAGGCGGCGTCCAACGTGGGCCTCGCCGTACTCGCGCCACTCGCGGCGCTGGGTCTGCCGATCTTTGACACGGCCCTCGTCACGATCGTTCGCCGCCTGGAAGGCAGGCCCGTCAGCCAAGGTGGTCGTGACCACACATCGCATCGCTTGGCTGCTCTCGGCATCCCCGAACGCGTGACCGTCCTGATCCTCTATGCCGTGTCTGCGGCGATGGCTGCGCTAGGACTCGTCGCCAACGCGCTTGGGCTGGCGTTCTTTCCGGTCGCTGCACTGGCGCTCGTGGCCCTGGTCATGTTCGCGATCTTCCTCGTCGAGAGTCCGAGCGCTGGCCATCTGGATAGTGCGCCAGGAAAGGCGTCAGTCCTCGGAGCGGGTCGCGCGTTCGTGCGATATGGCGGCGAGATCGCGCTCGACGTGACGCTTGCGACGACGGCGCTGCTCAGCGCCTACCTCGTCCGTTTCGAGTCATTTGGCACCGAGGTTTCGGTGCCGCTCTTCATTGCGGCGTTCCCGCTGGTGATCCCCATCCAACTCGCTGCCTTCGTCCTGTTCGGCCTCTACCGCATCCTGTGGCGCTACTTCACGGCAGTCGACATGTTCGTGATCATGCGGGCGACGCTCGTTGGCACCGCTGTCGCCGGCGTGCTTGTCCTCGTCCTCCAGCGCGACCTTGGGCAGTCACGCGCCGTGTTCGTGATCGACTTCATCCTGTTGTCTCTTCTGGTCGCAGGCTCGCGCATGTTCCTCGTGTCGTTGCGACACTGGTTCGGCATGCAGGGACGTATTCACGGGCGCCGCGTGCTGATCGTAGGCGCGAACGAAACGGGAGCGATGGCTCTTCGCCTTCTACTGCGCTCCGGCGACCCCAAGTATCGGCCGGCGGGCTTCCTGGACGACGACCCGGGGAAACAGCGGCGCCGGATCGGCGGGGTGCCCGTCGTGGGTCGCGTGCGCGATCTGGCCGTGGTCGTCCAGCGCGAACGGGCTGAAGTGATCGTGCTGGCGTTAGAGGACGACTTCGAGCGTGAGACCGCGGTGCGTCTTCAGTGCGAAGAGCTAGGGCTCGAGCTCCGGCAGCTTCTGCACACCATATGAAGCGCGCGCTCGTCACTGGCGGAGCCGGATTCATCGGTTCTCATCTTGTTGATCGTCTCTGTCGGGAGGGATACGAGGTGGCCATCCTCGATGACTTCAGTACGGGCAGCCGCGAGAACCTTGTCGAGGCGGAACGGGCAGGCATCCAGCTTACTGACGGTTCGGTCCTCGACGCCGACCTCGTCGACAAGCTGGTGGCCACTTATCCATTGGTCTTCCATCTGGCCGCCGCGGTCGGCGTGCGCTACATCGTTGATGATCCGCTGGCGTCGGTGCTCACGAATGTGCGCGGCACCGAGCACGTGCTCGCATCCGCTGCGCGACACGGCGCGCGCGTCCTCCTTGCGTCAACCTCCGAGATCTACGGCCGGAACACGCGCGTCCCCTTTCGCGAAGAGGACGAGCGTGTGCTCGGTCCGACCTGGATGCATCGGTGGTCCTACTCGACCGCGAAGGCGATCGACGAACATATGGCCTTCGCCTATGCCGAACGGGGCCTTTCGATCTCGATCGTCAGGTACTTCAACGCGTACGGGCCGCGCATCGACGAGCGGGGCTACGGCAGTGTCGTCGCTCGCTTCGTCGGGCAAGCGCTCTCTGGGCGGCCTCTCACCGTGCACGGCGACGGGAAACAGACGCGGTGTTTCACCTACGTCGCCGACGCCATCGAAGGCACATTGCTCTGCTCTACCCGCTCCGAGGCACTTGGCAAGGTGTTCAACATCGGCACGACGCGAGAGGTGAGCATCCTCCAGATCGCTGAGACCATCCGGACCATGACCGGCTCGAGCTCACCGATAGAGTTCATTCCATATGAGTCGGCGTACCCACGCGGCTTCGAAGACACGCGGCGGCGCGTGCCGGACATCTCGCGGGCTCGTGAGACTTTGGGGTTCGAGGCGCGCGTGACACTGGAGGATGGCATGCGACGTACGGTCGATTGGTGTCGCGAGCACTACCGCCTCGCGGAGGGACGGACGTAGGCGCCGAGGAGCTTCGCCACGCGATCAGGGAGCGGCGCGCACGGATCGGCGTGGTGGGCTGCGGCTATGTCGGGCTGCCGCTAGGCCAAGCCTTCGCCGACGTCGGGTTCAGTGTCACGGGTATCGACAACGATCCGAGTCGGGTCGAGAAGATGAATGCGGGCTATAGCCACATCCTGGACGTGCCGGCGTCGCAACTTCGCGCAAATGTCGGATCAGGTCGCTTTCGCGCCACAACTGACTACTCTGCCGTTCGCGACCTCGACATTGTCTTCATCGCGGTGCCGACCCCGTTCGATCGGGCGAAGCAACCAGACCTCCGCTTCGTCGTGAGCGCCGCGGAAAGCCTCGCGGCGAACATGCGCCCCGGGCAGTTATTCGTACTCGAGAGCACGACGTTCCCCGGCACGACCGACGAGGTCATGCGTCCGATCCTCGAGCGCGGCGGCCTGCGCGCCGGTCGGGACTTCTTCCTCGCCTTTTCGCCCGAGCGCATCGACCCCGGCAATCAGCGTTACAAGATCCGCAACACATCGAAGGTGGTGGGGGGCGTGGATCCTGTCAGCACTGCCCTCGCCGTACTCGCACTCGAGCAGATCATTACCGAGGGAGAGGTGCATGCGGTGAGCACGGCCCGCGCAGCCGAGCTCACGAAGCTGCTTGAAAACACGTTCCGTGCCGTGAACATCGCGCTCGTGAACGAGCTCGCAATGCTGTGCGATCGAATGTCGATCGACATCTGGGAAGTCATCGACGCCGCAGCCACAAAACCGTATGGATTCATGCCCTTCTACCCTGGACCCGGGGTGGGAGGTCATTGCATTCCGGTTGATCCCTACTACCTCTCGTGGAAGGCGCGCGAGTTCGACTTCCACACGAAGTTCATCGACCTCGCTGCGCAAACGAATCTCGCGATGCCCTTCTACACGGTGTCTCGTATAAGGCGGCTGCTCGATCGCGCCGGCAAACCCCTGACAGGGGCGAAGCTCCTTCTGATCGGGGCGTCGTTCAAGCGTGACATCGACGACGCCCGCAACTCAGCCGCAGTGCGCGTGATGGAGATCCTGCAATCCGAAGGCGCGGAGATCCGCTATCACGATCCCTACGTACCGCAGCTCCGTCTGTCATCGACTACGTTCGGCCACGATTCGGAGTTGAAGATGAGCAGTGTGGATCTCACGGCCGAGTCCGTCGCTGCGGCGGACTGCGTGGTCATCCTCGTCGCGCATTCGTCAGTGGACTGGTCGCTTGTGCGCTCCTCAGCGAAGCTGGTGTTCGACGCTGTCAACGCCATGAACTCCAGGGAGCGAACGCCCGCGGCCGAACGTCTTTAGACCGGGGGACGCCGAACGCCTGGGCATGGGAAGCGCAGGGTGTTGGTCGACGAGTTGCGCTTGCTCAATGCTTCGCTGGCGGACACTACGCTGGCCGGATTGCAGCTCCCACGTTGGAGGGGGTTCACGATGCCGCCAAGTACGGCACACTTTAAGTTGAGGTGACTGAATGAAAGTCCTCGTGACGGGCGGCGCCGGATTCATCGGTTCCCACCTTACCGACCGACTGATTGATCGCGGCGACGAAGTACTGGTCATCGACAACTACGCTACGAGCCGACGCGATTCCCTTGTTCCTCGCGACGGACTGCGAGTGATCGAGGGCACGGTCGCTGACGAGCAACTCGTAACGACGGCTTTCGACGAGTTCCATCCGGAAATCGTCGTACATGCGGCCGCGTCATACAAGGATCCCAAGGCTTGGGCCGAAGACAGTCGAAGTAATGTCGTTGGTACAGCGAACGTTGTACAAGCTGCGCAACGCGCGTCTGTCCGTCGCCTTGTCTACCTCCAGACGGCTCTGTGCTACGGCGTGAACCCTCGTGAACAACCGATCACACTCAACCACGAGCTGGCCCCGTACGAAAGTAGCTACGCGATTACGAAGACAGCAGGCGAGAGCCTCGTAAGGATCAGCGGCCTTGATTTCATCTCGTTCCGGCTTGCCAATGCCTACGGGCCGCGAAATCTCAGCGGCCCTCTTCCCACATTTTTCCAGAGGCTGACCGAGGGCAAAGCTTGTTTTGTCGTAGACACGCGCCGGGACTTTGTGTTCATCGATGACTTGATCGCGGTAACGCTCATGGCTATCGAAGGCCGAGGGCGATCGGGCATATATCACGTCTCGTCCGCGCACGACTACGCGATCAAAGATCTCTACATGGCTACGCGGCGCGCGTTGGGCATGGCTGTCGACTCTGCGGTCGAGGTCCGACCCCGCGGGGCAGATGACGCGTTCACCATCTTGCTCGATCCATCCGAGACCGAACGCGACTTCCGGTGGTCCGCGACCACGGCCCTTGACGCGGGCGTTCGGTCGGCCGTCGACTGGTATCGAACGCACGGTGTCGCGCAGACGTACACCCATCTCAAACTAGAAGGGGCCAGGCGCTGATCAACGCGTCAGGCGTTATCCCGCTTGCGGCTCGACGAGTCCTCGTGACAGGAGGCGCGGGCTTCGTGGGTGCTTCCCTCGTGCGCCTGCTGCTCTCAGCCGGCACAGAGTTGATCATCGTCGACAACCTCTTGTCCGCGGAACGCTGGAACGTCTCGGATGATCCGCGCGTGCGCTTTGTGCAAGGTTCCATTGCAGACTCTTCGGTGCTCGAAGAGCTTCCTGACGACATCGACTATGTCTTTCACCTCGCAACGTTCCACGGCAATCAGAATTCGATTGCTGACCCCCTTGCGGATCACGACAACAACCTAATCACGACCCTGAAGCTCTACGAGCGCCTGAGGCAGTTTCGCCGACTCAAGAGGGTCGTCTACGCGGCATCAGGTTGCACCCTTGCTCCGCACACGGTCCGTGACGCAACGCCCGTGCGTGAGGATGGCCCGATTCCATTCGAGTTGGACAGTCCCTACCAGATATCGAAGGTGGTGGGTGAGCTCTATTCCGTTTACTACGCGCAGCGGCATGGACTTCCGACCGTCCGCGCTCGGTTTCAGAACGTGTACGGGCCAGGGGAGATACTCGGTGCGGGTCGTTGGCGCGGCACTGCGGCAACTGTCTGGCGCAACGTGACTCCGACGTTCGTCTATCGGGCCCTCAAGGGCTTGTCTCTGCAACTTGAGAACGGCGGCGTCGGAACTCGGGATTTCGTGTATGTGGACGACATCGCTCGCGGATTGATGCTCTGCGCCCATCGCGGATCGCCGGGTGACGTGTACAACCTCGCGAGTGGCGTCGAAACATCAATCCGTTCTCTGGCGGAGACGATCAACGCGCTGACCAACAACGTCGCAGGCGTTCAGGGCATCCCCGCGCGTGACTGGGATCACTCCATCATGCGTTTGGGCAGCACGGAAAAGGCCGCGCGTGAACTCTCATTCGAGACACGCGTCCGTTTGCACGACGGCCTGGAACGCACAATTGAGTGGACTCGG
This sequence comes from uncultured Gemmatimonadaceae bacterium, assembly GCA_964608035.1. GTDB lineage: Bacteria > Gemmatimonadota > Gemmatimonadetes > Gemmatimonadales > Gemmatimonadaceae > JABWBJ01. The sequence continues at coordinate 3,908 of CAZSNV010000150.1, read as the reverse complement.
GACAATCTCGAGCGGATAGAAGGGTGCATCCAAAGACACTCAGGGGAACTTCAGCTCAACGCGAACGCATACGAGACAGTACGCGTACTCGAACGAGGTGCCGATCGGTAAGTCTGTGCGTGCCCGGGTCCGATACTTAAGTAGCGTCGCGCCACATGCCCAGATCGTTCGAGTCGAGGATTGCATACGAAGACAAGAATTCTGTTCGTCATCGGTAGCCTTGACGTTGGTGGCACCGAGCGTCAGCTTGTCGAGCTCGCGAAGGGTCTCGACCGCGAGCGGTTTGCCCCGTCGGTTTGTTGCCTCACGCATGCAGGTCTTCTCGCGGATGAACTTCGCGCGACAGGCGTACCTGTGACCGCTCTTGGCCTCCCACGACTGCGCTCCAGGCGCGTCATGGGCACGGCTCGGGGTCTGATCCGGTTCATTCATCTGATTCGGGCCGAGTCGCCCCACGTCGTGCACGGCTTCCTGTTCCATGCTTACGTACTGGGCGCATTCGCCGCGTGGATCGCTCACGTGCCGGTTGTTGTGGCTAGTCGCAGGAGTCTCTCGAACTTCAAGGCTCGCAGACCCTTCTACCGTTTGATCGAGCGCGTCGCAAACATAGTCACGAATGCCGTCGTGGCTAACTCCGAGGCGGTCCGACAAGATGTTATCGAGACCGAACGTCTAGTCCCTGGCCGCGTCACGGTCATATACAACGGCGTCGAGCTGCAGCAGTCGCCGGCGTCTCAAGACTCTGCGGCTGCACGACTAGAACTCGGCATCGATAAGTCAGCGCTTGTGGTCACTGTCGTGGCGAATTTCATCCAGTACAAGGGTCACGAGTTCTTCATCCGCGCGTGGCGAGATATCCATCGCGCTTTCCCGTCTGCCATTGCCCTGTTAGTCGGAGACGGGCCGCTGCGCGACCGGTACCAACGCATGCCCAATTTCGACGGGACGATCCGGTTCTTGGGTACGCGCCGCGACGTGGGCAACCTGCTCGGCCTCACCGATGTTCTCGTTCATCCTTCGCTGGAAGAAGGCTTCTCCAACGCGCTGCTCGAGGCGATGGCCGCCGGCAAGCCTGTCGTTGCGACGGTCGCGGGCGGGAACGCAGAAGCCGTGGTTCATGAGGAGACCGGTCTAATGGTCCCTGCCCGAGACGCTGCAGCTCTCGCCGCAGCAACCTGCCGTCTCTTGTCGGATCCCACAGAACGGGCCCGGCTCGGCGCCAATGGACGACACAGGGTCGAAGCTCACTTTTCGCTCGCGCGAATGGTCGCGGAGTATGAGCGTCTATATGAGGATCTAGTCGAACGGCTCGGTGCGACGGCGGTTGCCGACCGCCTCGTCCGGGAATGATGAGGAAGGAACTCGCTCGGCTCGCAAAGTCCACGATCGTCTACGGGGTGAGTCAAGCCCTCAGCCGAAGTGCAAGCATTCTCGTCCTTCCGCTCCTGACGGCATTTCTGACCCCTGCGGACTACGGAGTAGCTTCCATTGCGACGCTGGTCAGCTTCATCCTCGTCGCGATCTTCTCGCTCGGCTTCGGCGCGGCGATCACGCCGGTGTACTTCGAGAGTCGCGACGCGATCCACCGAGCAACGACGGTCTGGACCGCAGAATGCATCCTCGCCATCGCTACGGCCGTGATGGTTGGCATAGGCCTGTTGTTTTCGGCGAGCTTGAGCGAGTGGATTCTTGGCTCGCCGATCTACACGTACGCGGTAATCCTCGCCATACTTACCGCGGCGACAACAATCCTGTCGATCCCAGTTAGCCTCTTCCTGCAACTCGAAGAGCGAGCCGTTGCATCGGCGCTGTTAGGTGTTTCCGGAGCTGTCGTCGCGGCCGTTGTTGCCGTGGTGGCGGTTGTCGCTCTTCGTCGCGGCTTCGCGGGACTCTTGGAGGCGACATTCGTCGCACAGGTCTTCACGCTGGTCGTTGGGCTGGCCCTGGCGTCCGTGCGGCTAAAGCTCGTGATCAGCGTTCAGGCTGGGAGGGCGCTTCTTAAGACCGGACTGCCACTGATTCCTGCGTTCGCTTTCCTGTTCGTCATACAACAGAGCAGCAAGTTCTCTCTGCAGTGGTTTCATGGCCTCGCTGCGGTCGGCGTATTTTCCGTAGGGGTTGCCTTCGGCACGGCAATGAGCGTCGCTATCACGAGCTTCACGACAGCTTGGACGCCCTATTTCATGTCGTATGTCGACCGGCAACATGAAGCCTCTCGTGTTTTGGGGAGAATTCTGACGTACTACGTGATCCTCTTTGGAGGGATCAGCCTCTTGTTCTTCGTCTTCGCACGGCCCGTGGTCTTTCTCATGACGCAACCGGCCTTTCATGACGCCTATGCTGCTGTCGGCTTTGCGGCGCTGGCGCAAACACTGACTGGGGCGTTTTCCGTGTTGCTCCCGGCGATCTACTTTGCCAGGGACGTAAGGCTCCTTGCGTTAGTCCAAGGAACGGCCGCAATCGCCTCAATCGGCATCAATCTATTGCTCGTGCCGCCCTTTGGACTGATAGGCGCATCCGTAGCGTTGGCGCTTAGCGCACTCGCGCTTCCGGTCGTACTGCTGGCCTGGAACTACGGCCATAAGCATCGTTACCTGGAGATCGAATACGAGTGGCGGCGAGTCATACTCTGTGCTGCGGGCTACGCAGTCGGCGCCGCTGCATTGACGTGGAAGCCTGCGGGCTCGCTCTTCGAAGAACTCGTGTTCTCCTTGGTCGCGCTTGGCGCACTGCTCTGGATCAGCCTCCGCATCCTCACGCCAGTTGAACGGCAGGAGATCGGCGCTGTGTTGCGCCGCGGCCGTGGGCCCGTTGCGTCTTAGTGCGTAACGTCGAAGGCCCGCTGCGGCCCCGCAGCTCGGGCGGCGGCACGCCCGCGATCATTTTTCACGCGAGGAGTGTCCCTGGCGGATGGCAGCGCGTTGTAGCCGACACGATCACCGCGCGCGTTCCACAGGTCGAACGTCGAGTTCCTGCGTGGTTGCGACGGAACCGGCGCGTCGCCTTTGCGCTTGATCGTGAGTACGACAAGCTGTCGTACGTCGTCGATTGGCTCGACGCATTTCGTGCGTCGCCACGGCTCTCGACTGAACTGGCGGACGTCAACGATGCCGTCTCGTACGGTGCGGCGTTGCGTAAGCTTCGTCGAACAGAGCTTGCCATCATTCTCCACTCGGCCGCAGGCGACGACCTGTCGCGCCTTCAAAGCGCGATTTCGGCCTTTCAGGCACGCTCGGGCAAGTTGGTCGTCTTTTTCGGCAACGAGTACTCACTGATGCCGGAGAAGATCGGCTTCGCCCGCGCTGTCGAAGCTGACTTCATCGCGACGCAGTTACCCCTTGCATCCGCTGAATGGCTTTACGCGGACGCGAAACGTTCCGTCGTGATTCCGGCACCTCCCGGTCTGAACGCGGATCTCTACAGGCCGCTCGGTCGTCCTCGAACGGTGGACATTGGGTTCCGGGGCGACCTCTACGACAAGATGTTTGTTCTCGGAGACATCGAGCGCGCGGGCATCCTACGTTTCTTCCAGGACCACGCCGACGCAATTGGCCTGTCTCAGGACATCCGTTTCGAGCGGTATCCACGGGGCGAGTGGTGTGAATTCCTAAACCGCTGTCGTGGGACCATCGGCGCAGAGGCGGGCACTTACTATCTCGAACGCGATGATCGGACCCGTGATGCGGCGAGTGCATACCTCGCGCTAAATCCCGACGCCACGTTCGTGGACGTCTTCGAGCGTTTCTTCCGCACCTATCAGAGTCCCGTATCGGGCAAGGCTGTGTCATCGCGCCATTTCGAGGCCGCGGGAACGAAAACGTGTCAGATTCTTCTCGAGGGCGCATATAACGGCATCCTCGTCGGCGACGAGCATTTCATCTGCGTCCGTAAGGACTATCGGAACGTTG
>CAZSNV010000149.1:0-11984 GCA_964608035.1 uncultured Gemmatimonadaceae bacterium | reverse complement strand
CTGTGCAGCAGCCGTGCTGTCGGGCGCTCCTGCTCCGCGTCCAGCTGCACCCGCCGGTGCGGCCGGTGCGCCCGCGCGTCCCCCAGCGGGAGCGTCCGGTACCAACCCCCACGCCACTCGACGCAGACCGGCAGTCTTGTCCAGCTCACAGCGACGCACCTGGGTGCCTGCCTGATTCTCGATCGTGAGCACGAGCTTCGTGTCCGCGGGCAGGGCCTGCCTGACGTGGTACGTGAACACGGCGCCGGAGGGCGGGTTCTGCACCTGCCAGTTTCCGGAAAGCGTGCCGATGCCGGCGCTCCCGGCCGGACCGAGCCCGCTCGAGTTGTACGAGTACGCATGCCGCAGCGGGAACAGCCGAGCCTCGTCGGCAAGCGATGCCGGCGTGACTTCGCGTAATGCGCTGTAATCGTCCAGCACGTAGAAGCCGCGACCAAAGGTTGCGATCACGAGATCCGTCTCGCGCTTCTGCACTTGCATGTCGCGGACCTGGATCGACGGCAGACCTCCCTTGAGCGATGTCCACGTCGATCCGCCGTCCACGCTCACCGACACCCCGAACTCGGTGCCGGCGAAGAGCAGGTTGCCATTCACATGGTCCTGTACGACCGACCAGACGTCGTGCCGCGGCGGCAGGTTGCCGGTGATGCTGGTCCAGGTGCGACCGCGATCGGTGCTCCGCACGATGTACGGCTTGTAGTCGCCGCGCTGCCAGTTGTTGAGGGAAACGAAGACCGTGTTGGCATCGCGCCCCGACGCAAAAACGTCGGTGATGTACGTGTGCTTCGGCACTCCGGGGAAATCCTCGATGCGGCGCCAGGTCTTCCCTCCGTCTTCGGTGACCTGGACGAGCCCGTCGTCGGTGCCAATCCAGATCATTCCTTCGAGTACCGGCGATTCGTCGACGATGACGATGTTACTCAGCGCGGTGGTCGAGCCGTTCAGCGCGACCGATCCTGCCGGCCACACCTTGCCCATGATCGGCAGTGTGTCGCGACTCAGGTTGCGTGACAGGTCGGGGCTGACGCGCACCCAGCTGTCGCCTCGGTTATCTGAGCGGTAGAGGAACTGGCTGCCGAAGTAGAGACGCGTCGAGAGGTGCGGGCTCACGATCAGCGGCGCATCCCAGTTCCATCGATCGGCGGGCCCACCGCCGCGACCGCCGGTGCCGCCACGTCCCTGACCTCCAGCGCGACCGGCCGTCGAGTCAGCTGCCCCGCCGCGACCACCGCGACCTGCGGCGCCGCCGCTCTCGTCGTCCTGCGCAACGACCTGTTGCGGATTGGGGCGGATACTCTGCCCTCTCCCCTCGCGAACGTCAAAACGAGAGAGTCCGCCGTTCTGCGATTCCGCGTAGATGAAATTCTGGTCTTCGGGGTCGCCACGGCTCTGGAATCCGTCACCACCGGCGACGATGAACCAGTCGCTATTGCGGATCCCCCACGGATTCGACGTCCGATGCGGACCGCACATCGAGAAATTGTCCTGCGTCCCGCCGCACACCCGGTAGAACGGCTTGGCGTTGTCCGCCGAGGTCCGATAGTACTGCGTGATCGGCAGGTTGGCGAAGAAACGCCACGTCGCGCCGTTGTCATACGTCTCGTACAGCCCGCCGTCGTTGCCTAACAGGATGTGATTGCGATCGACGGGATCGAACGTGAGGTCGTGGTGGTCGACGTGCACCGGATTGAATGTCGGCGTCGGCTGCCCCTGGTCCCACCCCGGGCTGCTCCACGTCGCGCCGCCGTCGCTCGACCGGGAGATGTTCGTCGACACGGAATACATCGTCCCGGCTCGCCACGGGTCGATGAAGATTTCCGAGTAGTACTGGCCGGCTCCGCTGCTGAACCAGCTCTCCGTTTCGGCGAGGGACGCCGACGCGCCGGCGCAATTGGCGTTCAGGCTGTCGGCAACGGCGCCGCCGCGCCCACCGCGTCCACCCTGCGGCGCGCCACCCGGCGGACCGCCGGCTCCACCGCCTCCGGCGCGACCCGGTGGATTCACGGTCTTGCCGTAACGCGTCCAGCTCGATCCGCCATTCGCGGACTTGTAGAAGCCCTGGCCACCCTGTGCTTCCACCAGCGCATACACCTCGGTCGGATTCCTCCGTCCATCGATGGCCAGCGCGATGCGCCCGATGTCGCAGCGAGGCAGGCCGCTCGTCAGCTTCGTCCACGTGCGGCCGGCGTTGATCGACTTGTGCATCCCCGCTTCGCGTCCGCCACCTATCGCCTGCCCGACATGGCGCCGCCTCTGGTACGACGAGGCGTAGATCACGTCGGGGTTCTTCGGATCGAGCACGAGATCCGTTATGCCGGTGTTCTCACTGATGGCCAGGAGCGGTGACCATGTGTCGCCGCCGTCAGTGGTCTTGTAGAGCCCTCGCTCACCGCCAGCCGAGAACAGCGGTCCCTGCGCGGCGACGTAGACGACATTCGAGTTCCGCGGGTCGATGACGATTTTGCCGAGGTGCTCCGACGTCTCGAGCCCCACGCGCTTCCAGGTCTTGCCCGCATCGCTCGACTTGTAGACCCCGTCGCCGAAATGCGCGCTCCGCTGGCTGTGATTCTCGCCGGTGCCTAACCAGATCACGTTCGAATTCCGCGGGTCCACCACCACGCAGCAGAGCGTGAACGACGGACCCTCGTCGAAGATCGGCTCGAAGGACAACCCGCGATTCACCGTCTTCCACAGTCCACCGAACGCCGTCGCCACATACCACGTGTTCGGGTCTTTCGGGTCGATTTCGACGTCAGCGATTCGCCCCGTGACGAAGCCCGGTCCAATGGAGCGGAAGGCGACGCCCTTCAACCGTTCCGGATCGAGGCCGCCCTGGGCGGGCAGCGTCGATGAGGTGAGGGCCGAGGCGCAGGCGAGCGTCCCGACAACTTTTGCGAGGTGTGAACGCATGATGGAAGACGGCGGTAGGTAGGCGGGTGGGCGGCACGGGCGTTCCCGCACGACACGAGCGCAGCCTTGCCGGATGGCACGCGCTGGCGCTTCTTGGCGGTGTCGGAGAAACTACGCCAGTTGCTGTAACTCGCCAGCGGCCCGACTGGAGTCGTCAAGCCGGGGATGAATCGTTCGTCGGCGAAGATGACACACGACATTCGACGAGCACCATGACTTCGAAGCGAGAGGAACGGAAGCAACGCTCCGAGTTTGAACGCATCGACCGCGAACGCCAGAAACGCGCTCGCGGAGTGCGCGCGCGCGTCATGCTCGTCGTCGGCACCCTGGTGGTGTTAGCGGTGATCGTCCTCGCGGTCAGTCGACGCCAGGCCGGCTCCGGACGCGTCTGGTCGGAGGCACACGGCCATTGGCACGACAAATAGATCAAGGACTAGGACCAAAGACCAAAGACCAAAGAGAGGCGCCCCCAAGCTTGCCTTGATCTTTGACCTTTGGCCTTTGGTGTGTGGTTTTTGCGCTTTGCGCTTTGCGCTCAGCGCTAGTTCGGCGCGCGAACCCCCGGTCCGCCGTAATTCCGTTCATGGCCTATCCCAGGCCCATGCGGATCGAGCGCGCTGTTGATCCGTGAGATCACCTGGCGAACGCTCCCGGGAAACGGCTCCGTCTGGCCGTGACGCCCATAGGGATCGGTGTACCACACCGCCGGACCGTCGCCGTTGCTGATGCGGTTTCCATTGATGTCGACCGTCCGGCGCACACCGTTGAAAGGTGAGCGTGGGTCATCCCAGGTAATCCCGGTAACCTGGCCGTTGCCGGTCGACTCGGCGCAGGCGCCGCCGCGAGCACGGTCACCGTTTGTCTCCGAGGCGTAACACATGTCGATCGGACGGCCCACCAGCGCAGGCGCTGCCGCATCGTAGTAGCGGCTCGGCGACGGCACCTGGAAGTACGGATCGAACGACGCGATCGTGTGGCCGTTCTCGCGACGGAGCTGGTTCGACGTCTGCCAGCTCTCGTGCAGCGCGGCGCTCATGTTCGAGTTGCGCGTGCTGCCCACGAGCATGTGCTCGATGACGCACTCACGGTCGGGAATGAGCCGCTGCCCGCCGCCGTGCGGCGAATTGAGGGGCGTCGGCGCGCCGACGACCACGTGCGTGCTGTTGTCGCATGATCGCACGAATTCTCCGGGCTTCCCGATCGCGGTCAGCATGGTCACGTGCATGGCCGTGCCTTCATTGCAGACAATGTGGTAGACAAGCTCGTGCACGTTGTTGGTGAACGCGTCTTTGGAGTGCGTTCCCTGGTGCATCTTCACCAGCACATCGCATCGAATGTCGAACAGCGGCGAGGCGACATCGGACGACACCCGCATGGCGATGTCGTTCTCCCATTCGACCTTGTGCCCGACGTGATCCTCGCGGCGTGGGTTCAGTGGATCCCAGGTCTCGAGCTGCTCGTTCGCATGACCGAACGGGATTGGCCCAACCAAGGCGTACAAGCGTGAGCCGCGAGGGTCACGGCCATGCTCGTGTCCGAACCGGCAGCCTGATTCCGGATCCGCCGGCGGGTGCCAGGTCGGGTACCGCTTACCATCGGGACCGACGATCGAGAAGGCATCGTGCTGCGCCTTGGTGCACGTCTCGTTCACCCCTAGCGCTTCGAAAGCGCGAGACCGTACTGCAGGAGCGACAGCCCGCCGAGCGGCGTCACCTGGGCTCCGTTCAGGCGCATCGTGCCGCCATTCCCGCCGAGCCAACTGATGTACGGGACAAGGACGGTCCGGTTCGAGAGTCGGAATTCGTAGCCGGCGCCGGCGACACCCCCGACCACGGTGGTTCGCAATTCCTCTTCATCCGAGCTTGCGGTGAAGCGGGCGATACCGACGCCGAGTTTGAAGAAGAGCGGACTCGTTCGGGACGTGTACAGGTGTGCCACTGGCGCCAGGGCCATGACCGATCGGGACGAGCCTCCTCCCGAGTGCATCCACCAATCGGCTTCCAGTCCGACACGAATGCCGGGGCGAAACATCGTTTCGACGCCGATAAGACCTGCCAGGCCGCCCTTCCCCTCGCCGGTGCAGAACCGACAGGTCAGGGCGCCCGCGCCCTTGCTGATGCCGATCGTGGTGGACAGCCGCCGCGCGCCGCCTGACGACTGTTGGGCGGCGGACCCGCGCGCGAACGTGAGGAGCGCGCAGGACGCGATGACAAGGCTGGTGAGTCGCATGTGGCGAATGGGTTCGAGAGCCTGCACTGCTTCGCGCAGGGTCCCTGAAGATCGCCACGGTCGGGCTTGCCTTGTGAGGCGGCCGCTCACGCCTGATTCGTGAGCTACGGCGTTAGGCGTCCGCCACAATTACTGTGACAGTCTTACTCACACTCACAGCGTGTCGCACGGCACGTCAAAACCGGAGCCCTGGCTGAACGATCAAGCCAGGATGACGTCCACCTGGTTGTCGTAGAACGTCGCGCCGCCACCAAGGTCGGTCTCGCGCTGACTCGTCGTCTCGTTCGCGTTGCGCCCGTCCTTGGCGAGTTTCGTCCACCACACCGACGGCGCCCAGACCACGCCGCGACGAATGCCTTCGTCCACCCGCGCCAGGACCGTGAACGCTCCCCGGCCGTTGCGGATTTCCACCTCGTCACCCGTCTTGATCCCGCGTGGCGCCGCATCGTCGGGATGGATGATGCACTCCGGCTGCCCGACACTGCGGCGCAACGCGTCCACGTTCACGAACGACGAGTTGAGGAATTGATGCGCGGGCGATGAAATCAGCGTCAGCGGCCACTGCGCCATCAGCGCCGGATCGCGCTCGGGGCTCTCGTACGGCGGGATATAGGTGGGCAACGGATCGAATCCCATCTGCGCCAGCCGTTCGCTGTAGAACTCGCACTTGCCGCTCGGCGTCAGGAACGCGCCGCTCGCGAATGGCGCATACGGCTTCGGCAGGTTGAGGCGCACCCAGCCCTTTTCCATCAGCGCGTCGAACGTCACGCCTTGCATCTTCTCGTTGGGTGAGTCGAGCGCCTGGCGAATCAGGGTGAGGTCGTCGTCCGCGAACCAGTCCTGCGCGAGCCCCATCGCGCCCGCCAGCCGGCGGAAGATCTCCGTGTTAGGCAGCGCCTCGCCGATGGGAGCAATCGCCGGTTTGTTGATCGTCGCGTAATGATGGCCATAGGCGAGGTGAACGTCCCAATGCTCCAGCTGCGTCGTCGCCGGCAGCACGTAGTCGGCCCAGTCCGCGGTGTCCGTCTGGAAATGTTCCAGCACCACGGTGAACAGATCCTCACGAGCCAGTCCGCGCCGCACTGCATTGAGGTCGGGCGCGACTGCGCCGGGGTTGGAGTTGTATACCACCAGCGCCTTCACCGGGGGGCCTCCAACGCCCGCGTCAGGCAGCGTCAACGCATCGCCAAGCCGGATCATGTTGATGGTCCGCGTTGCCGGACCCGCATCGACCCGATGCAACTTCGTGACGTTGAACTGGAAGTTCTTGCTGGTGGACAGTTGTATTCCGCCGCCCGCATGCCGCCAGTGCCCGGTTATCGCCGGCAGGCACGCGATCGTGCGCACCGCCATTCCGCCGCCGGCATGCCGCTGCAGTCCATAGTTGACGCGGATGAAAGCGTTCTTCGCCCGGCCATAGCGTTGCGCCAGCGACACGATCGTCTCGACCGGGATTCCAGTCGTCGCCGACGCCCGATCCGGAGTCCACTCGGCCGCTCTTCCACGCAACTGCTCCGCGCCGAGTGTGTGACGCGAAATGAAATCGTCGTCCTTCAGGTTTTCGGCGAAGAGCACATGCATCATCCCCAAGGCCAGCGCCGCGTCGGTCCCCGGTCGAATGGGGATCCACTCATCACACTGACGCGCTGTGCGCGTGCGGATCGGATCGATGCAAATGATTGGCGCGCCGTTTTCGCGGGCTTGGAGCACAAACGGCCACAGATGCGGATTCGCCGTGAGGGTGTTCGTGCCCCAGAGGAGGATGAGGTCTGACTGGCCGACGGATTCGGTGTCGGCGCCGATGTTGGCACCCACTGTCATGCGCATTCCGGCGCCACCGGCGGTCGAGCAGATGGTCCGATCGAGTTTCGACGCGCCCAGCGTGTGGAAGAAGCGCCGATCCATCGACTCGCCCTGCAGATAACCCATCGTGCCCGCGTACGAATACGGGAGGATCGATTCGGGCCCGTGTTCGCGGATAACTCCATTGAGCCGGCTCGCGATTTCGGTGAGCGCTTCGTCCCAGCTCACCGGTTCGAACTGACCGCGCCCCTTCGGTCCCACCCGCCGCAGCGGATGTGTCAGGCGGTCATGGTGATACGTCCGCTCGAGATACCGGTTGACCTTCGCGCAGAGAAAGCCCTGCGTCACCGGGTGGTCAGGATCGCCCTGAATCCGGACCGCGCGACCGTCTTCCACCGTCGTGATGATCGCGCAGGTGTCAGGACAGTCGTGGGGACACGCGCCACGGACCGTGCCGGTGTTGATCAGGGGAAGGGTGGTGCCCATTGGTCCTCAAAGATAGTCTGTTTCCATCGGGAATCCTTTTCCGGTACTGCACGGTCAAAGGAATCAGCCGAAAGCCGCAGCCTGCAGTCCGTTGCCCGCTGTTCGTTACCCAGGTCGCCTGACCCCATGACTCTCCGCCCCTACTCCTCTCCCGCACGCACGTCAGGCACCGTGACAGTACTTATGGCCGCCCTGGTGGCCATTGTCCTCACGATCCCCGCGCCCGCGATCGCGCAATCGCGGGTCCAGGCACCGGATAGCCTCACCGACGCCGAGTTCTGGAAGTTCTTCACGACGATGTCGGAGCCTGACGGCTCCTTCCTCTCGGAGAACTTTGTCTCGAATGAAGTCTCGTTTCAGGATGTCATTCCAAGCCTGCAGCGGTCACTGACAAAGAGCGGCGTTTACCTCGGCGTGGGGCCGGAGCAGAACTTCACCTATATCGCGAACCTCGGACCGCGCATGGCGGTCATTTTCGACATCCGTCGCCAGAATGCGATGCAGCACCTGTTGTACAAGGCGCTCTTCGAACTTTCGACGAATCGCGCCGAGTTTGTGTCGCTCATGTTCTCGCGACCGTCGGTCGCCCGGTTCGGGCAGGACATCGCGGTGAAGGCTCTGTTCGATTCGGCGAACGTTGCGGTGCCGAGTGACTCGGCGTACAGGGCGAACATGTCGGCCATCGTAGGACTGCTGACAGAGAAACACGGGTTCGCGTTGCCGAAGGACGACATTGCCTCGATTGAGCACGTATACAGTGTGTTCTTCGCGGCGGGTCCCGAGGTGAACTACGGGTATCGATCGGGAAATCCCGGTTACGTGCGCTCGACATATCCCACCTATGGGCTGCTCCAGGCGGCGACGAACGCCGATTCAGTGCAGATGGCGTTTCTGGCCACCGAGGAGAACTACCAGTCGGTGCGCAGACTGCAATTGCGCAACCTCATCGTGCCCGTGGTCGGCGACTTCGGCGGACCGTCGGCCATTCGGTCGGTCGCGAAATGGCTCACTGAACGTGAAATGAATGTGACTGCATTCTATGTCTCGAACGTCGAGCAGTATCTGTTCCGGGACGCGGGTGCAGCAGAGCGGTTCTACAGCAACGTGTCCTCGCTTCCCATAGACACGACGAGCCGATTCATCCGTTCGGTGCCGCGCGGAGTGGGATCGATGTCGATGGTGAGGTTCCGGAGTGGGTCAGGCAACTCCCTGGGAATGCCCGCTTACGTCGTCACGCGAGATGCCAACGGAAACCTGATTTCCCAGACTTTCCGCGACAGCGCGGGCTTCACGCTCATGCGGACGATAGTCGACACCGCTCGGCGCGACACCGCGGGCACCGCACGACTCATCGAAAGAACGTCGCGCGTAACCGATTCCGCTTCACGGGACACCTCCGTCGCTGCCGCAAACCGGAGTATCATCGCAAGCCGCGATTCGATCATTCGTCTCAACTCCACCTGGCAGATAGCCGCCGGACCGGGCATGCAAGTGGTCATGGGAGGCCTTCTCACGTCCGGCACCGCGTCCATGCACGCAACACTGAAGGCGCACTTCGCCGGCGAATTGAAGGGCTATGACTCGATCATCGAGATGACGAAGGTGACTGGCTGGCGATAGTCAGCGGCGTGGCTCATCCGCGCGTCCCCGCTTCGACACCCTGCCCCACGTCCGGACGCCGCATCCCATCCTCGTTCCTCGGAACGTGCGCTCCCTCTCATGGTTTGCGCTCGTCAGCCTAGCGCGACCCCGATCCTGGAGTTCCGATGACCAGAGCCGCCCTCGCCCTCATGCTTGTTCTCATAGCGAGAACCGGAAACGCATCCGCGCAAGCAGCGCCTCAGACGCCTCCGACCTGGGAGCAACAGACCTCGCGCACCTGGCAGGCGCTCCACAACAAGATCCTCGCCATGGCGAGGGACACCGTATTCCCGGACAGCAAACTGGAAACGAAGCCTCACGCCGACTCTCGTACCATCCTCGACGAGTATCGTCACGTGACGATCGGCCTCGAGATGACCACGGCGCAGCTCAAGGGCGAACAATTCGACTACAACGCCCGGCTCAAGGCAGACGAGTCCAAGCCACGCATGCGGGCGTCCGTCATCGCCGAGATGGAAGCGGCAATTGCCGCGTCGTATCCCCTCGTCGAGAAGAATGCCTCTCCTCGCCTGCTCTTCTGGATCGACCATCAGGCGGAGCACTACGGCAAGCTCGTGTCGAATTACCGGTTGGCTGGGGTGGTGCCACCCGTGAGCCGCCCGCGCCCACTGGCGAAATGAATCGGCGGCCAGCGCCTAACGCCGCTCCCGCTCGAGCAGTTTCCACCAGTCGATCAGCACAGTCAGGTTGTTCGGTCCGGGCCTCCCCACGGAACCGAAGAACGCCTGGCCGTCCGGCGTCGGATCGTAGAGGAAGGCGCCCGCGAACGTCGGCGCAACCGATCGCAGCGTCGTTGGGCTCAGCACAACCCGGGGCGCTGAAAGCGTCGTGGCGTCGCTGTTGATCCGGACCGCCATGACGCCGCCGCCCCGTTCATCGTAGTAATAGAGCTCCGCGCCATCGTTACTCCATCGCGGCACGACAGCAGGTCCCGATGAAACACGGATGGCGGTGCCCGGTCCCGGGAAAGGTCTTACGAAAACCGCGGCCTCCGAACTGCCGAATCCTGCCTGATACGCGACGAGCCGACCGTGCGGGGCAATTCGGGGCTCGACGATATGGGCGGCCTCCTCGAAGAGACGCCGCGATTCGCCGTTCGAGAGATCGTGTATCCAGGCTTCGGCCCACGCCGATCCTCCGCCGGAACCGTACTGAAAGGCCAGGTATCGACCATCCGCCGACCAGTCCGTGAGCTCGACGCTCCGTCCCCTCGCCAGCGGCGGGACCAGCGCTCGCACCCGTGACGTCCTCGTGTCAACGACATCAATGCGGCTGCGACCCGAGTCGCCGACGACGAACGCAATCGCGGTATCGAGCGGCGACCAGGCCGGGAACTGGACGGGGCGGCCATCTGACGGCAGAAAGGCCCGTGTCACCACCCGCCGCCCGATGTCCAGCACGTCGATTTCCCAGCCGCCTAACGCGAGTTTTCTCCCATCGCGCGACAGCCGGGCTGCCCCGAAGACGCTAGCCGGATTGGGAAAGGTGTCCCGGATCGTTCCACTTCGTTCGAACCGACCGAATAGTCGCGCGTCACCTCCCCCCGCGACTCGGGCAACGAGTACCCCGTTATTCGATGCGGCGAGTGCGGTATTTCCGCCGGGATTGGTGACGTCATCGAGAATTCGCACCGGCTCGCCGACCAGCTTGCGCGCCTTCACGTCGATGCGCTGCGCGAAAATGCTGCCGCCCGGCGAGCCGGGGGGCCGGTACAACAGATAGTCGGGACCGGCGACGACTGCGCGCATGCGCTGGAGGTCGGTGAGCCTGGTGAGCGAATCACCATCCAGTACGCCGAGCCACGCGCTCTGGTCGGTCGTCGACACGAAATGCCGTCCGTCGCCGAGAAACCGTGGCTTGCCATCGAACGCCTCCATTGGCGCCGCCACGTTGAGTTTTTCACAGGGAGGCCCTGACCCGCGGACGCGATGCAGCCCGACACCGCGCTCGGGCATATAGATGATGATGTTGTCAGCGCCCCACGAACCGCCTCCCGGCCGCGCCGCCGGACAGAGCGCGCGGACTGCGCCAGTCGAAAGATCGATGGTCTTGAGCTGGTTGTCGGCGAAGAAGCCGATGGCTCGCCCGTCTGGGGCCCAGAACGGATAGAACGCATTTTCCGTGTCGCCGAGCCGGCGGCTCCCCAGAGAGTCCAGCGACCGGACGATCATTTGGGACTTCCCATCGCGCCGCGCGATCATCGCCACATGACGACCGTCCGCCGAGAGGGCGAAGTGCACGCCGCTCCCCGACCATTCCTCGCCCTCGGCCGGGAGCAGCGAAGCCATGACCGGTCCGCGAACGCCACTCTCGTCAGGCGCCGACAGGCTTTTCCCTGCCATGAATGCGCCAACACTCACCACCAAAGCAGCTACCCACGGCGCCGCCACCCGCGCGGTTGTCCTTCCTGAAGGCAGAGGCGTCGCACTCGTTCGGTGCGCCCACGCGGTGTCCCCTGCGCCGACCAGCGCTGACGAGAACTCCGCCGCCGATCCGTGCCGATCGGCCGGGAGTTTCTCGAGGCCACGATGCACCGCCGCCGCCACCGCCGGCGACACATTGCGCCGGGTCATCGTGATGGGCTGCGGTTCCGCCGAAATCACCTTTGCCACAACAGCCTGCACGGTGGCGCCCGTAAACGGCGGCTCGCCAGTGAGCATCTCGTACGTGACTGCGGCCAGTGAGTAGATGTCGCTGCGGGCGTCGATCGCGCGCTCGCCCATGGCCTGCTCGGGACTCATGTACTGCGGCGTACCTAACGATAGGCCGGTCTGGGTCATCCGCTGCCCGCCCGCGCTCTGCACCGCCAGCGCGATCCCGAAATCTGCCACCAGCGCCGAACCATCGTGGAGAAGGATGTTCTCCGGCTTGATGTCCCGGTGCACGATGCCCTG
>CAZSNV010000148.1:0-12035 GCA_964608035.1 uncultured Gemmatimonadaceae bacterium | reverse complement strand
ACCAATTCCGCCACCCAGGCTTTTTTTTCGAGCGGTTAGAACATAATAAGAGCGCAGGGCCCAAAGAGCGCAGGGCCCAAAGAGCGCAGGGCCCAAAGAGCGCAGAGCCCAAACGGCGCAGAACCCAGACTGCGCAGAGCCCAAACGGCGCAGAACCCAGACTGCGCAGAGCCCAAGGGGCGCGAACTCCTTAACCGCGCTACACCTTTCGCAGACTTAGTAGTTGCGCTGTCTGGGTGTTGCGCTGTCTGGGTGTTGCGCTGTCTGGGTGTTGCGCTGTTCGGGCCCTGCGCTGTTCGGGCCCTGCGCCGTTCGGGCCCTGCGCCGTTCGGGCCCTGCGCCGTTTGAAATCTGCGCAGTCTCGCCCTTAAACCGGTGGCGGTCTCCGTTGCCCTCTCGGCGCCACACGGCCCTGCGGCGGCTCCCCGAGCGGCTGCATCCCCCGTCCGCGCAGTTGATCCATCTCACGACGGATCTGTTCCTGCACGCCGAGATACCTGGCCCGCTGCACCGGCGTGAGGAACTTGCTCAGCTCGCGTTGCTCAGCCTCGGTCAGGTCGATTCGCTCGCGCTCGATCTTGAACTGCTCGGTGAGCAGCTGTTCGATCCGTGCGACGTCCGCTGAGTCGTGCTTCAACACCTCTTCGCGCAACGCACGACGAGTCATCATTTCGCGACGGTTCACTTCCCGGCGCTGGAGGTCAAAGCGCTGGTTGACGTCCGAAAGCTGGCGCATGCCCTCGTCGGACAGGCCAAGCTGCGTCTTGAGCAGGGTGGCGAGCCGCAGGCGGAAACGCAGCTCGAGCTGCTCGCGATTCACCCGCGCGCCTCCGCCCAGGCGATCGCCTCCGCGGTCGCCGCGCTGCGCCGCGCTCGTCGACAAAGGCGACACCACGAGCAGTGCCATCAACATTCCAAGTCTCAATGAACGTGTCGTCATCTCTCTCACCTTTTACGAACCCTGACGGCCGGTGCCACCCAATGGGGAATCGACCGTTTCTGTTACCGGGAGCGCTTCGATCGACTCCAGCGCCGACAGCAGCGCCTCCAGGTCCTCGTCACCGAGATCGCTCACACCGCCGGCAAAGCTGATGGCGGGTGCGTCCGCATTCACCGCGACCACGGAATCGGTTGTCGCCGCAGCCGGGTTCCCGTCGAAGAACGAGCGGGCCACGGCCAACGATATCCCACCCAGCGCGATGAACGAAACCGCGGCCGCGATCTGGAAAGCATGACTGGGACGCCAGGACCGAGTCACTGGACGCGCGGTCCGACGCGCTGCCTGACGCGGAAGCACGGCCACAATCGCACCAACGTTCACCGCCGGCGTCGCCTCGGCATATGCTTCGCGCACGAGCTGCAGCAGGGCCAGCTCATCGGCGCAATCGGCGCACCTGCCGACATGCGCGTCGACCTCTGCACGCCGGGACGCGGAGAGCGTGCCGCCCAGGTACTCCGGCAGCAGTTCGCGAATCTCGACGTTGAGGCAATCACTCATTGAGGTTCTCCTTCACAGTCCGCAGCGCGTTGTGATAATGCACTCGCGCCGCTCCTTCTGTCGTTCCCGCCACTTCGGCGATCTCTTTGTACGACAATCCTTCATTCACACGCAGGAGGAAGACCTCCCGTTGGGTCGGCGACAGCTTCCCCACTGCCCCCCACACTTTCCTCTTCGCCTCGCTGGCAATCAGGCCATCCAGCGCGGTGTATTCGGTGGCAGCGTCCACCTCATCCAGATTCCCCACTTCCCGCCGCCTCCGAAGTGCTCGTCGCCGATCCACAACCAGGCGTCGCGCAATCGTGAACAACCATGTTCTCAGCGAACTGTCGCCCCGAAATGTCTCGAGCGACGCAAACGCCCTCACAAACGTGTCCTGAACTACTTCCTCTGCCGAATCACGCTCACCCAGGCTGCCAATGTATCGGGCAAGCGCGGTACCGTGTCGCTCCACCAGGGCAGTTGCCGCCCGCTCGTCTCCCTCTTTCCAACGCTGTATGAGCGTGATGTCGAGGGAGTCATCCCGGCCGGGCAGGTCCTCTACCATTGCGGAGTCGACCGGTAAGACGGGCTGGGGCGCAAGTCGTTAAGGGCGAAGGGGGACCGGTCCGGAATCGGTTGCCAGACGCTGCGTTGGCGAACAAGATGGGTCATGGGGCCGACTTGGCGGCAGGTGCATGATTTCGTTGCTTCACCGGTGTGAGCATTCCCGTCGAGATTGTCGCCCACCGCGGGGCGAATCGGGAGGCTCCCGAGAACACATTGCCCGCGTTCGCTCGCGCGCTGGAGTTCGGGGTCCAGGGAATAGAGCTCGACGTCCAGCTCACGCGAGACGGCCTTCCGGTCGTGCATCACGATCCGGACCTTCGTCGGCTCTCCCCGGAACATCCCGTCGCGATCGCGTCGCTCACGATGGCTGAGCTTCGGAGTCGGAGCGAAGCGCCGGCGCTGGATGATGTGCTGGACTTCGTTTCCGGCCGCTGCCGGCTTTACATCGAGATCAAGGCGGCCGCAGCGGTCGATCCTGTGGTTGAGCGCATCCGCGACAAAACGTCCTGGTGCGCGGTCCACAGCTTCGATCATCGAAGCGTCGCGCGGGCAGCATCGCTCGACCCTGAACTCTCGACCGGCATCCTGCTTGTCAGCTATCTCGTTGACGTCGTGAGCGCCATGCGCGCGGCGCGTGCGCAAGACCTATGGCAGCAGACTGACTTCATAGACCGCGATCTCGTGGAACGCGTGCATGATGCGAAGGGACGAATCGTCGCGTGGACCGTGAATGACATCTCTCGAGCGCGCGCACTGATTGACATGGGAGTGGACGTCATCTGCACGGATTTGCCGGGAGAGTTGCTCGCGGCGCTGCGTTAAGCACCACGGTCGTTTGACTGGCTCCATGCGCGGCTCGCACCTACCTTCACCGCGAACCCATTTCCCGGAGTAGTCAGGTGTTCACGCGTCACGTGTTGCTGGTGGCGATCGCCTCCGCGCTCGGCTGCGCCAGTGGTCGAGCTGCGCCGCCACCTGCGCCAGCAGTTCCAGCGTCCGGGTCGTCCGCACCGTCACAGGCGGCGCCCAAACAGGATTCCACGCCGACTCCGCCCGGAGCCGGAGCAGTCTCAACGCCGAACGCCGATCCGTTCCCCAGCACTTATCGCCCGGTGCCGTCAGGCTCGGTGGCGATCCGCAACGCGACGATCCTCACCGCGGTCGGACCGACGATTCGCAACGGCACCATCCTGCTGCGCGATGGCAAAATCGTTGCCGTCGGCGCCAACGTCACCGTGCCTTCGGATGCGCAGGTCGTCGACGGCACCGGCAAGTTCGTCACCCCGGGAATCATCGATACGCACTCGCATCTTGGCGTGTATGCCGCACCGGGTGTCGACGCGCTGGCCGACGGAAACGAGATGTCGAATCCGTCGACGCCGCAGGTATGGGCTGAGCACTCGGTGTGGCCCCAGGATCCGCAGTTCCCGCGTGCGCTGTCTGCTGGCGTGACGACAATCCAGGTTCTGCCTGGATCGGGCAACCTGATTGGCGGCCGCAGCGTGGTACTGAAGGTTGTGCCGTCGCGCACGGTCCAGGGCATGAAGTTCCCGTCGACAAAGTACGGACTGAAGATGGCCTGCGGCGAAAACCCGAAGCGCGTCTACGCAGAGCGCGGACTGATGACGCGCATGGGGAATGTCGCCGGGTACCGGGCGCAGTGGATCACTGCCGAGGCATATCGGCGGCGCTGGGACAAGTGGCTGGTGGACAGGAAGGGTGATCCGCCGTCGCGCGACCTGGCGATGGAAACGCTGGCCGACGTCCTGCGCGGAAACATCCTGGTCCACAACCATTGCTATCGCGCGGATGAGATGGCGCAGATGATCGACATTGCCAAGGAGTTCGGCTACACGATCAAGTCGTTCCACCACGGCGTCGAGGCCTACAAGATCGCCGACCTCCTGGCCGCGAATGACATCAGCGCGTCGGTGTGGTCCGACTGGGGCGGATTCAAGATGGAAGCCATGGACGGCATCCGCGGCAACCTGCCCCTGCTGCATAACGCGGGTGTGAAGACAATCGTGCACTCGGACGATGCGAACGGGATGCAGCGGTTGAATCAGGACGCGGCCAAGGGCATTTCCGAAGGGAACGTCGCCGGCATCCGCATCTCGGAGGATGAGGCCATCAAGTGGATCACGATCAACCCGGCGTGGGCCCTGGGGGTGGACGATCGCACCGGGTCGCTCGCCGCGGGGAAGAACGCGGACGTCGTCCTCTGGGATCGCAATCCGTTCAGTATTTACGCCCGCGCCGAGAAGGTCTGGATCGATGGGGCGATGCTGTTCGACCGGCTGGATCCGGCTCAGCAGTGGCGCACGGACTTCGAGCTTGGGTATGTGCCTGCCCAGAAGGTGTGGAAATGAGAAAGCAGACGAGTGACGGGGGACGGGGGACGGGGGACTCTCCCTGCGGCCTGTGGTCTGTGGCCCGTGGCCTCCTATGCGCATTCCTGACAGTCGCGATTGCACCGATCGCTGCAGAAGCGCAAACAATCGCAATTACCGGTGGTCGAGTTCATCCAGTCAGTGGACCGGTCATCGAAAATGGGACAGTGCTCATTCGTGGCGGCAGGATCGTCTCGGTGGGCATGAACATCGCCATTCCGCCTGACGCGACCAGAATTGATGCGACCGGCAAGTGGGTCACGCCGGGTATTGTGAATGTCGCGACGACGTTAGGTGTTGTGGAAATCGGTGCCGTGCAGGAAACGAATGACACACCGGCTCGCGGACGCGGTGACGCGATCACGGCGTCGCACAAGGTGTGGGAAGGCTTCAACGCGAACTCGCCGCTGATCCAGGTCACGCGCAACGACGGCATCACTACGGTCGGCGTCGTTCCGGGTGGCGGGCTGGTTGGTGGACAGGCCGCGTTCGTCGACCTGTCCGACGGGAGCCTGTCGGACATGCTGCTGCAGGCACCCGTGGCGATGACCGCGGACATCGGCAGCAAGGGCGACCAGGTCGGCGGCACTCGCGCTGAAGTGCTGCAGCGACTGCGCGACCTGCTGGCCGACACCCGCGAGTACATGCGGCGGCGAGCCGACTACGAACGCAACGCGACACGGGAAATGGCGGCGCGTCGGGGAGACCTCGAGGCGATGATCCCGGTCGTGCAGGGTCGCCTGCCCCTTGTGATCGACGCGAACCGGGCGAGCGAGATCGAATCCGCGCTCAACCTGGCAAGCGAGTTTTCGCTTCGGGTCATCATCAGCGGAGGCGCGGAGGCATGGATGGTCGCGCCGAAGTTGGCGGCCGCCCGCGTGCCGGTCATCGTCGGAGCGCTGAACAACATTCCGTTGTCGTTCGCTACGCTCGGCGCACGGCAGGAGAATGCGGGGCTGCTCCGTCGTGCGAACGTGTCGGTGGTTATCAACGGCGGCGCCGACAACTTCAACGCGCGCAACGTCCGGTTCGAGGCAGGCGTGGCGGTGGCGTTCGGGATGTCCTGGGATGACGCGCTGCGCGCGGTGACGCTGGCGCCGGCGGAGACGTTCGGGGTCGCGGACCGAATTGGCTCGCTCCAGGCCGGACGCGAGGCAAACGTCGTAGTGTGGAGCGGCGATCCGTTCGAGCCCCTTACGCGGGCCGAGCGCGTTCTGATCCGCGGCGTGGAGGTCCAGCGTCCATCGCGGCAGGACGAGTTGATGCAACGGTATAAGGTGCTGCCGCCGACGTACCGGAAGTAGCTCGGTGGTGTCCTGCGCGAAGAGGGGGCCGGCGAGATCGCCGGCCCCCTCTTCGTTTGCAGATGGCGCTCGCGCTCCGAAGTGTGCTGGGTGAGGATCAGGCGGCCCGGGGCCAGTACTGGCAACAGGAGGCCTGACGGGTTCTCCGGGGCTATGCGCAGGTATCCTGCGCACGGAATTCATGAGAGCAGACCTCGTTCCGCGAATGCGAATACCATCGACCGACTTACTTGACGTTATTCCGCAACCTAAATCCGAGTTGTACTACTGACATTGACACATACATCTTGTTCTTGTACTATCAGCTATAGTACAAACTAGAGGTCATCAATGTTTGAGTTACTTCTGCGGCGCGGATCGAAGTCGATCCCGCCTGACATGGCATATAGCGAAGAATTGCGGAGCGTGCTCCGACGCACGGTCGACGAAGCGGACCGGCTACAAACGCTTTATGTCGGAGCTGAGCATCTAGTACTCGCAATGCTATCGAACTCCGACAGCGAGGCCAGTCGAATCTTCAGCGCCGTTGGCCTTCGAGGAACCGAGTTCCGCGCTCAACTCGAGACAGTCATGGCGGCGCCCTCGGGGACGCGGCTGAACAAGAAACGTGGCCCGCGTTCCATTGACGTTCCATGGACTAACAAGGCTAGGCTCTCGCTGATGGGGGCAATTGAGCAGGCGCAAGAGCTCAAGCAATCCCCAGTTTCCTCTGGCCATCTATTGCTTTCGGTTTTGGCAAACGCCGGCTCAGTTGTTGTCCGGTTGCTTACAGATCGAGGCGTAACGCTTAGTAGCGTGCGCGATCTGGTGCGGAGAGGCGTGGGGCCGACTGCCATTCTGAGCATTCAGCTGGACGACGACTCCGATCGGCTGATCTATCAGCAGATTGTTGTTCAGATTCAGGAATCGATCGCGACAGGGCAGCTCGCGGCAGGGCAGCGATTGCCGCCAATTCGCCAGCTCGCGGACGAACTCAACATCGCACCGGGCACCGTCGCCAGGGCCTACAACGAACTCGAAACTGCTGGCATCGTCATCACAGACCGTGCTCGAGGCACGTTCGTCGCCGGCCCTAAGCAGGTGACGCCCGAAGTCCCTCCGATCGTGATTCGAGATCTCTTGCGCCCCGTCGTAGTCACCGCATTCCACCTTGGCTCGTCCGCCAAAGAGCTGCGCGAGGCGCTCACGGACGCAATGGCCGATATCTACCCGCATACGGTCTAGCAGGGATTTGGCGCGCTAGCCAGCAGTCAGCTACTGCAATCCATTTTCGGCGTAGTTGTCTTTCCACTGGAGCCAACATGAGTCGCTCGTCTGGCTGGGCACGCTCCGCGCTTGCCATCGGCAATGCCCTGAAAATGCTTCGACTCCATACGTTGCGCACTGCTCTCGCAACGATTGGAATAGTAGTAGGCACCATGGCTCTCGCCGCGGTTCTTATGATCAGCGACGGGCTCTATAGCATGGGAATCGATGACCTCGCACGAAGTGGGGAATCCGAGGTTCAGCTGATCGCGCGCGAAACGAGATTCCTCGACAATGTTGAAGTGCGCGAGAAGACCATCGTGACGTTTGAGAATTCCGATGTGCGCGCACTAAAGTCCGTGTTCCAGCAACGCGCCGCCGTGTCTCTCCGCGACAGTGGATCTGCAATTCTCGAACATGACGGTATCGAGCGAGGCGTTTCAGCCTTGGGATATTACGCGCCCGATGCGGCACCTCGACTCGACCCGATAAGCGCGGGACGGGTTCCTTCGTTCTCGGACGCACCCGACCTCGATTCAAGTGCGGTACTCGTTAGCCATTCTTTGGCGCGACTCCTTGTTGGAACGGATGTGTCGATAGCGGAAGCCGTCGGCCGTGAGCTCACATTAGCGGGACGTGCGGTCCACGTGGTCGGCGTCACGGACTCGGTGCGCAAGGAGCGTCGGTTCACTATTTGGGCGCCGCGCTCTCTCGTCCGAGCAATCGATTCAAGCGCCAAAGCAGCTATTGTAGTGCGCCCAACAGGCGTGCCCACGAGGGAGAAGTTCGAAACCCTGAGTTCCACGCTCGACCGATGGATTGCGGTTAATCGTCCGGAGTGGAGCAAGGGAGTGCGTTGGGATGCGCCAGGTTATGCTAGGCTCGAGGGGATACGAAGGGCATCCAAACGTCTGCGACTCGGACTCAGCGCGTTCTGCCTTTTGACGGTTCTCGTTGCTGGAGTTGGAATCGCCAACGTCATATTCGCATCTGTGGTCGAGCGCACGCGTGAGGTGGGAATTCGAAAGGCCGTGGGTGCGCGGTTTGCCGATGTCTTTGGTCAGTTTCTTGTTGAGTCAGTAACGATATCGGGCCTGGGCGGGCTGATAGGCGTGGGAGCAGGTGCTGGCATCGCCGTGAGCGTCTCCTGGTATATTCGCTCTTCCACCAGCCAGCCCATGCAAGTCGACCTGCAGTGGCAAACCATAGTCCTGTCACTGGGCCTCGCCATGGTTGCAGGCATTCTAGCAGGAGTCGTGCCCTCGCTACGGGCCGCGCGAATGGCCCCGATAGAGAGTATGCGCACCGAATGATCATCCTTTCCTCGTCTCGTTGCGGCGTAAGGCGTTACAGTTGACAGTCGATCCGTCCCGGCAGGACGAGCTGATGCAGCGGTACAAGGTGTTACCACCGAACTATCGTCGCTGATCTATCGCGTGCCACTGGTTGCAGGTGTGCCTCGCTGCCGCCTGCAACCAGCCTGGTGTGCCTAACGGTAACGTAGACTCATCCGCTGTCGGAGGCCGACCATGTGCTCGAAGCTGTCTGGCATCCTGGTGCTGCTGCTGTTCGTCTCTGACGCGGAAGCCCAGGCGACGTGGGTCGTTGACCGGACGCCAATTCTCGACGTTCCCGGGGTGTCAACGACGGGAACGGTAACTTTCGGATATGCCGCGGGCGGGATGCGACTCGCCGACGGCGGCCTGTTGATCGCGGATCGGGCGGAGAACAGCATTCGCGTGCTTGACGCAACTGGAAAACTGGTGCGATCAGTTGGACGCGCCGGAGAAGGTCCTGGTGAGTTCCGCTCGATGATCTGGGCAGGACGATGCGGCCCGGATTCACTGCTGGTCTGGGACCTCGGTCGGCGACAGGCGACTATGGTCGGATCGAGTGGAGCACCTGCCCGCCAATTTGCGGTTCCGACGGGCGACACGGCGCAGTCGCCGTTTCAGTTCTCCTGCTCGCCTCGCGGCACGATTGCATACCGAAGCTCGCCACGTCGCATCCGCAGTGCGGAGAACCCACAGAACCCGAACATCGTCGGCGTCTCTGCGGCCGTGTACAGAATCGGCCCTGATGGAGCAGTCGCACAGCGCCTGGGCGACATCCCGGCGGGCGAAGTGGTGTTAGTGATCAGTCCAAGCGGCGGGCGTGGTAACGCTCCACGACCGCTGGGCCGCACGGCGTCAATTGCGGCGCTGGACGAGGGTGTCGTCATCAGTTCGGCAGATTCCGCGTTCGTCACTGTGTGGAGCGCTGCCGGCGCGCCGACTCGGCATCAATTGCCGATCCAGCTGCGGGCACCAACACAGATTGAATTCGACGAGGCGGTTCAAGCCTTAGCGTCGATGGTGCAGGCGCCAATGCGTCAGACGATGGCGCAGCAGCTCAATGCCATTCCTCTGCCAGACCGGCTTCCTCCTGTCTCTGCGCTATTCACTGATTCGGAGGGACTCATCTGGATACAAGCAACGCCTCCCGGAGCAGGGACACTCGACTTTCTTGTGATGCGAGGCGACGGCCGCGTGGTTGCGAGAGCGCAGGTTCCAGTGGGGATCACGGTCTTCGAAATCGGCCGCGACTACCTGATGGGCAGCTACACTGACGCTGCCGACGAAATGCACGTGGCGTTGTACCGCCTGCGCCGGCAGTGAACGACGAATAAGCCTAACGACAGTCGAAGGGCCGGCGGTGAGCCGGCCCGAGCGTTCTTGCTGGAGAGTCAGGTTGTGCCGGGAGGTGGGGGTTCGGGCGCTGCTGGCGGCGTCTCAGCCCCCTTCTTGTCATCGGCAAGTTCTTTCTCGAGCCGCGCCACTTCAGTTTCCTTCTCGGCGAGCGCGTTCACCAGGCGCTGCAGCGTCTGCCAGTCGACGTCGGTTCCGGATTGCTTCGCGCGAAAGACCGCGTATCCGAGCGCCTGCGCCGCCTTGTCCGCGAGCTGCCGCGCGCGAAAAGCCTCGAGGCGTGTCTTGCCTTCGTCCAGCGCGCCCTGCGCCGCCTTACCGGCACGGTCGAGTTCAGTCTTGAGCTTGTCCCATAGCGCCATTTCTGCCTCCGGTTCCTCTCCACCGTACGCCGCGTAATCGAACGAAGTTGCGGTCACATCGAGCCTGAAGGCCAGAGGCTGAAGGCCAGAGGAAAAAAACAAACCCCCGGGATTACCGGGGGTTCTCTCTGGCCTTCAGCCTTCAGCCTTCAGCCTCTGGGCCTAGCTGGCAGCAACAACGCTCACCTTGTATCGCCTTTTGTCTTTGTGCTCGAAACGGACGACACCGTCGATCAGCGCGAAGATCGTGTAGTCAGTGCCCAGCCCGACGTTCGAGCCGGGATGCCACTTCGTGCCGCACTGCCGCACGATGATGTTGCCGGCCCTGACGACCTCGCCACCGTACTTCTTGATCCCGCGCATCTGCGGATTCGAATCACGGCCGTTGCGCGAGGAGCCGACGCCTTTTTTATGAGCCATTGTATGCCTGCCCTCAGCCGAGGCTGATGGTTTTGATTCTGATTTCGGTGAACTTCTGACGATGTCCCTGCTTGCGCGCGTAGTTCTTCCGGCGCTTGAACTTGAAGACGATGATCTTGTCACCGAGTCCGTGCTTGACGATCTCGCCGGTCACCTTCGCGCCGGACAGGGTCGGGGTGCCGGTCATGATCGAATCGCCCTTGGAGCCCAGGAGCACGTCGTCGAATACAACCGACGCCCCGGGCTCACCCTCAATGGAGGGGATCCGTAGCGTGGTCCCGGGCTCGGCCCGGAACTGCTTGCCACCGGTCTTGAAGATTGCGTAAGACATCTAAATCGGGACTTTGGGAGCCGATAAAGCTAATCGTGACTACGGTTTGTGGTCAAGGCTCCCCGGCATCTAGGTCAGAGCTCAGAGGTCAGAGCTCAGAGCCACCCCTCAGAGCTCTGAGCTCTGAGCTCTGAGCTCTGCCTAAGCAACAGCGTACTGCTGAGTGACATCGCGACCAGCCCCCTTTACGACCAGTTTGAACTCATCGGGGCGTAGCATGGGATCATCGCGCAGCTCCAGCGGGAAGCCTGCCAGCTTCTCGAGCTTCTTGAGGAAGTCCTTCTCCAGTTCCAGGACGTGGAGCGCAACCTCGGGATGAAGCTTCACCAGCAAGGAGTCGCGCTTCCCCTCCACGCCCATTCTCCGGACGGCGCGTTCGATGCGCCTGACGATGGTCTCCGGGGTGAAGACTCGTCCGGTGCCGTGGCAGGTCGGACACGGCTCCGTCATGCTCTGGAGATGACTCTGCCTAACGCGTTGCCGAGTCATCTCGATGAGTCCGAGGTCGCTGACGGCGAACGCCCGCGTACGCGCACGATCGCGGCCCAGGTGACTGCGCAGCTCCTGGAGCACCCGATCGCGATTCGCCTTCGATTCCATGTCGATGAAATCGCAGACGATGATTCCGCCGACGTCCCGCAAGCGCAGTTGCCGGGCTACTTCGCGCGCGGCTTCGAGGTTGATCTTCAGGATCGTCTTCTCGGGATCCTTTTTCCCGGTGAACCGGCCGGAATTCACGTCAATCGAAACGAGCGCCTCCGTCGGCTCGACGATCAGGTACCCGCCTGACGGAAGGTCGCAGCGGCGCTTGAACAGGTCGCGGATCTCCGTCTCGATTTTCGCCTTGTCGAAGAGCGACGCGTTCCCCTCGTAGAGCTTCACCCGGTCCACGAGCTCCGGGGCCACGCCCTTCAGGTACTCGCTGATCTCGTTGTAGACCTGCTTGGCATCGACCTGGACGTTCTCGACCTTGGTGCTGAAGATGTCGCGGACGATGCCGCGGGTGAGGCTCGTCTCCCGATGAAGCAGCGACGGAGCCCTCACAAACGTCGTCTTCCGTTTAATGCGCTTCCATTGCGCGATGAGCGTCTGCAGTTCGCGCTCGAAGGTCTCTTTGGTGACGTCCTCGCCAACGGTGCGGACGATCACGCCCCCCGACTTTTCAGGAAGCACGCCCTCCACCAGCTCGCGTAAACGCTGGCGCTCGGCGCGCTCGCCGATCTTGCGGCTGACGCCGACGCGCGCGGCA
>CAZSNV010000147.1:0-12048 GCA_964608035.1 uncultured Gemmatimonadaceae bacterium | reverse complement strand
AACGTGGTCCGGAGCCACCACGAACGCTGGGACGGGAATGGTCTACCAGACGGGCTCCGAGGTGAAGCGATTCCGCTGGAAGCTCGTATCGCTGCCGTCGCCGACACATTCGACGCGATGACGAGCCACCGACCGTACCGGCCGCAGCTTCCTATAGTCGCAACGGTCGAGGAGATGATTGGATACAGCGGCACGCAGTTCGACGCCCGAGTCCTGGACAGTTTCGTTGCCGTGGTCGACCGGGGTGAACTCCAAGGCATCGCAGAAGTTACGTAGCAGACTGGTCTGCTGAGTTCGCGATTGAATGGGCGGCGCTGACGGCCCGGCGACTGTTACGCCTGGCCGTTTTCGACGTCGCTAGTGACCCACAAGTGCCTGATTTCACAGCAGATACGAGGGTGAAGTCTCCCGGTTTCTGGGCGCCAGATACAGGCGCCTGCTCCCAGTAGGCGTTAGGTGCGCCACCTGCGAGATTGAGGACCCATTTCACCGCACGCCAGCAATAACGAAATGTCCCTGAAGGGTTTGATGGTCAGCGTCTCGGGAATCCGCGGACGCGTTGGGGAGTCGCTCACTCCCGAAGTCGTCGACCGGTTCGCCGCGGGGTTTGGCGCATGGTCCCTGGCCCGGTCCACCTCGCGGGAAATCGTCGTCGCGCGCGATTCGCGCGTTTCGGGGCCAATGTTTCACCGGGTAGTCCTGGCGGCGCTGCAATCCGTGGGCGCCACCGTCGTCGATCTCGACATGACGCCGACACCAACGGTACAGCTGGCAGTAGAGGACCGGCACGCGGCCGGTGGCCTCGCGATCACGGCGAGCCACAACCCGATTGAGTGGAACGCCCTCAAGTTCATCGGCGCTAAAGGGCTCTTCCTCGATCCGGCGGAATGGGCTGCGATGCGCGGATTTGTCGACCGCGGCTTTGGCCGGGTTACGTGGGACAGACTTGGCATGGTCTACCGCGATGACCGGGCGATTGCGAGCCATATCGATCGGATCCTGAGGCTCTCGGTCATTGACGTGGAGTCGATTCGCAAACGTCGGTTTCGAGTGGCGCTCGATACCTGCCACGGCGCTGGATCCACGATATTCCCCCAGCTTCTCGATGCCCTCGGTTGCGAGGTCGAGGGAATCAACTTGACGCCGGACGGGCTGTTTCATCGCCCGCCGGAACCGGTGGCCGAAAACCTGGGTGAGCTCTCCGAACTGGTCAGTCGGACCGGTTCCGCGATCGGCCTTGCTACGGATCCCGACGTCGATCGGCTTGCCCTGGTTGACGAAAACGGACGTGCCATCGGCGAGGACTACACGCTGGCGCTGGCCGCGCGGGTGGTGCTGCGGCGAAGGCCGGGCAAGGTCGTCGTAAACCTGTCAACCAGCCGGATCGTCGACGACATGGCGGCCGAATACGGGAGCGAAGTGATCCGCGCCCCCGTCGGCGAGGTAAATGTGGCCGTCCGGATGCGCGACGAGGCCGCAGTAGTGGGAGGCGAGGGAAATGGCGGAGTCATCCTTCCCGAGCTTCACCTGGGGCGGGACGCGCCCTTGGCGGCCGCCCTTGTCCTCCAGCTTCTCGTGGACGAGGGGCTCCCTTTGGGCCGAATTGTGGCCCGATTCCCGCAGTATCGTATTGTAAAGGACAAGCTGGATCGCCCCGATGGGGCGCTCGACGCGGTGTACGAGTCCTTACGGGCGGCTTTTCCCGATGCTGAAGTGGACCAGCAGGATGGCCTCAGGTTGTCCTGGCCAGATCGCTGGGTTCATGTGCGGCCTTCGGGGACCGAGCCGATCGTCCGCGTGATCGCCGAGGCGCCTACCGAGTACGATGCCAGGGAGTTAATCGCGCGTTGTCGTGCGCCGCTGGATGCGCTCGTCGTTTAGGAACCATTCAATCGCTATCGCCTCATGTGTGGAATAGTCGGATACGTCGGACCGCGGGTCGCCACTCCCTTGCTGATTGAGGGGCTGAAGCGGCTCGAGTACCGCGGCTACGATTCGGCCGGCGTCGCGATCATGAACGGCTCGGGCGTCGAGACCGTGAAGGAAGCGGGGAAGATCTCGCGACTGGAGGCGATGCTCGCCGCCAACCCGGTTCAGGGAACGACCGGCATCGCGCACACGCGCTGGGCCACGCATGGTCCGCCGAACCAGATCAACGCGCATCCGCACATGAGCGGGGACGGCACGATCGCCGTGGTGCATAACGGGATCATCGAGAACGCGACCGTTCTCAAGAAGATGCTGGTGGGACGTGGCTACACGTTCCGCTCGGATACCGATACCGAGGTCCTGGCGCACCTGATCGAGGAATTCTTCGAGGGGAACCTCGAGGACGCCGTCATCGAGGCGCTGCGACAAGTCGAAGGCACCTACGGCATCGCCGTCGTTTCCAGCGTCGATTCGCACAAGATCGTAGCTGCGCGCAAGGGCAGCCCGCTCCTCGTCGGACTCGGCGACGGGGAGTACTTCGTCGCCAGTGACGTGTCGGCCATCTTGGCGCACACGCGCAAGGTCGTCTATCTCGACGACGGTGAGATGGCCGTCGTGGATCGGAACGGCTACCGCATCGTCGACCTCAATGCGATCGAGATCAAGAAGAAAGTCTCGCGCATCGACTGGGATCTCGGGCAGATCGAGCGCGGCGGGTTCGCGCACTTCATGCTCAAGGAGATCTTCGAGCAGCCGCAGACGCTCGAAAACACCATGCGTGGCCGGTTGCTCGACGACGAGGGCACATCAAAGCTGGGCGGCTTGAACCTCACCGACGACGAACTGCTCGCCTTCGACAACATCGTTATCACGGCCTGCGGCACCAGCTGGCACTCGGCGCTGATCGGCGAGCACATGCTCGAGGAGCTGACGCGCATTCCTGTGGAAGTCGAGTACGCGTCGGAGTTCCGCTATCGGAATCCGATCGTGAACGAGCGCACGCTCTGCATCGTGATCTCGCAGTCAGGCGAAACGGCCGACACGCTGGCCGCCATGCGCGAGGCGAAGCGGCGCGGCGCTCGCACGCTGGGCATCGTCAACGTCGTAGGGTCGACCATCGCCCGTGAAGCGGACGGCGGCATCTACATCCACGCCGGGCCCGAAATTGGCGTAGCGTCGACGAAGGCGTTCACGAGCCAGGTCATCGCGCTACTGCTCTTCACCCTCAAGCTGGGCCGGTTGCGCGACCTGTCGATCCTGCGTGGCCGGGAGATCATCGAAGCCATGCACCGGCTGCCGGGACAGATCCAGCAGATTCTTGACCGCGCCGAGGAGATCGAAGCGCTGGCCGAGGAGTTCAAGCGCGCGTCGAATTTCCTGTACCTGGGACGAGGGTACAACTTCCCGGTGGCGCTCGAGGGCGCGTTGAAGCTGAAGGAGATCAGCTACATCCACGCCGAGGGTTATCCGGCGGCCGAGATGAAACACGGTCCCATTGCGCTCATCGACGAGATGATGCCGGTGGTGTTCATTGCCACGCATGACTCCGTGTTCGACAAGATCACCTCGAACATCCAGGAAGTGAAAGCGAGAAAGGGGCGCGTCATCGCGATCACGAGTCGCGACGAGGAAGCATTGGCCGGCAAGGTCGACTATGACATCCGGATTCCGGAAACCCTGGACCTGCTGATGCCGATTCTGGCTTCGGTGCCGCTGCAGCTGATGGCGTACTACGTCGCCGTCAAGCGCGGATCGAATGTCGACCAGCCGCGCAACCTGGCGAAGAGCGTCACCGTCGAATAGGAACGCCGAGTCCGGCAGCGTTCACGGCAAGCAGACCCGGCGCTTTTCCTAGCATCGCTTTTCCCGCGGAAAGTCGCATTTTGTCCTGAAGTTCCTGGCGGGATTTTCGCGCCCGTTCGCTGGTCGTTTAGCATGTTGGCATCGGAATAGGGGTTTTGCGAAAGCGACCCCCGTCGAAGGGCGCTGCAGCACTCCCACGTTGCATCCCCTTCGACGCTTCCGCTGAAACTGCGCTGAGGTGTTAGTGCTTGGTGCCAGGGCTGCTTGCTGGGACTGGAGCTGATGCTCGTTGCCCGTCCCTTGCCTTAGCCGCTGGACTCGCGGGTGTTGTTGTCACGCACCCTGAGCGCGCGCGCAATCCTTCCCTGGTTTCCTGCTTCCTGCTTCCTGCTTCCTGCGTTGTTCATATATTGACAATCGTCGATATATGGACTACTGTCCGTCCATCATGAGTAAAGCGCTCGCGATTATCGATCGGCAGCTGGGCGACAGGTGCTGTGATGTCCAGGCGCGTCCCAGCCGCACGTACACAGAGGCGACTGCGGTTGCCTCGGACCTCGAGCACCTCGCGCATCCCGTGCGGCTGCAGCTGCTGGACGTGCTGGCGCGCAACGAAGGGCGGGTCTGCGTGTGCGATCTCGAGGCCGCGGTTCCGGTGAAGCAGCCGACCGTCTCACATCACCTGCGGCTGCTGCGCGAGGCGGGCCTGGTCGAGAGCGAGAAAGTGGGACAATGGGTCTACTACCGCATCAAACGGGATTCGGCGCGGGCGCTGCGTGAGCGTGTCCAGCACGTGTTGCGCGCGTTCGCCTGACGAGATCCCGAATCAGCTCAAGCAGAGGATATATCCGATGTTGCATCACGAGTCTACCGCACTTGGCGCCCCATCCTGTGCCGATATGGACGCGACGATACCCGCGTCCCTGACGATGAACGTTGCCGCGCGGCAGGTCAGGTCGCTCGCACCAACCATCTTCTGTCCGTCGGCGCAGGTTGACCCCTGCGTGCATCAAATGCGACGAGCGAGGGTGGCGCCATGACGGCGTTCACAATCCGGCCCGCCACAGCGACCGACCTCGGCGCCGTCGAAACGGCGCTGCGCGATTCCGAACTTCCGCTCGATGGTCTGCATGATCAATTCGGAGATGCCTATGCGGTGGCCGAATCTGACGGGCAGGTCATCGGAGTCGAAGGAATCGAAATCCATGGTGAGGATGGCCTCCTCCGCTCGGCCGCTGTCATCGCCCATTGGCGCGGGAAGGGCGTGGGAGACGCGCTGACCAGGGATCGCATCGAATGGGCGCGGCGTCGTGGACTCCGCTCGCTCTACCTGCTGACCACAACCGCCGGCGACTACTTCCCGCGCTTCGGATTTGCCCGCGCTGATCGCGATTCGGCGCCGCCGGCTGTGCGGCGTTCCCGCGAGTTCGCCGAGGCCTGTCCCTCAACAGCGCTTTTCATGTCACTTCAGCTTCACGGAGAAGCACTTTCATGAGTGAAACACGAGGCTGTTGCGGACCCGATTGCTGCGGTGACGAACCCGCTGCGGGAACGCTGGAGCGAAGCGTGAGCGCGGCGACGGCGACTGTCACTGCCGATGCGGCGCTGCGTGCGGAAGTGCGGGCGAAGTACGGCGCAGCCGCGAAGCGCGCTGCAGCCGGGGAGGTCGCGACGTGCGGTTGCGGCACCGCGTGCAGCTCCAAGGGCGCCGACTGGGATCCCATCACGTCGGATCTCTACGAGGCCGGCGAAACGCAGGGCATTCCGGCCGAGGCGCTTCTCGCGTCACTCGGGTGCGGGAATCCAACCGCGCTTGCTGCGCTCGCTCCGGGCGAGACTGTGCTGGACCTCGGCTCTGGCGGCGGCATCGATGTGCTGTTGTCGGCGCAACGCGTTGGACCGACGGGCAAAGCGTATGGTCTCGACATGACCGACGAGATGCTGAAGCTTGCAAGGGAGAATCAGCGCAAGTCAGGCCTGACGAACGTGGAGTTCCTGCGCGGCGAGATCGAGAACATCCCGCTGCCGTCGGAAACGGTCGATGTGATCATCTCGAACTGCGTGATCAATCTCTCGGCAGACAAGGCGCGGGTCATAGCCGAAGCGCATCGCGTGCTGAACCCAGGCGGCCGGTTCGCGGTTTCCGATGTCGTGCTTCGTGGCGAGCTGCCGGAACCAGTTCAGAAAAGCGTGGGTCTCTGGACAGGTTGCGTATCCGGCGCGCTGCACGAGGACGAGTACCGGCGGCTGCTCATGGCGGCAGGGTTCACGGACATCTCGATCGAACCGACACGGGTCTACGCCACCGATGATGTGAAGGCGCTGCTCAATTCGGCGGGACTTGATGATGCCGACCTTGTGGAGGCGGTCGAAGGGAAGATCATGAGCGCGTTCGTTAGAGCGCGCAAGGCATCAGGCATCAGGCATCAGGCATCAGCTTCCTGAGTCCCTTTCCCCCGCCTCTGGTGCCTGATGCCCTGATGCCTGATGCCCTTGTCCGGGTTGCTCTCGTCTCAGATATCCACGCCAACCTCCCCGCGCTCGAAGCCGTCCTCGCGGACATCGAGACCCGGGAGGTTCAGGCGACCTACCATGTCGGCGACCTCGTTGGATACGCTCCGTGGCCTAACGAGGCAGTTGCCCTGCTGGCCGAGCGCGGGATCATCGGGGTGTCAGGGAACTACGACTCCACTGTGGGCCTCGACTACAAGCACTGCGGCTGTCGTTATGAGGATCCGCGGCAGGAAGCTCTCTCGCACCTGAGCTTTGCCTGGACAAAGCAGGCTTGCACCACGGAGACAAAGGCGGCGCTCGCAGCGTTGCCATTCCGCCTTGATCTCTATCCGCTCGGCGGTCACGGCGCCGGACCGCGGGTGGTGCTGGTCCACGGCACCCCCGTGCTCAACACGGTCTACTGGACCGAGGATCGCCCGGATGACTTCTGTCGCAAGATGGCTGGGCTGGCCGGGCTGAAGTCCGGCGACGCGATTGCGTTCGGACACACTCACCTGGCGTGGCATCGCATCGTGGATGGGATCCACTTCCTGAACACCGGAAGTGTTGGCCGGCCGAAGGACGGCGATCCGCGGGCGGGATACTCGCTGCTCAGCATCAATGCCGAAGGGTCAATTGCCATAGAGCCTGTGCGAGTCACTTACGACGTCGGCAGGGCGAGCGCGGCGATCCGTGAGAGCGACCTGCCCGACGAGTTTGCCTGGTACCTGGAATCGGGCGGGACTCGTCTCAACGCGTAGGGCAGAGCTGGGAGCTCCGATCTCCTGGTCCGATGCCAGATGCCAGATGCCAGATGCCAGATGCCAGATGCCTGATGCCTGATGCCTGATGCCTGATGCCTGATGCCTATTATTCACGGTGCGTGTTCTCCTCCAACGCGTCTCTCGCGCCGAAGTGCGCATCCGTGAAGACTCGGGCGTCACACGAAGCTCCGGTCGCATCGGCCGCGGTTTCGTGGTACTTGTGGGCTTCACCGCTTCCGACGACGAAGCGAAAGTTGCCTGGATGGCCGAGAAGGTCGCTGGCCTGCGTGTCTTCGCTGACAGCGAAGACAAGATGAACCTCGCGCTCTCGGACATTGGCGGCGCGGTACTGGTCGTATCGCAGTTCACGCTCTACGGCGACGCGCAGAAGGGTCGCCGCCCGAGCTTCATCGATGCGGCGCGTCCTGAACAAGCCATTCCGCTATATGAGAGCTTTATTGCCCGGTTACGCGATCTGGGTCTTCCTGTGGAATCTGGAGAATTCGGCGCCATGATGGACGTGGAACTCGTGAACGATGGACCCGTGACGCTCTGGCTCGAACGATGACTGCCCCGCCCGCGCGGATTATTCTCGCGTCGCAATCGCCGCGGCGTCGCGAGCTCCTGTCGCTGATCGGCATTCCGCACGAGGTCCGTCCGGCCGATCTCGATGAAAGCGTTCTGCCCAATGAGTCACCCGAGTCACACGCCGAGCGGCTGGCGCGATCGAAGGCGGAAGCCGTCGCCGCGCAGGAGCCTGGGGCGGTCGTGATCGGAGCGGATACGATCGTCGTGCTCGAGGGGGACATTCTCGGGAAACCACGCGATGCGTCGGAGGCCGTCCTCATGCTGCGCCGGCTTTCCGGGTGCACACACACCGTGCTCACCGCCGTGGCGGTCGCGCATCGCAGGCGCACGGTGTCGAGCGTGGAGACCGTCGAGGTGACGTTCCGTCCGCTCAACGACCTCCAGATCGAATCGTACATCGCGACGGGCGAGCCGATGGACAAAGCTGGAGCGTACGGCATCCAGGGCTTCGGCGCGGTGATCGTCGAGCGGGTGCACGGTGACTACTTCGCCGTGATGGGATTGGCGTTAGGCCGGCTGGTGGGACTGCTCGGCCAGGCCGGGATCATCTACCGGTTTGGATCGCCGCCGACATTAATGGGGTGATCGTCGGCCCTCAGGCGCGGTATTTCGACTGCCACACGTCGATCTTCTCCCGCACCTGATCCACCGTAATCCGCTGGACGCGACCGGCCCGGTTTTCCATCGAGACGGGATAGTCCTCGCCCGGATTTCCGTATGCGTCGATGAGCAGGTCATGGAACCGCCGGTAGGGGCCGGTGCGTTTCGGGTTGGTGTAGCCCATCAAGCTGATGACGGGTCGCTCGAGCGCCACCGCCATGTGCAGCGGCCCGGTGTCGGGCGAGAGCACCAGCGCCGACCCGGCGAGGATTCCCACGAGGTTGCGCAGGCCGCTGCCTAACGCCGACACCGGCCGGTGTCGCGCGGTGTCCAGGATCACCTGCTCGGCCGCCAGCTCACGCGGCGAACGCCCGCCCACCAGCACCGGCTGCAGCCCATACCGCTCGACCAGCAGGTCCACGACCTGGGCCCAGCGGTCCGGCAGCCAGTCCTTCTCCGGCTTGCTGGTGGCCACAACAATCGCCGCGGCCGGACGATCCAGCCGGGAAAAGAACTCGTCGCGCCACGCCAGTTCATTGCGCCACGGCCCCAGGTCCCAGACCACAGGCTCGGCAGGCACGCCTAACGCTTCGAGGAACTCGAAATACTGGTCCTGCACGTGTTGCCCGCTGGGCCTGGCCGGGATCCGATGGGAGGTGAAGAGCCAGTTGAGGTCACGCGCCCGCGCCCGGTCGAAGCCGAGCTTGACCGGCGCGCGCGTCATTGCGGTGATGATGCCCGCTTTGAAGTAGACCTGCAGATTGATGACGAGATCGAACTCCCGCCTGGCCAGTTCGCGGCGCACCTCAGCGAAGGCGCCGAGCCCGGCGCTCCGATCGAAGACGATGATCTCGTCTATTGAACGGTGTCCCCGGACCAGCGTCGCTGGTCCGGGCTGCAGGAGCCATGTGATGCGACACGCCGGGGCGTGTCGCTTCAGGGCGTTGATCACGGGAAGGACATGAACCGCGTCCCCTACCGCGCTCATCATGACGATGCAGATACGATCCAGCTTTGCAGGAATCACGCTCGGCTTGGGGCGCTGGCCAACTCGCGCAACTGCCGGATCTCGCCGTCATCGAATCCCACGCCGAATTGCGCGCGCAGCTTCCGGATCGACCGCTCCAGGCGATCGAGATTCGCGTCGCGAACCGTTGGATCGCTGGGGGGCGAGAACTGCAGCCGGTCGATGTCGAGCACATAGGCATCCCACGCTTGCGGCCCGCTTTCGACCAGGAGCACGTTGCCCACGTTCAGGTCGGGGTGCCACGCGCCGATGTTCGTGAGCGAGCGAATCAACGCGGCGATCGAATCAAGCCAGCTGCGCCTGACGTCGGCGTCCGGAGTGTCTCGCAGCGCCTTGCCCAGGTCCCGCCCCGGAAGTTCGAGCGATACGACATCACTCCTCCGCAGCACGCGCCGCACCGGATACACGGCAATGGCGACCACCAGTGGTGTGCGCACCCCGAGACCCGCCAGGAGGTGCGACACCAGCAGCTCGTACGGCGCTCGCGTGGGAGGGAAGAAGAGGTCCCCCTGCCACCGTCCGAGCAGGCCGCCATGATGCGAGTGCCTGACGACTACGCGACGCTCCTGCCCTGGGAGGAGCACCGAGTACGCGGGCACGCGACCGCCCAGGTCATTCCGGTCCGGCTGGCTCGCGGCCCAGGAATACAGCGTCTGTTCGGGCAGCACTGATTTCGCCCATCCCACGCATGATTCGTGCGCGATGACATGCGCGCTCCCGGCGCGAAACCGGTCGAAGCCCTTGGGGATCGCGACCGTCACCGGATGACGCGAAAGACGGGAAGCGGCTCCTGGCGCGACGGAATCTCCAGCGGCGCGTGGGCGGTCAGCTCATGAGCTCTCGTCAGGCGGCGGCACAGCGATTCAGACACGAGGATCTCGCCTCCCTGGGCGGCAGTACAGAGCCGCTTGGCCGTGTTGACTGTATCGCCGATGACGGTGTACTCGAGTCGCCGCTCCGAACCCAGGTAACCCGCGAACACCTCGCCGAAATTGAGACCGATGCCCACCTGAAGGCGGGGGCGACCCTGCGACAGCCAATTCGCGTTGAGCCGGTGCAGGGCACTGATCATGTCGAGCGCGGCTCCCAGTGCCCGGTCCGCGTCGTCGTGTTCGCTGATCGGCGCGCCCCACTGCGCCATGACTTCGTCGCCGATGAACTTGTCGAGTGTCCCGCCGTGCCGGAACACACACTCGGCCATCTCGGAGAAATACTCGGTGAGCAGGCGCGCCGTTTCGACCGGTGTGAGTCTCGCAGCCAGCGTCGTGAATCCCCGGATGTCGCTGAACAGCACCGCCACGTCCCGCCGCTCTCCGCCTAACCGCAGTGATTCGGGGGCGGCGGCAATTCGCGCTGCCAGCGCGGGCGCGAAGAAGCGCTCGAAGTTGCCCCGCACCAGGGCTTCATGCCGGCTGCGCTCCGCGAAACGCAGGTTGTCGAGGGCCACGGCCCCGATGCCCGCGAACGCAACCAGAAACTCCAGGTCATCGTCATTGACCCGGCGCGTGCTGGTGGCGCTGTCGACATACAGGACGCCGAGGGATCGTCCTTCGCCCCCGATCAGCGGAGCGCATACGGACGTCCGGCCCGAATCGCCTCCGTTGTCACCGGCGTTGTCGGACAACAGTGCCGACTTCTGGTCGAGCGCCGACTGCGCCAGCGCTATCGGCACCTGATGCACAACGCTCCCATCCCGGACGCGCGTCTGTCGCTCTGCCAGGCGGTGGTCTTCGTCGAGCAGGAGCATGGACGCCTGGTCCACGTCGACCAGCCTGAAGGTGAAGTGCAGCATCCGTTCGAGCAGCGCATCGATGGTCGTGACTCGCGTGAGCGCCTTCGACACCTCGAGCAGCAGCGTCAGCTTGAGGCGGTCGCGCTCATGCTGCGGTAGCACGACCGCGGTTTCATCGACGGCCTGCTGGACTCCGCTGGCCCGGAGCGCGCGCTCCAGAGTCAGGTCGGCATCGGGGACAGGTACCAGCCTGATGACGGTCGTGCCGGCGCGCGCCGCCCGGCGCTTCGTCTCGGCGGTGCCGTCATCGATCAGCATCGGACTCATATCCTGCAGTTCGAACAGGATCTTGCCGAACACCACGCGGTCACCGGTGCGAACCGTCGTGATGGTGACGCGGCTGCCGTTGACGAACGTTCCGTTGCTCGAACCCAGGTCCTTCAGGACGACGCTGGTCGGCTCGATGGTGAGTTCGGCGTGCCGGCGCGAAACGGTCGGATCGAGGACGGGCAAATCACTGCTGAGGGCGCGCCCAAGCACGAGCGGCAGCCCTGCCCGCAGCTCGAAGGAAAGCTGTCCATCCGCACTCACCAGTCGAAATGACATGAAAAGGGAATATGACTTGGTGAGACGGATGCGCCTAGCGTGACGCGGACTTGACGCGACCGAGCGCGGTGAGGAGTGCGCGCGCCTTGTTTTCGGTCTCCTCCCACTCGCGCTCCGGAACAGAATCGGCCACGATCCCCGCGCCAACCTGGATGGACGCTGTGCCGCCGGCGATGACGCACGTTCGAATGGTGATCGCCAGGTCCATTCTCTCGTCGCCGATCGCGATGTAGCCCACGGCGCCCGCATAGGCGCCCCGGCGCTCTGGTTCCAGCTCGTCGATGATCTCCATGGCGCGAACCTTCGGCGCACCAGTCATCGTTCCGGCGGGAAACGTCGCGCGATAGGCATCCAGCGCCGAACAACCGTCGCGAAGGTCGCCCTCGACCTGACTCACGATGTGCAGCACGTGTGAGTACCGCTCCACCGTCATGAAGTCGGTGACCTTCACTGAGCCATAGCGCGCAATCCTGCCGACATCGTTCCGGCCGAGGTCCACCAGCATG
>CAZSNV010000146.1:0-12082 GCA_964608035.1 uncultured Gemmatimonadaceae bacterium | reverse complement strand
CAGCGCGCGCCGCGGTCGGCAGCGCCCGCGCGCAACTGGCCATGGGTCAGGCGGCCGCGGGGGACCTGGTCCTGACGGCGCCGGTCGATGGGCAGGTCCTGGCCCGGCATGCCGAGCCAGGCGAGGTGCTCGCCGCCGGGATCCCGGTCATGTCGCTAGGCGACGCGCGTCACGCCTGGGTCCGCGTGTATGTGCCAGCTCCGGTCTTCGCGGCAATCAAGGTCGGCGACCTCGTTCCCCTCACGATCGACGGGCTCGAGGGACAGACGTTCCAGGGACGCGTGACCGCGCTGGCGACAGCCGCCGAGTTCACGCCGCGGGTAGCGCTCACCGAGAAGGAGCGCGCGGACCTGCTCTTTGGCGTCAAACTCGAGGTGTCGGATTCGACCGGACGGCTCAAAGCCGGGCTTCCGGCGACGGCGCGCTTTGATGCAGACGGGGGACGGGGGACGGGCGACGGGCGAGGCGCAACGAAGGACTCCGCTACCGGCTGAAATCCGTGACCGCTCCCTCCGCACCCGCAATACATCTCGCCGCATCGAACGGCGAAGTCGCTGTGAGGACAAAAAACCTTCACAAGGTGTTCGGCACGCTGGTCGCAGTCGACACTCTCGACCTCGACATTCACCGGGGCGAAGTGTTCGGCCTGCTCGGGCCTAACGGCTCAGGGAAGACGACGACGATCCGGATGCTGTGCGGCCTGCTGCAGCCAACGGCCGGTCAGGCATCGGTTGTCGGAATCGACGTTGCACGAGATCCCGAGGGAGTCCGGCGGCGCATCGGCTACATGTCGCAACGGTACGGTCTCTATGATGATCTGACCGTCGCCGAGAACATGCGCTTCTACGCATCGATGTACGGCCTCCGCGGCGCCCGGCGGGACGCGCGCATGCAGGCGCTGCTCGACGACCTGGGTCTGCGCCCTCGGGAAGGGCAGATGGCCGGGACGTTGTCCGGTGGATGGAAACAACGGCTCGCGCTCGCCTGTGCCACCGCGCACCAGCCCGACATGCTCTTTCTCGATGAGCCTACCGCGGGTGTCGATCCGGCGTCCCGCCGGCTCTTCTGGAACTGGATCTACGCGCTGGCCAACGGGGGCACGACGATCCTGGTGACGACCCACTACATGGACGAGGCCGAACGCTGCCAACGCCTGGGGTTCCTGTCGCGCGGGCACCTCATCGCGTTAGGCACGGCCGACGAGGTGAGAAAGGCCTTCGGGCAGCCGTCAATCGAAGACGTGTTCATCGAGCTGCAACGGCGCGACGAAGGGCACGACACCAGCGTCTGGCCACAGGCCACCAGCGGTCCCGCTGTGCCGAGTCACGAGTCACGAGTCACGAATCACTGATGTTGAATCGCATTCAGGCGTCGCCCCTGTGGCCAATGTTGTGGAAAGAACTGGTCCAGATGAGAAGAGACCGGTTCACCCTGGCCATGCTGGTGGGCATTCCGGCGATTCAGCTGCTGCTGTTCGGGTTCGCGATTCGCATGGAGGTGCGCCACCTCCCCGCCGTCGTGCTTGACGAGTCGAACACGACGGAAAGCCGCGCGTTCACGCAGGCGATGGTGAACACGGGGAACTTCGACGTGATCGGTACCGTCGTAGACCGCGAAGAAATGCGGCGCGTCATCGAGCGCGGCGATGCGAGGGCCGCCGTCGTCATCCCGCCGGACTTCGAGACCG
Organism: uncultured Gemmatimonadaceae bacterium; assembly: GCA_964608035.1. GTDB lineage: Bacteria > Gemmatimonadota > Gemmatimonadetes > Gemmatimonadales > Gemmatimonadaceae > JABWBJ01. The sequence continues at coordinate 10,395 of CAZSNV010000146.1, read as the reverse complement.
ATCTCAAGCGGCGCCGCACGGCGACGGCACAGGTCATCATCGATGCCGCCGATCCGCTGGCGTCGCAGGCCGCCATCTCGGCGGCCGCGCTGGCGTCTGCGGCGCGCAACGCGGCGCTTGCACCGCCGGCGGTACGCGCCGGACGTCTGGAGGTGCGGGTCAGGCCATGGTATAACCCGGCGCTCGAGAGCTCGATCTACATCGTGCCTGGTGTCGCCGGATTGATCCTGACCCTCACGCTCTCCGCGATCACGTCGATGTCCATCGTGCGTGAACGGGAGCGCGGGACGCTGGAGCAGCTGATCGTGACGCCGGTGACGCGCGCCGGGCTCATGCTCGGCAAGATTCTGCCGTTCGTTCTCGTCGGCTACGTGCAGATCACGGTGATCCTGCTTTTGGGGCGTTTCGTATTCGACGTACCGCTGCGCGGCAGCATGGTGCTGCTGTATCTGGCGACCGCACCGTTCATTGTCGCCAGTCTCGCGCTTGGTCTTTTCATCTCCACCGCGGTGAAGACGCAGATCCAGGCGATGCAGCTGTCGTTCCTGGTGATTCTCCCATCGGTGCTCCTTTCGGGGTTCATGTTCCCCAGGGAGGCGATGCCGACAGCCGCTCAGTGGATTGGCGGCGCAATTCCACTCACGTATTTCCTGCGGATTCTGCGCGGCGTGCTGCTGAAGGGCGCCGGCTTCGAGGCGATCTCGAAGGACGTGTTGGTGCTTTGTGTGTTTGCGGTTGTGCTTGTCACGTTGAGCGCGATGAGGTTCCGCAAGTCGCTCGACTGAGCGGCTCATCAACGGCTACAGGACGCGTGTTGTGCTGCATGCCCAGACTGATGGGGATGCCAGGGAGCGGCTGATCCTTCCGAGCTAGTCAAAGATCATCCGCACGACGGATTCGGCCGCTCCCGGCTGACTGTAACCTTCGATAGCCGGTGACGCTTGACTGGAGCGGAGTACTTAACGCTCAGGTCGGCGGTGCCGTCGTCGTGTTAGTGGAAGTACTGGCGCACGGCCGGAGCTTTGCACTAACCCTCACTCGTGAGGCAAGGTCATGGATAGCACCCTTTTGATCATTCTGCTGGTGGTGCTGGTGCTCGGTGGCGGTGGATGGGGATACTCGCGTCGGCGCAGATAGCGTCACGCTGGAGCGGCGGCGACTTGCAACAGGTGCAATCACCGCCGCGCATCGTTCGCCACACGCGAAATCACAACGGCCGCTTTGAAACCGGCCCAACCCACAAATACATGACTGACAAGAACTGGACCAAAAAGGGAATCGAGGATTCCGTCGAGGGTAAGGCGAAGGACCTCAAGGGGAAAGTAAAGGACGGCGTCGGCGGCCTGACGGGCGACACCGGTTTGCAGGCCGAGGGCAAGATCGACCAGCTGAAGGGCAAGGCACAGAACACCCTCGGCAAGGTGGAGCGAAAGATCGGCGAGAAGACAAAGCCGTAGCACCGACACTCAGTCGCGCGCCACGTTCTGGCATGCGACAAGCCGGTCGGCTCCTTTCGGAACCGCCCGGCTTTCGTCATCACGGCAACGTCTGGGACTGCGAGCGAGTACCCGACAGAGCCAACGCGCCGGCTATCCCATTAGTTCTTTCGTGCCAGTCCATCCAGGCCGACAACCGTCGACCCGATGATGGTGACCACGCCCGTCGAGTAGTTCACGGTTCCGAAGAAGTCCGAATCCGGGCCTGGTCCCGCACCGCCGCATTTGATGGACCCGTAGAACAAGCCGCTCGCCGGATGTCCGACGGAGGCCGCAACTCGGCTGCGGAAGCCCAAACTCGTGCATGAACCAGGGAAGCTCATCGCTGAAACCTGTGTCGCCGCGCCAGTGGTCTGGTTGAGCGTATGCGAGAAGTTCCGGTTGGAGTGGAAGAGCACGTTGGATGCACCGAAGGCGATGCCGTTACCGCTGCTCGCCGCGAGTCCGGTGTTTCCAACGAGCGTGGCGGCTCCCGTAGTCAGGTCAACGGTGTAGACCTTATGAGCTGGTGAGATGGCATCGTAGAGGAAGAGAACCCCATCGCTACGGAACGCGATATCCGAAATGTTGCCGGTAGTTCCCGTCGGTCCAACCTCTGTGCCGGCACCCGATGAGAGATTAATCGTGAGCAACACAGGAGTGTTGTCGGATGGCTTTTGCCCAATTCCATAGAGCACGCCGCTGGGGTGGAAATCAATAGCGCCCACTCGATTGAAGTTGATTGCTCCAATCAAGGTGCCGGCGCCCGTGCTTGGGTGAATGCTGTAGAGGCTCGACGCTCCGAGAGGTGTACTGGGCGTTCCGGTGGTGCCTGCGGACGCCGATCCGAACAACACTACGCCCGTCGCGGTGAAGGTGACGGACCCGACAAGCACCGGCTCCTGGACGAGGGGGTTTGGATCGGGGCCTGGATCGAACGGCGTCTGAATCGGCTGGAATGGATCGAATGCACCAGCGCCCGTTCTGGGTCCATTAGTGGCTTCATTCCCGTCGGCAATGCCACGACCGCAGGCGACGAAGGAATTTGGTCCCGCCACAATCGTCCAGGGCGTGCTGGCTGACCCGTCGGCCGCGGACAACACTACGGCGGAGATGGAAGGTCCTCCCGCAAAGCACACCGGGTCCAGCGTGGCGCCAAAGTGCACGCGAGCATTCGCCACCGGATCTCCGGCAAGATCGGTAACAATGACCTTGGGATTCGTCGGGAGCGGACCCGGAGGAGCAACCTGATTATCGGTCGCCGCATCCTTCGTCATCTTTGCCGGCAACGCGTAGAAGAAATCGCTCGTTCCATCCGTCTCGCCGCCGCCGCCCTCGTCGAGCATCAACGTGGCGTATAACGGCTTCGGAGAGAACATCCCTACCAACTGTCCGCCAGCCGACTTGAAACGGCCGCGGAACAGGTCGACAAGCATGCCTTTCAGCGTTGCCTGCGCGGCCCCGCCGCCGCCCGGTGAGTCGCAGGCGTCAGGGTGCACATGCGGTAACGCTGTCACCTCATCCGGTTCGTCAAAGCGATGCATCGTCACCCGCGGCCGCTGGTTGACGTTGCTGAGTGCCGCATTCACTGCCGCAGGCGCACTGCAGATGAACGCGATGGCCGGAACATCGAACGTCTCGCCGGGACCGAGCGGAGGATCGAGTGTGATTCTGGTGCAACGGCCGAACGTCGGCAGGTCGGTTCGATCACTGCCGCGTTGACCCACTGGACATTCTTCGATTGTCACTACGCGCGTGGTGTTACCCGAACCCGGCATGATTTCGATGCCGGTCGGCCCGGTGTCGCCCGTGAAGGTGGTTTGCACGGTGCCGCCGGTGTTCTCATCCACGGATTCGGAAGCGCAAGGACCGAGTCCCGGCGTGTCGCACAGCGCGAACTCCTCAATGCGAAACCTGATGGGGAGGACCGAGCCGTCGATGCGCGTAATGAGTTTGTTTGGATCGGTGCCCTTGAGGGACTGCGGTGTCGGCCCCGTCTTCACATCGGCGTAGCCGATCGTGTCCGATCCGACAATGACCCTGATCCGGTAGTAGACAGGCGCTGCGACAGGGACCGTCCAATCGACCGAGTATTTCTCGGCGACCGGGTCCACGCTGGCGACCGTGGGCGGGTTGGTGTAACCACCGCTTTTGCACGGCGACGCCGCAATTACGTTCGCATCGGGCGGGACCACATCAAGCTCGCAGATACTCACCACCGCAAGCAAGCTTCCGTTGAACGGGTTGCCGTAGCCCAGAGCGTTTTTCGGATTCGGGACCGTGGGGTTCAGGAAGAAGAAATCCGGATTGCCGGGTAGATGCGCCCCGTCGGAAATGACCGGACTCGCAGAGGAAGGCAGCGCGCGTGGTGGCTGCGTGCTATTCTCGGCATTACACGCGAGAATCGCGACGATCGTTAGGTACGGAAGAAGGCGACGATACATAACTTCCTCTGGTGAAACGGTGATGACGTGCCCACACGGCGCCAACCGGCGCGCCACTCGTCTGGCGAGGAAAAACATCATACAAGGGACGGACGGACTCGGATAGGTGCCAAAACGACCCTGGGGTAACGGAGCAGTCCCATAGCACCGGCCGCACCGCCGGGGTGCTACCGAGCCGGCACTGCCTAGCGGGCGTTCGCCTTCAGTTGCTGGAAGCCGGGGAGAGCCTGGAGGGGGCGCCACCACCAGTGAATGTTGCCGCCGACCAGGAAAAAGTGGTCGGGGTGCGTGGCCACATACTGCTTTAGCATCTCCAAGCCCCGGTCGAGGTCCCCCATCTGCGCGCGCATGACTGCCTCATAACCGGGGATCTCGCCTTCCGTATCGATAGTCCGATCTGCCCGCGCACGAACGAGGACGCGATCCGCGCTATCCAACAACGCCGACTGCCCGCCGGCGGCCTTCCCGGCCCGACCGATCACACCGCCCACAATCATCTGCGCCTTGCGAGACTGAAATGGGCGCACCGTCGGGGGGGCAAGGGATTCCACCTGGGCAGCCAGGCTCCATGCCAACGGGATATCAGGCCGCTCGTCGGGCGTCAGGACCAACCAGAGCTGGCAAAGCGTGAACAGATAGTCGGCGGGAAATCGGCGCCGACCCTCGGCACACCACTTTCGCGCCTCCGCAAAATTGTCCGTGTCGCTCGACGTCCAGAAGAGACGGTTCAGAATGGTCTGAGCGTTGCTGAGAAAGGCGTCGGTATCATATGCCTGACGTGCATTCCTGAGCGCTGAGAAGCGGTCCTTCCGGTCATAGTCTACCGAGCTCAACGTGGCGTACGCCGAAGCAAGTTTCGGGTCCAACTGGACTGCTCTCTCGAGATCGGCGCCGGCGGCCTTCAGCTCTGCGGCCCGCGCCACCGGATCCGTTGTAAGCGCCAGACTCCACTGCGCGTACTTGACCGTGCCGCGAAGGGCGAGCGCGCGTCCGCTTCCGTCCTTCTCGACCATTCGTTCTGCCGCATCCCGAGCCTTCTGGAACCAGCGTCCGCGCTCGGTCTTGTCCTCGGCGCTGGGTCGACTGTAGAGCCGACCCCGCTGCAGGTCGATGTCCGCTTCCAAAGCGATCGGATCGCTCCACTTGGGATCGGCGCGCTGGGCCTGCATCGCGAGCGAATCCGCCACCTGGAGCGTCGCATGAGCGCTGTCCCGGCTGCTACTTGCCTGGCGAGCGGCGTCCTTACGCAGTTTCTCGGCGCGATTGTAAAGCGTCCATGCGGCTTTGACGCGAGTACCAGCTTGGCTGGCGCGCAATTGGATTTCGTCTCCCAGAAATCGGCGAAGCAACTCCGCAGCCCTTCCGGCCACGGAGTCCTCTGCGGCGAACAGCGAATCGGCGGCAATGACGACGTTTCCGCGTTGGATATCGGTCCCGCTCTCATCGAGCAACCGCAGATTCACCTTGACGTTATCGCCCTCTGGCACGACCGACCCCACCACCAGTGTGCCCGCTTTCAAAGCGCGTGCGATGCTGTCCGGGGTCACGTTCCGGTTCCGGAAGGGCGTTACCCCGGCTCGGGAGACGACATTGAGGTCTGGTATTCGCTCGAGATCCCGGATCAGAGCCTCCGTGAACCGGTCGGCCACGTCCTTCAGTTCTCCGTCGCTGCTCTCGTCGTTGAAGTAGAGAACCGCGACGCGGTTGGCAGAAAAGGCTGTGACAGATTTGCTTGACGACTCCCCCGCGTTCAGCGTCCACGCGGCCAGGGTGATCGCGCCGACCAGGCCAACAGCCCCGGCGATCATCACCGGCTTCCGGCGCCACCAGACCACCGGAGCCTGAACTAACTGTCGCGGGTCGCTTGGAATGCGCCGTGAGGCGGTGTAGCGGCTCGTGACCCGACGCGCCGCAGTGACGCCCATCGGCATGCCGAGAATTGCTGCGAAATCCGCGGCCGTCTTCGGCCGATCGGCCGGCGACTTCTCCATCGCTGCAAGGATCGCCTCCTCCACTTCCTCAGGCACCGAGGGGCGTACGATCCGGACGCTGGGCACGGTCTCCATCGCGTGCTTCGCCATGATCGCCATGCCACTCGATCCCGTGAATGGCGGCTCGCCGGCCAGCACCTCGTACAACATGCACCCCAGGCTGTAGATGTCCGCGGTCGGCCCGACCGCATCCCCGGAAGACTGCTCGGGGCTCATGTACACGGGCGTGCCGACAGCCATCCCCGTCTGGGTCAGCTTGTCCTGCCCCGCTTCGGTGCGGGCGCGGGCGATGCCGAAATCGGCGACGAGCGCATGCCCGTTCGCCAGCAGGATGTTTTCCGGCTTGATGTCGCGGTGAATGATGTTGTGCTTGTGCGCGTACCCAAGCGCGTCCGCCACCTCGAGAATGATCTGAATGGCATCGTCAACCGGGAGCTGCTTATCGCGGTCGAGCCGGTCGCGCAGTGATTCACCGTCGACAAACGGCATCACATAGAACAACAGCTCTGCGGCGCTCCCCGAATCGTACAGGCCCAGGATGTGGGGGTGCTGCAGCTTCGCGGCCAGCCGGATCTCGCGCTCGAAGCGTTCGTTCCCAATCGTGGCCGACAGGTCGGGGTGAAGGACCTTGATGGCAACCGCGCGATCGTGCCGGACGTCCTTCGCGAGGTAGACCGTGGCCATGCCACCTCGACCGAGCTCTCGCTCGATCAGGTAGCGGTCGGAAAGGCTGGCCTGTAATCGCTCGAGGGTGCTGGACACGTCGACCTGCTACAGCGTGGGGGCCGGAATCGAGGGAACCGGTCAAGTATATGACTGGCCACGGGAAGGGGCCACCGCCACCCCCTCAGAGCACCACTCAACCCCCCTGCTACGCAGCCCTTAGGGAATTTGCGAAAACTCGGGCCGAGAGGTGGAACCGGCACCTGCGCCCCGACAACGGCGGTGGGCCAACGAAACACTTGAACACGGAGGTCCCTGGGGTCACCGAGGCCAACATGGGGCCTAAGGAGAGGCTGTCTTAGCCGGTGACGCCGCGGTGACGGCAATGAGAATACATGTCAGGTGAAGAACGAGCAGGTCACCGCACAGATTATCAAGGCGTCCCTACGCGTGCACTCGCTGCTCGGCCCCGGCCTGCTCGAAAGCGCCTACCGTCTCTGTCTCGCTCACGAACTCACAAAGCATGGAGTTGAGGTGCAGTCGGAGATTCCCGTTGCCATCGTGTACGACGGCCTGAAGATCGATGTCGGCTATCGAATCGATTTGCTTGTCGAGCAGTGCGTCGTGGTGGAGTTGAAGACGGTCCGGAAGCTGATGCCCGTACATCATGCCCAGCTTCTGTCGTATCTCCGCTTGAGCAAGCTGCCGACGGGGCTTCTAATCAATTTCCATGTGGCCCGTTTACGAGACGGCATCAAACGCATCGCCAATTGAGAGCGCGACCAGTCAGTCGACACCAGGATTGCCTCAGTGACCGCCGTGACCTCCGTGTTGAAATGTTAGTCGCCGGCCGGAAACCGCGACCGTTCTCGGACATCTGTTTTGCAGAGTTTCCTTAGGACCGCCCAGCGCGGGCCGTTCTATAGAGTGATCAGGGTCACGCGTTCACTCCAACCGTCAATCGCGCGAACCGCGGAATACCACGCTCCAGATCCGGCCACGCTGGTCATCGCTGATGAACAGGGCGCCATCGGGTGCGACGGCCAGCCCCGTTGGTCGATGCTTCGCGAGCAGCGGTGCCGAAATGCCCTTACCAGTTTTCGTCGATCGCGTTCGCCAGCGAAGCGCTGTAGGTGCGCGTGACCTTGAGTTGAGCACCGGACACTGTGATCGCCACGCGTTCGCCGTGCGCGGCGGGACGCAGTTCGACAATGCGTCTCAGGTTGACGATCGTCGAACGGTGGATCCTCACAAAGCGCGACGGGTCGAGCTGCCGAGCGAAATCGGCGAGGGAATCGCGGACGACGTAGGTGTGATCGCCAACGTGGACCCGGACGTAGTCGCCGTCCGCCTCGACGTACTCGACCTCGTCGGGGTTCACGACGGCGGTGCGTCCTTTCTCCCTGATGCTGAGCCGATCGGGGAACTCGCTGTGACTTCGCGGCATGTCGCCCTTCACTCAAGGCGTGATATCAGGTTGATAAGAGTTCACGAACTCGATGAACCTCGACACCTCGACGATATCCTTTCCGACAAAACGGATCGTGTGTGAGTTCACCCGCGTCACAATAGGGAGGTACGCCAGCAGTTCGGCAGCGCGGTAGTTCTTGAACGACATCTCCAGCGTTACCGGACCGCGAAGCACGTAGGGCTTCGCTGAGGCTCGCTGTTCAACTCCGGCCTTCACACGCGCCCGAATAAGATCCTGCGCCGCCTTCGGCGTCATCGTTGCCGCCGAATGGAATGAGATCGCGCGCTTGACCACAGCGCCTGGAATAGCTCCAGTGAACTTGCTCACTTCACCGACAGCGGCATCATCGCCGCTGATCGCAACGACCGGAACGCCGAAGTGGCCCGCGATGGCCGCATTCAATCCGCCCTCGGGCACTTCGACGCCGTTCAACTTCACGCTCGTCAGCGTGGCGCTCGACATCGTGTGGGCGCGCACGCCGCTCACGTTCGAGGTGCCGGAGTGGTACCCGACGAACACCGCTGCCGAGAAGGTCGAATCGATTCCTTCCATCATCATCAGGGGGCGGGGCCAGGAGCGGATCACGGTGACATCGGCGGGGAACAGATCGATCAGCAGGTTCTGGCCGTTGCCGTGTGAGTCGCTGACGAGAATCTCCGTCGCTCCAGCATCCCGCGCTCCCTGTATTGCCGCCAGCGCTTCATCGGTCATGAATTGCCGGGCGCGCGCGTACTCGAAGCCGGCCGGGCCGAGTTGCTCATTCGTCACGACGCCGCCGACGCCCTCCATGTCGACCGAGATGTAGACCTTGAGCGGGCGTTGGGCTGAAGCCGGTAACGCCAGTGCGCCGAAGGCGAGCATGCTGGCGATGAGGACACGCGGGACGAACACGGGACGGCTCCGGTGAGAGGGCGCGGTATCGTCGCACCGGAAGCCTGCCCGCACAACCTCACCCCAACCCGCACTCGCTGCGCCGTCTACTCAACGCCTCCGGCGTCGAGGACTGACCGCGGGCAGGACGCGGAATCCCGCCACGGCAAAGTGCGCATCGAGTGTCAGCGCCTGGGAGATCCCGCGCGTCGTCATGACCGAAAAGCTGACGGCGTCAGTGAACGAGAAGTCCTGATCTGCGTAGCGCGATAACCACTCGGCGATAGCGCGCTGCTCCAGTTCGGCGCCTGACGACACGACGACGGTTGGGGGTTCCGAAACAGTCCGGGCGAAGTTCAACGCAACACTCCGTCCGACCCGGTTCAGAAGGAGCGCGTGGGTCTCCATGACCACCAGGTTGGTCGTAATAATCCGGACACCGGCGCCGAGCGCGTCTTTGAGCGCGTCGGCCACGGCCGAGTGGTCTGGATGCGATGCAACGATGATTGGATACCACGCGGACGTGTCGACGAAGAGCTCAGCCACGCCGCGACCGCTTCGTGGGTCTGCCGGCAGCAGAAGGGTCGTTCACCGTCGCCAGCAGCCGATCGTGTTCGCGGGCGACATCATACGCCACGCTTCCCGCCTCGCTTGCGGCCGCGCCGACAAGCCGAAGCACCGGGTGCGATGACGGGTCGGTGGTTTCCCGCTCAAGGGCGATCAACCCACGCCGCAGCACCTCGGACTTGGTGGTTTCCAGGTCGTCCGCAAGCTGCTCGAGCCGGCGACGGCTTTGGCGGTCGAGATATACCTGGACAGGGGCCGTTTCGGAAACACGTTTGTTCGCCATGCATCATGAAGTGGAAAGGAGATTCATGATAGTATATCATGAAGCAGCGGCGCAAGTGCATGGCGCGCCGGCCGCAAGCTCGCTTCGCCGTGCCTCCTTTGCGGCTCGTTGCGTGCTCGGGGGCACGCGGTAGTTTCGACGTACCATGCTGAGCCACTACTGACAACGAGAGAGATGCGGTTGGCCGAGCGCCTGTCATGAGCGATTCGATGACCCGCCTGGCCGCGGAGATCGCGGCGCGCTATCGCGTCACGCGGGAGCTGGGCATTGGTGGAATGGCGACGGTCTACCTGGCGCACGACGACAAGCACGACCGCGACGTCGCGATCAAGGTGTTGCACCCCGATCTGGCGGCGGCCCTCGGCGGCGACCGATTCCTGGCGGAGATCCGTACCACGGCCAAGCTGCAGCATCCGCACATCCTGCCGCTGCTGGACTCCGGCGAGGCGGGCGGCCTTCTCTACTACGTGATGCCGGTCGTGACGGGCGAGTCGCTCCGCCAGCGGCTCAACCGCGAGCGGCAGCTTCCCATCGACGATGCCGTACGGATCGCCCGTGAAGCAGCGAGTGCGCTCGACTACGCGCATCGGCAGGGCATCGTGCACCGGGACATCAAGCCGGAGAACATCCT
>CAZSNV010000145.1:0-12211 GCA_964608035.1 uncultured Gemmatimonadaceae bacterium | reverse complement strand
ATGCCTCGCCGCTCACCGCGATGCTCGACTTTTTCTTCCAGTCGGCAGTCGGGCGTTGAGCTGTTCTCTAACCGAGACCGGTGACCGCGCCGGCGCATGGTGACTGCTGGCACTAAGAGCCATATCAGAGCTGCCTGACGGTTAGTTGTGCCCTGGCCGCCCCACTTCTAGGGCGGCAGGGCCAACCGCGAGAACCAACCGCCGTGAGGCGGCACCCGCGCGCGAGGATAGGACTGAGCGCCCAATCCGTTTAATGCGACCAGCAATAATCCCGCCCATGGGAGCGAGAGCAAGCACCTTGTTCGCCGTGAGGCGCAGCTGCTGCCAAATCCGTCCCTCCCGCACGGACTCAAGACTCGGCCCGTTTTGCCAAGAGCTGGTTCACCTTCCTCGGATCTGCTTTCCCACCCGACGCCTTCATTACCATCCCCACCAACACGCCGAGGAGCTTTTTCTCACCCGCGAGGAACCGGCGCGCTTCGTCAGGGTGCGCGGCCAGGACCTCGTCGATCCACGCCGCCAGCTGAGCGTCGTCGCCAACCTGGCGCAGCCCCTCGCGATCGGCGATCACCGCAGGATCTTCACCGCCCTTCGCCATCTGCGCGAAGATGGCCTTGGCGGCGCTGCTGCTCACGGCTCTGTCGCGCACCATCCCGAGAAGCGCAGCAAGCCGGTTAGGCGTGACGACGAATTCGCTGATTGACGAGCCTGATTCCTTGAGCCGAGCAAGGACCTCGCCCATCACCCAGTTTGCCGAGACCTTCGCGTCTCCGTGCTCGGCAACGACGGCCTCGTAATAGTCGGCCAGCGCCCGCGTCGCCGTCAGGACCTCCGCATCGTAGGGCGGCAACCCTAACGCTTTCACGAAGCGTTCGCGGCGAGACGACGGAAGCTCAGGAAGGCCGGCCTTCACGTCGGCCAGCCAGGCGCTCGTCAGGCGAACCTGTGGGAGGTCGGGCTCCGGAAAATAGCGGTAGTCATGGCTTTCCTCTTTGCTCCGCGCCGGACGCACCGTGCCGGATCCCGCGTCCCAGAGCATAGTCTGCTGCACGACACGCTCACCTCCCTCCACTACTGAGACCTGGCGCGCGAACTCAACCTCCAGCGCGCGCTCGACGCCGTGAAACGAGTTCACGTTCTTGATTTCGGTCTTGGTGCCATAGTTCGTGGTCCCGCGTTCGCGGACACTGATGTTCGCGTCGACGCGCAGGCTCCCTTCCTCCATGTTGGCGTCGCTGACCTCGAGATACTCGAGAATCTGCTTGAGTTGCTTGAGGTAAGTGCCTGTATCTGCTGTGTTTCGGAGATCCGGCTCGCTCACAATCTCGATCAGCGGCGTGCCGCTCCGGTTCAGGTCGATCGCGGTGGCGCCAGGATACCGGTCGTGAATGGACTTCCCGGCGTCTTCCTCCATGTGCACCCGATGGATGCGGACACGATCACCATCCGCCCGACCCTCCAGCACGATGTGCCCGTCGGTCGCCAGCGGACGGTCGAACTGCGAGATCTGGTATCCCTTGGGCAGGTCCGGATAGAAATAGTTCTTGCGGGCGAAGATCGACTCGGCATGCACCTCGCAGCCTAACGCGAAGGCCGCGCGCGCGGCGAGACGCACGGCGGCTTCGTTGAGCACGGGCAACGCGCCGGGCAGCGCCAGGCAGACGGGACACGTGTTGGCGTTGGGAGGAGCACCAAACACCGTCGAGCAATTGCAGAAGAGCTTCGTACGCGTGAGCAGCTGCACGTGCACTTCCAGTCCGACGATCATCTCCCAGCGACCTTCCGTCACGCGGCCGCCTGGGCGCGTTCGAGTGCGTACGCGACCGCGAACATCCGGTACTCGTCGAAGTGGTTCGCCAGGAGCTGCACACCCACGGGGAGCCCGTTGACCTCGCCGGCCGGCACCGAGACGCCGGGAATGCCGGCGAGATTCGCGGTCGCCGTGAAGATGTCGCTCAGGTACATCTCGTAGGGATCGCTGATGGCGCCTAACGGAAACGCCGTTGTGGGTGCAGTGGGTGTCAACAGCACGTGGACGCCGTCGGCAAAGACGCGCTCGAAGTCGCGCCGAATCAACGCCCGGATGCCCATCGCCTTTCTATAGTAGGCGTCGTAGTAGCCTGCCGAGAGCACGTAGGTCCCCAGCAGGATACGGCGTGTGACCTCGGGTCCGAACCCACCGGAACGTGTGGCCTCATACATCCCCTCGAGGCCATCACCTGTGAGACGGAGCCCGTACCTCACGCCATCGAAGCGGGCCAGGTTGGATGACGCTTCGGCGGGCGCCACGATGTAGTAGACCGGAATCGCCAGTGAGGTGTGCGGGAGCGAGACGTCGCGAACTTCCGCGCCGGCCGACGCCAACCGATCAGCAGCTTCGTCACAGCGGACACGAATCCGGGAATCGAGGGCGTCGGTGAAGTACTCCTTGGGCCGACCGATCACGAGTCCACGGAGTGATTCCTTCGCGGCGGCGCGATAGTCGGGCACAGGCAGGTCAACGCTTGTCGCGTCGTTCGGATCGTGCCCGGCAATGACACCAAGGCCCAGCGCGGCGTCATCGACGCTGCGGCCAAAGACACCGATGTGGTCGAGCGAGGACGCGAAGGCGACCAGACCGAAGCGGCTTACGCGCCCGTAGGTGGGCTTCACTCCGACCACGCCGCAGAATGAAGCGGGCTGCCGGACGGATCCTCCGGTTTCAGAACCGAGGGCGATCCGCACGATGCCGGAGGCAACCGCTGCGGCGGAACCGCCTGACGAGCCGCCCGGAACCCGCGTGGGGTCCACCGGATTTCGTGTCGGGCCGTAGGCGCTGTTCTCGGTCGACGAGCCCATCGCGAATTCGTCGCAGTTGGTTTTCGAGATGACGATAGCACCGGACTCTCGAAGCTTTCTGACTGCGGTGGCTTCGTAAGGGCTCACGTATCCTTTCAGAATCCTGGAGCCGCAGGTCGTAGGGAGGCCGAGGGTTGCAATGTTGTCTTTTACCGCAATCGGAAACCCTGACAACCGGATGGGAGATGGGAGATGGGAGACGTGAGATAAACTGCTTCCCGATCGTGGCTGATTGTCGAGTTCCTTTGCCTCAGCGCGTGTTGCTGCTCGGTCCTCGTGGACGACGATGTTCAGGCCGTCCTTCCCCGCGCCTACTTCATCGGCGCGACGGAAGGCTTCCTCCACCGCCGCGACCGCGCTCATCGTCACGGGGTCCGCTCTCCCTGATCCTCGTGCGTACCGAGACGCGGGACCAGAAAAAACCCGTCGCGCATTTCCGGCGCAACCGACTCCAGCGGAATGGCTAGCGGTACTGACGTGCCGCCAACATCAGACCTCATCGGGGTTGCAGTTGTCTCAATTCTCCCATCTCCCATCTCACGTCCCGTGTCAACCGCTCCCAACACCTCCATATGCTCCAGAATCCCATTCAACTCCGAAACCAACGAGGCCACGCGCGCCGGGTCGACTCCGAGGCGCGCCAGCGAGGCCACATGCTGTACATCGGATTCCGAAACTGCCACTACTCGTTCCCTCGCTCGAGCCCCGCGAACGCCACCACCAGTCGCTTGCGGCCAATCGCCTCGTCGTCGAAATCGACGGTGACCTTGGTCTCCTTCCCCACCCCGCTCAATTCATAGATGGAGCCGCTGCCGAAGCGCGCATGCTTCACGCGCTCCCCTTTCACAAAGCGCGGCGCGTCCTGCGAGACGTCCTCATCGCGATGCATGAACGGCGCGGGTTTCGACCAGCCGACCGCCACGCCTGGCCGGCGCTCAGCAGCCGACGGCCGGTCCCACTGCTGCGCGCTGCCGCGAAGCTTGATGGTCGCGCGATCCCGTACCAGCGACGCCGGGATCTCCCCCAGGAAGCTCGATCGCATGGAAGGCATCGTTTCGCCGTTCCGCCGCCGGCTGCGGGCGTGGGAGATGAACAGCATGTCTTCTGCCCGCGTGACGCCCACATAGAAGAGCCGGCGCTCTTCCTCCAGCGACTCCGGCTCTTCGCGCGCCCGGGACAGCGGGAACAACCCTTCCTCGAGCCCGGTCAGAAACACCACCGGAAATTCCAGTCCCTTCGCGTTATGCAGCGTCATGAGCGTGACAGCGTCGGCGTTGGGATCGAGCGCGTCGGCGCTGGTGACGAGCGTCGCACGCTGCAGGAAGTGGTCGAGCGGCGTGAGTCCCACTTCCCCGCCCTCGTCCTGCACGGTCTCCACCGCGCCGGCGATGAGCTCGCGCACATTGTCCATCCGGTCCACGGCGCCTGGCCCCTCCGCGCGGAGGTGTTGCTCGTAATCGATCGCAATGACCAGGTCACGCAGCAGCTCATTGACTGGAGATTCTTTCGCCTTCTCGTGCATTCGCGTGACGAGGGCCGAGAAATTGGCCAGGGCGTCCCGCGTTGACGGACGAAGCGCAGCGGTGAATTTGGCGTGCGTCGCCGCTGAGAGGAGTGGGATCCCGGCCGTTGAGGCAAACGCCGCCATCGCGTCAATCGTTGTGTCGCCCACCCCTCGTCGCGGAGCCGCTATGGCGCGGCGAAATGCCTCGTCGTCCGCCGGATTGGCGACGATCCGGAGCCACGCGAGCAGATCCTTGATCTCGCGCCGATCGTAGAACCGGATGGCGCCGACCAGCCGGTACTGAATGCTGTGCCGACGCAGCGCTTCCTCGATGGCCCGGCTCTGCGAGTTCGTCCGGTAGAGAATGGCGAAGTGCCGCAGGGGGCGCCCCTTGGCCGCATAACGACGCTCGCTGATCTCCTCCACCACAAACTCGGCTTCGTCCCGCTCATCGAGAGCGGCGACGACCGTCACCGTATCGCCGCTGGGACGGGTTGTGCGCAACGTCTTCCCCTTGCGCGACGTGTTGGCCGAGATAGCGGCGTTGGCCACCGCAAGAATCTGCGGCGTGGAACGGTAGTTCTCCTCCAGCCGGACGATGCGCGCCCCCTGAAATTCGTGCTCGAAGTCGAGGATGTTCCGAATGTCGGCGCCACGCCAGCCATAGATCGACTGATCATCGTCGCCAACCACCGTCACGTTGCCGTGGCCGCTGCCGAGCAGCGATACAAAGCGGTACTGGGCGCGGTTCGTGTCCTGGTATTCATCGACCAGGATGTGGCGGAAGCGCTTGCGATAGCGTTCGAGCACGTCCGGATTCTGTTCGAGCAGGTGCACCGGCAGCACGAGCAGGTCGTCGAACGTGACCGCGTTCGCCTGGCGCAGCGCCACATCGAGTTCGCGATAGACCTGCGCCGCCGATTTAGAGAATGGGTCCATCGCCAGCTGCTCATACTCCGCCGACGAGACCAGCGCGTTCTTGGCGTCTGAGATCGCCGCGAGAATTGCCTGCGGTGGCCGTTCCTTGGTGGAGATCCGGAGACGCTCCATGACATGCTTCACCGCGGCGAGTGAGTCGTCCTCGTCGTAAATCGTGAAGCTCGCCGTGCGACCGGCCAGAGCGGCGTGTATCCGCAGCATCCTCGCGCCAATCGAGTGAAATGTCCCGCTCCACATTCCCGCCGGCTCCGATCCGAGCAAGTCGGCGATGCGCGCCCGCATTTCGCCGGCGGCCTTGTTGGTGAACGTCACCGCCAGCACCTGCTGTGGCGCGATACCCTCGTGCTCGATCAGCCGGGCAACGCGGCGCGTAAGCACGCGAGTCTTCCCCGAACCGGCCCCGGCCAGCACCAGTAATGGCCCCGAGCCGTGCTCCACAGCTTCCCGCTGCGCGGGATTCAGTCCCGACAGCAGGTCGCCCCGCACTTCAACTGAAGTCATGCCGGAAAAGTAAACTCGAAGCGCGCGCCTCGTTCGGATGGGACCAGTGCCAGCGAGCCGCGGTGCCATTCAGCCACGATGCGGTGCGCCAGAGCCAGCCCAATTCCCCATCCGCGTTCCTTTGTCGTGAAGCCTGGCTCGAAGACGCGACGGCGCAACTCACGCGGCACTCCTGGTCCGTCGTCAGTCACACGGATCCGGATGTCTCCCTCGGGAAGCCGCGTGCCTTCGATGACGATGCGACCGCCCCGACCGGCGAGCGCATCGACCGCGTTCTTCACAACCGCCTCCAGCGCCCACTCGATCAGCACCGGGTCGCCCTTCATTGGCAGTTCGCCGGACGTCCTGAGTTCGAGCGCCACCGCGTGCGCCAGCGTTGGCACGCGCGCGCCAAAGTAGTTCGTCACGCGTTCGAGGATCTCGGCCGCGTCCACTTCCTCCTGCTGCGGCGGGCGGCCGATGCGCTCGAAGCGATGCGCGACGCGTTCGAGGCGCTCGATGTCTCCCGCCATGTGCCCCACGGCGCGTTGGCCGAGTTCATCGCCCTCCCGATCGCCGAGGAGTTCTATCCAGCCCGAAAGACTCGAGATTGGCGTCCCCAGCTGGTGTGCGGATTCGCGGGCCATTCCGGCCCACACCCGCTCGCGATCGGCGCGAGCGCGCGCTTGCAGCGCATATCCGCCGGCCAGGAGGAGCAGCGCCAGGAACGCCACCTGCGCGATGGGAATGACCTGAAGCCCGCGCACCAGGCGCGTGTGACCAAAGTGAATCACCTGGTTGGTGCCGAGTCCACGGGCGAGGATTGGTGAATTCTGCGCGTCGAGCCGGGGAATCCATTCACGAGCGCGTGGATCGTCCTCGTCGAACGGAAGATTGGCGGTCGCGGTCGGCGTTCCGTTGGCGTCGGTCACGATCATCGGCACGCCGGATTCGCGGATGTCGTTGGCCAGCTCCAGCAGCGCGGAGGCAGCATCCACGTTAGGGTCCTGGGCCGCGAGCACCTCGGCGAACATCTTGCTGGTGCGCTGTGCTTCGCCGCGCAACTCGGCGACCACGCGCTGCGTGAAGAGCACGTACGACCCTAGCAGCAGCGCGACCAGCACCATCACGATGACGATGACGCTGCGACGCATGACTTAGCGCAGAGCGCAGAGCGCAAAGCGCAAAGCGCTCCTGATCACATGACCTCAGCGCCAAGGTACGGACGTAGCGCGTCGGGAACTCTTACTGAACCGTCAGGTTGCTGATAGTGCTCGAGAATGGCGGCGATCACCCTTGGAAATGCGAGCCCTGACCCGTTGAGCGTGTGGACGAATCGCGGCTTCTCGCCCTGCGCCGGGCGATAGCGGATATTCGCGCGGCGGGCCTGGAAATCGGTGAACGTGCTGCAGGACGAGACCTCGAGCCATTTGCCGACGCCCGGCGCCCAGACCTCGAGATCGTAACAGCGCGCGGCGCCGAAGCCCGTGTCGCCGGCCGACAGCAGGACGCGACGATGCGGGAGTTCCAATCGCTCCAGGAGCGTTTCCGCATGCCTCGTCAGGCGCTCATGTTCTGCGTCACCCTGCTCGGGCACGCAGTACCGCACGATCTCGACTTTGTCGAACTCGTGGACCCGCAGCAGTCCGCGTGTGTCCTTGCCGGCTGCGCCGGCTTCGCGACGAAAACAGGACGAATACGCGACAAATCCACGAGGGAGAGCGCCCGCGTCAATAATCTCATCGCGATAGAGGTTCGTGAGCGGGACTTCCGCGGTCGGAATGAGGAAGAGGTCCTCATCGCGCAGCGCGTACATGTCGTCCTCGAACTTCGGGAGCTGCGTCGTCCCGATCATCGACGCGCGATTCACTACCACCGGCACCCAGACTTCCTCATAGCCGTGCTCGCGGACATGCACGTCGATGAAGAAGTTCATCAGGGCTCTCGTCAGGCGGGCGCCGAGCCCGCGGAAGACGATGAAGCCGGACCCGCTGATCTTGGCGCCGCGCGCCAGGTCGATGATGCCGCGCGTTTCGCCGATCTCCCAGTGCGGACGGACTCCGTCCGTTGCACGCGGGGCCCCCCACGAATGCACGACTTTGTTCGCTTCCTCTCCGCCTTCGGGGACATCGGGGAGCGTGATGTTGGGAAGCGTGAGGAGGATCTCGCGAAGCTCCGACTCGGCGGCGGCGAGTTCGTTCTCCAGGCGCTGGATCTCCTCGCCAAGCTGGCGACCCGAGGCGATCAGCTCGTCGGCAGGCTCACCGGCCTTCTTGCGGCGCGCGACTTCCTGCGAGGTGGTGTTGCGAACGGCCTTCCGCTCCTCGACCGCCTGGATGACGGTGCGACGCTCAAGATCCAGCGCAACGCCACGCTCGAGTACCGGCGCCAGTTCGTCGAGCTTCTGTCGCCGGCGCATGGCGTCCCGCAACAGATCGAGCTGCTCGCGGAAGACCCGAGCGTCATGCATCTGAACCGAGGGACGAAGGTAGAGGGACGAGCGACGAGCGAACTAGCGATCAGCGATCAGCGATCAGCGATCAATTCGTGGGCACGCCGGGCAGGAAGGACCGGAAGCCGCAGTTGGGATCGTATGTAATCCGGAAGGCGATCGTCCGCGAGACCGGGCTGACCGCACTGATCTGCAGCTTGGCGTAGATCAGCTGCGACGTCTGGAACTGGCAGATGTCTGTCTGCAGTTCCACGACCGCTGCCTCACCGATGTCTAGCACCAACGTCGAATCGTACTGGTAGCCGCTGGTGGGAGCGCGGGTGACTTCGTTGTATGCTCCTGTAATTCGCTGCAACCCGACACGCCGGCCCGCCGTAACCGCGCCGCCGACGAGCCTCACGGGAATGAGCACCACCTTACCGTCGTCGTTGATGTCGAAGGCCAGGTCAAAGCCGTAGGTCGGTTCGAGGCGGAGCGGCGTGAAAAAGACGATGTTGAAAGCGGCCGGGACATTCACCGGGGTCTGCGAGACCGAGTAGACGATGAAGCTGTCGGTCCGGACCGGCGTCGTAGCGCGTGGAGCGAACGGGTCGTCGCAGGCAGCGGCGCCGATGGCGGCTACTGCACCGAAAATGACGCCTGTCCGGCGGACACCAGGGCGCCCAAAAAGTCGGGAGAGTTGGCTGAGGATCACGGCGAACAGTAACCTCCTAACCTGTGATACTTCAAGCGATTGCTCGCTTGACTTCATCCTGTCCCCAATTAGGCTTCGCACGAACAACGGCGGAGTTGCTATTGCCCACCATACACGACCTCGTTCGGGCCCTCGCGCAACGCGAAGGGGTCGAGGCCGTGGTGATTCTGGGGCGCGATGGTCTCCTGATTGACACGCGGACCAACGGCGACCTCGACGGCGAACACCTTGCCGCGTTGACTCCGGCCCTCGCCTCGGCCGCAGAAGCAATTGGCCAGGCCGCCGGACGTGGATCGATGGTCACTACCGTGGTCGAGCACGAGCGGGGACATGCGATCATCTCCGCCGTTTCCGGAGACGCGATTCTCCTGCTCATCGTTCATTCGAGTGCGCACCTCGGCGCGCTCCTGTATGACTTACGGCGTCACCGCGCCAACATCGCCTCCCTGGTGTGACAGCCCCCGCGATAACAGACCGCGCGCACGTTCTTGTGGTTGACGACGAACCGCACGTCGGGCGCATCATCCAGATGAAGCTCGAGCAGGGTCCGTTCCGGGTCACGCTGGCCTACGACGGCATTCAGGCCCTCGAGGCGCTCGATCGCGAGGACGACCTCAAGGTCGTCTGGCTCGACCTGATGATGCCGCACGTGTCGGGACTCGAGGTGCTGGCGCGGATGCGGGCGAATGATCGCACGAAAGAACTGCCGTGCGTGATCCTCACCGCGGCCGGACACGACACGCAGCGCGAACGGGCAATGACGTTAGGCGCGACGGACTTCATGACGAAACCGTTCAGCCCCAAGCGACTCCTGCACCGGACGGCGGAACTGGCTGGCGTCATTGTCGGGCCGGATCCGCGTGACTGAAGCCGAGGCCGGAGGCCAGAGGCCAGAGGCCAGAGGAAGATCGGGTCAGGTGTGGAGCGTTGTCCTCGCGGGCGGCGTGGGCTCGCGTTTCTGGCCGGTCAGCACAGCGAATCGGCCGAAGCAATTGTTGCCGCTGGCGAGCGAACGGCCGTTGCTGCGCGACTCGCTCGATCGAATGGCGCCGCTGTGCGACCCGGAGCAGACGCTGATCCTCACCAATGCGTCGCTGGTCGAATCCATCCACGGCCTGGCGCCGGAGATTCCCCGTTCCAACATCGTCGCCGAACCGCGGCCGGCGGGAACGGCCGCAGCGCTCACCTGGGCGGCGGCGGTGATCGAACGCCAGAGCGGCAGCGACGCCATCATGATGAGCGTGCACGCCGACTGGGCAGTCGCCGATGCCGACGGGTTTCGCGCCGCCCTCACGCGTGCCGCCGTGATCGCCGATACGACGCATACTCTCGTGACGGTGGGAGTCGTCCCGACGCGGCCGGATCCTGGTTACGGCTACATCCGGCCCGGCGATCCGATCCCCGACGCGTCAGGCGCCCGTCGCGTTGCTGAATTCGTCGAGAAGCCAGGTCCCGAGCGCGCGGAAGCCATGGTTCGCGAGGGGTGTTTCTGGAACTCGGGCATCTTTGTCTGGCGGGTCGGCGATTTCCTGTCCGAGGTGCGGAAGCATTGTCCGGAAGTAACGCCCGCACTGGAACGCCATCCTACCGATCTTGCCGCCTTCTTCGGCGCCGTTCAGAAGCCGATCGCGGTTGACGTGGGCGTGCTTGAACGAAGCGATCGCGTGGCGGTCATTCCGGGGAATTTTGGCTGGGATGACGTCGGTACGTGGACGGCGCTGCGACGGGTGCGCGCGGCCGACAGCGCCGGCAACGTGACATCGGGGCCGGTGCATGCCGTGAACGCAAAGGACAACGTCGTCCACGCCGAGGGGAACGAAGTGGTGCTCTATGGCGTCTCCAACCTTGTTGTTGTCACGCACGACGGACTCACGCTCGTGACGACAGCGCAACACGCGACGGACCTCAAGCACCTGCTGGCGGCGCTTCCGGCGCGGGTGAGGGATCGCGAGTGAGGCTGGTCTTTGTCGACGACGCTGCGGCGAGCGACTTCCAGCCGTTCGCGCTCACGCGCCCGTGCTGCGAGCTGCGCGCCGGTGCCTTGCTCGTCAGGCAGCGCTGGGAGTTGGCGACCGGTGAGCCGACGCTCGGATTCATCGGCGGCCCGCACCTGACGGACTTCGACGAACCGGGAGCGGCGCAATTCCTGTCCGGCTCCATCCCGGCCGGCAGCATCCTCGTGAATGCCCGCTGCGCTGTGGGACTCGGCGCGCTGACGTCCGACACAGCCGGGTGGTCCTGCCAGGGGAGACTGGCTGGTGTGCGCGTTCGGGCGGCGGTGAATGTGGAAGATGTTTTGCGCGACGGTGGCCGCCTCGAGTCGTTTGCGGGTCACGAGAAACCGGTCGATGTCGAGGGGCTCTGGCTCGACCAGATGTGGGATCTCGTGAGGCACCTGCCGGAACTCCTCACCATGGACATCCCCCACCTGGCGAAGGGATCGACGCACCTGATGACGACCGGCGTGACGACGTTAGGCGCGCATCCGGTGTTCATTGAGTCAGGTGCGACCATCGAGCCGATGGTGGTCATCGATGCCAGCGCCGGACCCGTACTCGTCAGGCGCGGCGCGACGATCCAGTCGTTCACGCGACTGGTGGGGCCCTGTGTCATTGGCGAAGGCACTACGGTGAGCGGCGGCCGGGTCGCCGCGAGTTCCATCGGCGAACACTGCCGGGTGCACGGCGAAGTCAGCGTGTCAATCTTCACCGGCTATGCCAACAAGGGGCACGATGGCTTCCTCGGCCATTCGGTTCTCGGGCGCTGGGTCAACCTCGGCGCGGCAACTGTCAACAGCAACCTGAAGAACAACTACGGGGATGTCGCCCTCTGGACGCCGCGCGGTCTGGAGCGCACCGGGATGCAATTCCTTGGTGCGTTCATCGGAGACCACGCCAAGACCGCGATCGGGACCCGCCTGACGACTGGCGCGGTCATCGGCACTGGCGCCAACGTGTACGGCACCGGCATCACGCCGCGACACGTCCCGCCATTTGCGTGGGGACTCGACGGGTCCGACTTGTGGGAACTGGAGGCATTTCTGGAGACGGCCGAGCGCGCGATGAGGCGGAGAGACGTGGTGCTGAGTGAAAAGGCGCGGCGGCAACTCACCGCGGCCTGGGAGCGGTCGGTCGAGGCGAACCGATGAGGGTGCACATCCTCGGCTCGGGGAGTGAAGGCAACGCGATCGTGCTGGAAAGCGACCGTCAGCGGATTCTCGTGGACGCCGGCTTCGGCGTCCGTGAACTGGCGCGCAGGCTGAGTTCCGTTGATATCGCACCCGAGTCGATCAGCGCGCTCGTCG
>CAZSNV010000144.1:0-12338 GCA_964608035.1 uncultured Gemmatimonadaceae bacterium | reverse complement strand
GCGTGTCGCCATCGCGCGCGCGCTGGTGAACGAGCCCTCGATCCTGCTGGCCGACGAGCCAACCGGTAACCTGGACTCGCAGACGTCCGCCGAAATCATGAATGTGTTCGAAGGACTCGCCGCCCATGGCCAGACGGTGATCATGGTCACGCACGAAGCCGACATCGCGGCACATGCCCGGCGCGTTGTGGTGCTTCGTGACGGTGTCATTGCGAGTGATGACCGGCGGCAGACGTTTGTGCAGAAGGTGGGGCTGCCTGTTTAGGGTGCGAGGGTGCTGAAGGGTGCATAGGGTGCGAGGTCCAGAGTGTTCTTCTCTGGACCTTTTGCATAGACAGCTCCCGTGCTGCCGGACCACTTAACTGACACAAAAGCCCAGATCTTGACGTAATTCCCGAGGCCCGGACCCGGGTCGACCGTCGCACCCTCCGTACCCTCCGCACCCTCTGCACCCTTGGCCTTTTTCGAATCCGTCCTCCTCGCCCTAGCCCAGATCCGCGTGCAGAAGCTGAAGAGCTTTTTCACGCTGCTGGGCGTCATGATCGGCGTCATGTTCCTCATCGCGGTCGTCTCGATCGTCGAGGGGATGAGCCGGTACATGACGGATGAATTCGCGGCGCGCATCCTTGGCGTGAACACCTTCACGCTGCGCCGCATGCCTGACGTCTTTGTGGGCGACGTGACCGATTCCACCTGGCGCGAATGGAGCCGGCGGCCGCGCATCTACCAGGCCGATGTCGACGTGGTGCGCGACGCGCTCCCGGATGGTGTTCGCTCGGCGGTCGAGAACGTCCGGTTCGTGTACGGCACGTCGGCATTCAATCGTCCGCGGCAGGTCATGGCATTCGGCACCGAGGCGTCGTATTTCCAGATCAAGAAGTACGAGATCGAACGCGGCCGCGCGTTCACGCAGCAGGAGGCGCAACTCGGCACCCCAGTCGTCGTGATCGGGACCGAGATCGCCGCGCATTTCTTCCCCGATCTCGATCCGCTGGGTCGCGAGCTCCGCATCGCCAACACGCCGTACCAGGTGATCGGGGTAATGGAGAAACAGGGATCCATCTTCGGATTTTCGATGGACCGCATGGCCATCGCGCCCTACCTGTCGCCGATGTCCCGCTCGACGAACCCTCGCGGTGACATCGATGGACTCGTCGTGCAGGCGCCCCGCGAGGACGTCCTCGCCGACGCGATGGAGGAAGTGCGATCGGTGATGCGGGGATTCCGCGGACTGTCGCCGGCGCAGTCGGACAACTTCACGATGGAAACGTCCGACGACGCGCTGTCGTTCTTCGCCGAGCTGCGCGGGCGGATGATCGTGTTCGGGACCGCGCTGCCGGCAATCGGATTGATCGTGGGCGCGATGGTGATCATGAACATCATGCTGGTGGCCGTGGCCGAACGCACGCATGAGATCGGGATCCGCAAGGCGATCGGCGCGCGCCAGCGCGACATTCGCCGTCAGTTCCTGGTCGAGGCGGCGACGTTGAGCGTGATCGGCGCCATCATCGGCATCTCGTTAGGTGTGGGGCTGGCCAAGCTGGTTGCGGCGTTCACGCCGTTACCCGCCTCGGTGGCGCCGTGGTCGATCGCCGCCGCGGTCATCGTGGGCGCCGGGGTGGGCATCATGGCCGGGTTCTATCCGGCGACGCGCGCGGCGCGCCTCGATCCCATCATCGCACTCCAGCGGGAGTGATCGTCATGCGACTCTGGTCCCGGGTCCTCACCTCGATTGAAGGCGTCGGCATCGCGCTCGACGCCATTCGCTCCAACAAGGTGCGTGCCGCCCTGACGATCATGGGCGTCGCCGTTGGCGTGTTCGTTGTGGTGGGTATGGGCGCCGCCATTCACGGAATCAGCGCCAGCTTCGAGTCTGACGTAAACGAGATGGGGGCTTCCACCTTCATGGTTCGCCGTCGCGGCATCGGCATCAACAGCTGCGACGGGTCCGATGACACGTGCGCCGACCGGCGGAACCCGCCGGTCACGCTCGCCGAATGGCGCCTCATCAAAGCGCTGCCCAGCGTCCAAGCGGCGGTGCCGATGTTCTTTGGCGGCATGAGCGTGAAGTACCACGACCGGAACCTGAGCTCCGTCAACTACGAGGCCTATGGTCCGCAGTGGCTCGAGACGGACGGCGGCGACATTTTCCCGGGCCGGAACTTCACGGAGCAGGAGAACAATGCCGCCTCCATGGTGGCGATTCTCAACGACACGCTCGCCAAGCAGCTGTATGGACAGTCGGACCCGATCGGGAAAATGGTGTCGCTCAACGACCAGACGTTCCAGGTCATCGGCGTCTATCAGGCGACTGCAGGTTTCCTGAAGACGCTGGATGGGCGCGGGCCGAATCGTCCCAAGGTCATCGTGCCCCTCGAATCTGCCAAGCGGCACCTCGGCGCCAGCGGCCGCTGGATAATGCTCACGGTGAAGCCGCGCGATGCGAACAATCGCGAAGGCGTGATGGACGAGGTGACGGCGGTCATGCGAGCTAATCGCGGGCTGCGTCCTTCACAGCCGAACAACTTCGCGCTCGTCGGGCAGGACCGACTGATGGAAGTCTTCGATCAACTGTTCGGGGCGATCTTCCTCGTCGGCCTGACCCTCTCCGCCGTGGGACTGCTCGTGGGTGGCGTTGGCGTCGTGGCGATCATGATGATCTCGGTCACAGAGCGCACGCGCGAGATCGGGGTCCGTAAAGCGCTCGGCGCCACGCGAGGCACGATCCTGTGGCAGTTCCTGGTTGAAGCAGCAACCTTGACCAGCATCGGGGCTGCAGTAGGCCTTGGACTCGGCACCCTGCTGGCGATGCTGATTCGCAACGCGACGCCAATTCCCGCGTCGGTGCCAGCATCCGCCGTCATTGCGGCACTGGGCGCGGCGGCGCTCACGGGCATCGTCTTCGGAATGGCGCCGGCGGCACGAGCCGCGAATCTGGATCCAGTGGAAGCGCTACGGCACGAGTAGCCTCTACCGGCGACGCACGCTGAAACGCTGAAGCGTCAGCCGACCGTCGGCTCCACGAGTCGTCACGTAGACCACGTCGCGGCCGGTCGCTGCGATCCTGGTTCCCGCCCGAAGTTGAAAACGATCGGCAAGCTCCGCCCGTTCGTTGACGACATCGTACTCCGACGGCAGCGCCGGCATCGCCATCCGCTCGATCAGCAGCGAGCCATCGGAGGCGAATTGCATCAGAGGAATCCGACCAACAATCGGTGGCATGACCAATGGCCACGATAAGTGATCCACCCCCGAATCAGTTGTCTCAAAAAACTCAGGTTGTTCACCACGCCTCTGCGACCACATAATCTTGGGCTCGTGCAGAGCCTCCAGCCATGCTTTTTGAATGGCGGGAGTGACTGGTCTCGGGTCGAAGGCGATCGGCTTGCCAACCACGACGTTTGCCCCTGGTGGGCGTAAGTCGACGCGGTACGGCGACACGTGGACGTAGGCCAGCACGCCGGTTGAGCTCACGATCCACCGATCTGCTGAAGGGCCCAGGCCACCGTGTTTGGCGCGTCGGAACCGCAGAATGGTGTCTGTCTTCAGTTCGCCCGGACTCCAGCGCAGCAGGAGGCTTCCCTGCCCGATCGGTTCCTCCCAATACATACGCCCCCGAGCATCGCTCGTTACCGGCGAGAACCGAATGGAATCCAACGTCTCATCAGCACCTCCTGCGAGGGATGCAAGCGGATCCTGGCTCGCAGATAGAAAGTGTCAGGAACTGGGATACGCAGCAAGACGTGGCTCGCTTGACCCCGTTGGGTTCCGTTCCGCGCCTAGATTACGGTTGTGCGTTTTGCCGACGTCATCCTTTCTGCACTCTCCCAGATACGGGCCAACAAGCTCCGGTCGTTCTTTACGCTGCTCGGCGTCATCGTCTCGGTGACGTTCCTGGTTGCCGTGGTCGCGATCATCCAGGGCATGAATGCGTACGTGCGGGAGAACATCGCCGGCGCAATTATTGGCGCCAATTCGTTCCAGGTGCGCAGAACCCCGATCAACTTCGCCCGCTTCTCCGACGATGAATGGCGTCGGGCTCAGCGCCGCCCCAAGATCGGCCCCGAGGACGCGGAGCTCATCATGGCCGCGATCCCGGACGCGGAAGCCATCAGCCTCCAGAGCGGCTGGCCCACGCCGATGGCTGACCTGGTCTGGGGGAACAGGTCGTTAGGCGACGCGGTCATCTTCGGGGTCACCCCGGCGTATCAGACCGTACAGGACTACCGGATCGCGTCGGGGCGACCGCTCACCGACCTCGACATCGCTGAACGCCGACCCGTCGTGGTCGTCGGGTCGGAGATCGCCGAAAAGCTGTTTGAATCCGTTGATCCTGTCGGGCGCTCCATTCGCATCCTTGGTGAACAGTTCGAGATCGTCGGCGTCAACGCGCGGAAGGGCCGTGTCCTCGGCCAGTCGTTCGACGGGTTCGTGCTGATGCCTATCACCCGGTTCGAGATGATCTACGGGCGGCGGAACACCACGACGGTGTCGGTAAAGATGTCGCAAGCCGCTGATGTCGGGCCGGCCATGCTGCGCGCGGAGGAGGCGCTGCGCGTCGGCAGGCGCCTCCGGCCCACCGCGGAGAATGACTTCTCGATCGAGACATCGGACGCCCTCGTCGAATTCTGGAAAACGCTGACGCGGGTGCTGTTTGCCGTGTTGCCCGCGGTCGTCGGGATCGGGATCGTGGTGGGCGGCATCGTGATCATGAACATCATGCTGATGTCGGTTTCGGAGCGCACGCACGAGATCGGGATCAGGAAAGCCGTGGGCGCACGATCCCAGGACATCGAGCGGCAGTTCCTGGCCGAGGCGATTGTCCTGGCGACGTTGGGCGGCCTGATCGGAGTGCTGTGGGGGTGGGCGTTGGCGAGCCTGGTCGCGTCGGTTTCGCCGCTCCCGGCCCGGGTCACCAGCTGGTCGGTCGGCGTGGCCCTGACGTTAGGCGCCGGTGTCGGGATCCTGTTCGGCGTGTATCCGGCCCGCCGTGCGGCGCGCCTCGATCCCGTTGCCTCACTCCGAGCCGATTAGTGATCACCCGTCACCCGTCTCCCGTCCCCCGTCGATGAACCTGGTAGATACGGTTCAGGAAAACGTCGCCGTCGCCGTGACGACCCTGCGCACCAGCAAGATGCGCTCGGCCCTCACGATCCTCGGCGTGGTGATCGGGATCAGCACGGTGATGGCGATGGCGACGATCGTGAACGGGATCCAGCAGCAGATCGTGCGGACGATCGAGATCGCGGGGCCGACGACGTTCTACGTCATGAAGGTCTTCTCGCAAACGCCGCTGAACCCCGACGCGCTACCCAAGTGGGTGCGCGTGCGACCGGACCTGAAGTACGACGAAGCCCAACTGATCGCCGCGCTGCCCGAGATCGGGTACGCCGCCATCTGGGCGCAGACTCTCGGGCGACTGGAGGTCGGTGGCATGCGCTCGCAGCCCACGACCCTGAACGGCGCCGATGACGGTTTCAGCGAGATCATGGGTGGAGAGCTTGTCGTGGGGCGCTGGTTCACGACTAATGAGATGAAGACCGGCGCGAACGTCGTCGTGGTCGATGAGGCGCACGCCCGGCGGCTCTTCGGCCGCGTGAACCCGATCGGCCGGACGTTGAGCGTGGGCGGGCGTCCGTGCGAAGTGATCGGGCTCTATGCCCCGGCCAAGAACATCTTCACGCCGCCCGGCGCCGAGAATGGCGCGATCATCCCGTTCCGGACGATGGATCAGCAGTACGATATCGACAAGACGAACGCGCTGTTCATCCCGGTGAAGCCACGCAAAGGCGTGGCGGTGTCGGACGCGCAGGAGGCGGTCACCGTGGCACTGCGGGAGCGGCGCGGGCTCCGGCCGTCGGACCGGAACAGTTTCGACCTGATCACGCAGGACCAGATCCTCGATCTCTTTGGTCAGCTGACCGGCGCGTTCTTCCTGGTGATGGTGTCGTTATCGTCAGTCGCGCTGCTGGTAGGCGGCATCGGCGTCATGGCCATCATGATGGTGTCGGTCACGAGCCGCACGCGGGAGATAGGTCTGAGAAAGGCTGTTGGAGCCACGCGCAGGGACATCATGGTGCAGTTCCTGATCGAGTCGGCGACGCTGACGGGGATCGGAGGGGTGATCGGCGTGGTGGTCGGGCTCGGCTTTGGCCGCTTGATCAGCGGGGCAATCAATGCGACGGGGAGCACGCCACTGAACCAGACGGTGATAGCTGTGGCGGTCTCGGTAGCTATCGGGATCGTGTTCGGGATGATTCCGGCGCGGAGGGCGGCAAGGCTCGATCCGGTGGAGGCGCTCCGGTACGAATAGGCATCAGGCACCAGGCATCAGGCATCAGATGCGGGGTCAAGGCAGCGAATTCGGTCTTGAGTTATTCGTTCTCGGCAACTGCTGGCTCCCCAGGCTTCGGGCCAGAGCCCAAAGCATCCGCCCGATCTCGTCAGCCGAGCTCATTGCGGCGGCCACTACACCTTCGCCGAGATAGCGGACTTCCACGGCGAGCTCCAGCAGGCACTCGACCTCCATGAGTGAGCCGCGAGCGATGGACACGTGCCTGGCGTAGTCCGCTCTGCTCAGTCGTCCGTGACCTTCAGCAATATTTGTTGGAACCGACACTGCCGCCCGTTGAATCTGCCGCCGCATGTCGTATTGCTCGCTCAATGGGAGCAGCGCGGCCAGCTTGTAGCACGTTCCCACAAGTTTTTTCGCCCGTTGCCATACGATCAGATCGCGATGACTACGGATTGCGGCTTTCGGAAGTACAGGCGCGGGAGAGCTCATGGGCAGAAGATGCGTCCCTCTCTCCTCTGAGCTGCCATCACGATCTCGCAGGAGGCAGCATTTTCACGCAACCAGGCTCCTGCCACCTTAGCCCCGCATCTGATGCCTGATGCCTGATGCCTGATGCCTGATGCCTGATGTGCTAGCGGATTCCGCTGCCCCGCTCAAAGTCATACAGTGTCACCCTGCGCAGCCGATAATGCGCCTGCCAATACCCCCTCAAGCTCTGGACGTAGCTCAAGAGGGCCTGATCCTTCGCGTTCTGCGCCAAATACAGTTGGTCCACGTCAATCCGGCCGATCACGTACCGGTTGTACGACACTTCGAATCGCTTCTGCGCCACCGTGTCGGCCTTGGCCGCAATCGCCAGCTGACGGCGCGCGAGGGCCACCTGGAGCACCGCGAAGTGCGCGTCCTGGCGCGCCTGCTCGCGTGCGATGCGCGTCGTGTTCTGGACCCGGAATAGCTCCGCCCTCGCCGCCTGGGTGTCCCCCGAGCGCGCTCCCCACGTTAGGATCGGCACCTGAACGTTCAACGAGAACTGCTGTGCGTCCTGCAGGTTGCGGTACACGTCGTTCATCGCGCTGCCCGTGGCGTTGTAGCCGTATGAGGCATTCAGCGTGGCGCCGGGGCCACCATTGAAACGTGCCTCCGACACACTCCGTCGCGCCTGCGCGTCCTGCAGATCCAGCGCTCGCACCGACGAGAGATTTCGTAGCGCCTGCGTGACGGCCTGCGTCGTATCCGCTGCGAAATCGGGGACCGTTGAGGTCACGGTGATCTCGAGCGGCGCATTGGCCGGGAGGTTGAGCGCGAGCCTCAGCGCGGCCAACGCCCGGTCATGCTCGAGCCGCGCTCCATCGAGCGCGGTCCGGGCGCGCAACTGCTCCAATTCGCTTTGCAGCAGATCGTTCTCGCTGATCTTCCCGACCTCGAACCGTCCCTGGTTCAGCCGGTACAGCGTATCGTTGGTGGCCGCGTTGAGCGTGGCGTTGCGCAGGGCCACCTGGGCGGCGAAGTAGTCGAAGTACGAGCCGGACACCTGTATAGCGACATCCTCCCGTGCCTCGAGGTATTGCCGTTCGGCGATGTCCGCTGACAGCCCGTTTATCTGACGATCCCACCCCATGGCGTTCGATCGCAGGATCGGCTGTGAGATGGAAAGGCTGAACGGCGACGAGCTCCAGGATTCAGGGACCACCGCCCCACTCCGCCGTACCTGGTTCAGTCGTGAGCTCATGATGAGCTGCCCGCCGGTGAACGGAATGCGCTGGCTGACGATCATGTTCAGGTCGGCGCTCGTTTCCTGCACCGGGACGAAGTTCGTGGAGCCATCGGGCTGCACGACTGGCCCGATCGATCGCCGGTAGACCGGAATGTTACCACCAAGCGAGATCTGCGGCAGCAGGCGGGAATCGAAGGCGCGGTCGCGCCCCCGAGCGGCATCGCGCGTGCCTAACGCCGCCTGCGCCTGCAGGCCGTTGCGCTGGGCGATTTCGATGGCCTGCTGCAGCGTAAGCGCACCGGCACCCGGAACCGGGTCACCTTGCGCGCTGGACATGCGCGCAGCCAGCACCAAAACACCAAGCCCCAGGCAATTCGCTCTCATTGTTTCACTCGTATCGAAGACTGACGACGGGATCGGCCTTGGCCGCGCGCCAGGCCGGGACGATGCCGAAGACCAGGCCCACCGTGAACGACACCCCGAAGGCCACGGCGATCGAGATGTACGAGACCAGGGTCCTGATCTCGGCGAAGCGCTCGATTCCGAAGCTGAGGGTGGCTCCCACGATGATGCCTGCCAACCCACCGGCGACGCTGATGATGACCGCTTCACTGAGGAACTGGAACAGGATGTCTTTCTGCGTGGCGCCCATCGCGCGGCGCACACCGATCTCGCGGGTGCGCTCCAGCACCGACGCCAGCATGATGTTCATGATCCCGATCCCGCCCACGATGAGCGAGATCGACGCGATGGCGCCGCGGACGATGTTGAAGATCGTCCGCGTCCGCTGTTCCTGACGCAGCAACAACTCGGGCACCGTGATCTCGAAATCGATCACCTGGTTGTGGCGACGCGCGAGCATGCGTTGGAGCAGTTCTGCGACTCCGGGCACCTTGGCGGACTCCTGCACCCGGACGATGATGCGGTCCAGCTGATTGAGGTTGGTGCGCTCGGCGCGCTGCTCTTCGGACTCATCGGTCTGCTGCTGCCCACCGATCATGATGAATCCTTCGCCGCCGCCGCGGCTTGCGTCCTGCACGTCCTTCTGGTTGAGCTGTGCCCGGTCACGGTAGCGGAGGAGCATCGTGCGGACAGGCACGTATACGTCCATGTTCGGATCGCGAATGCCCAGACGCTGCGCCGTTTCGTTGCTCACGCGCCGATCCTTCAGCACGCCGACGACGGTAAGCCACGAATCGCCGACCTTGATCGCCTGACCGACAGGCTCCTCGGTGGTGAAGAAGCGCGTGCGCACACCGTACCCGATGATCGCAACGGGACGCCCGCGCTCGATCTGGCTCGGGCTGAAGTAGGACCCTTCGCTCAACAGCTCATTCGTCAGGCGGAAATACGTCGTGTCGACTCCCACCACTTTCCCCGACCGGCGACGCCCCTCACGGGTGATCGTCGTGTTCACGACGATTTCGGCGCTGGCCACGTCCACGCCGGGAACCATGCGCTGGATCGCCTCGACGTCCTTGTAGCTCAACCCCGGCGTGTAGCGCTTGACCTCTTTCTTGCCCGGTTCCTTCTCCTGCGCCTCTCCTTCCTTTTGCTCGACCAGCGGCGTGATCACGATGTTGTTGGATCCGAGCAGTTGCATCTGGGCGAGGATCTCCTGCTTGGCGCCTCGACCGATCGCTAGCATGGCGATCACGGACGCCACGCCGAACAGGATGCCGAGCGACGTCAGGCCGGCCCGCAGTTTGTTATGAACGACGGCTTCGGCGGCCGTCCGCATGCCAAACAGCACATGCGCTGTGAGCTGCGCGCGAAGCGTCGCCAGGGACGCCATGTCGAATCGCACGCTCAGCCCTTGCGAGCGGGCGGCGGTGTGGCCGCCTTGGGCTCACCAGTCGCCGGCGGCGTCGGCTTTTTCTCCTGCGTCGCGGGCGGGACCGTGCGGCGCTGTGCCGTGTCGCCCGTCGCCCCTGGCGCCGGCATGTTTGCGCTGCCCGGCAGTCGCTGGACCTCGAGCTCGTTGCGGTTGAGTGGCGGCGAGAGGAGCACCGTCTGCCCTTCTTCCAGTCCCTTCACAATGACGACCTCGTCATCGTTCATCGCGCCGGTGGCGACTTCCTGCTTGATGACGCGGCCGCCTTCCTGCTTGAAGACGATGGGGATTCCGGCCTCGACGACGAGCGCGTCGAGCGGGATGAACAGCACGTCCTTCAGGGCCTGCGTCTCGACTTCGTTGCCCGTGGTCATGCCCGGTCGCAGTGACGAGTCCGGCTTCTCGATGTTGACAACAACCTCGAAGACCTTGGCGTCGGCGTTAGGCCGCTGTTCACCGACATTCGCGACCTGCTTCACCTTTCCAATCAGCTGCTTCGACGGATCGGCATCGAGCGTCACGTTCACTTCCTGCCCGACCCGGAGCTTCCGCACGTCGATCTCGTTCACATAGGTGAGCGATTCCATGATCGACAGATCCGGAAGCGTGGCTACGGCCGGTTCCCACGGATTCACTGACGAGCCCACCGTCTTCTTCTTGCCGCTCCATTCCTTGACGTAAATGACCATGCCCGGCGCCGGGGCGGTGATGGTCATGCCGGCCATGACGTCCATGATGTTCTTGAGCAGATTCTTCTGACGGTCGCGATCCGCGCCGACTTCGCGCATCTTCGCCTGCGCCTGCTCCGTCTTCGTCTTGTAGTCGACCTTGGCCTGGGCCATGGCCCGCATCGCCTTCTCGAAGTCGATCTCCGCCTGACGTTTTACGCTCGGCGCTTCATAGATCGCCTGCTCCTTGGCGATGCGCTTCTCCTCCGTGGTCAGCTCCATCGTCTTCATCTCCTCGCGCGCCTTGCCGAGGTTGAGCGTGGAGTCGAGCATCGCCTGCTCGTGCTGGGCCTCGACTTTCTGCAAGGCCAGCGAGACTTCGGTCTGCTTCGTGGCGAGTGGAGAGCGGTCAACTTCGGCCACCACATCGCCCGCCTTCACAATCGTCCCTTCCGCGACCAGGGACGCGATCTTCAGTTGGAAGACCTGCGCCTGCATCGCGTTCTGCGGCAAGGTGACCTGGACGAACTTCGGTGCGCGCAGTTCGCCGGACGTGGTGACGGTCACCGTGAAGTCGCCGCGCTTCACCTGGCTGACCAAAGTGCTTTCGGTCGTCGCCGGGTCACGAGTGAGCAGCCAGATGACCGGCGCCCCGATCACCACGAGGGCAGCGGCAATCAGGAAGCGGCGCGAGCGAAAAAAGCGCATGATCGACACCTCGTCGTGGGTTGGGAGCGGCGACTAAGGGCGTTGGAACGACAACACTCTACGCAGCCTTACGTGCGATTTGCCCAGATGCCGCACCGCGCTGTCGGCCGGGTTAGACACCGCGAGCAGCCCCCTGAGTTGTCTGAGTCCAGGAATCCGGCTTGCACGTTAATTCCGCCGAAGGATCGAAGTGGAGTCCGGCGCGAACTCCGGCCACAAGGTGTGGTGCCAAAGCACGTTGCGAAGCACCCGTCATCCTTTCGTAATGATGGCTTAACGGGGTGGTCAGACTATGGTTACCGCTTCGTTTCGGCCCGCCCCGTGGTCTCGCGCCTTACATTCCCCGCATGTCTACCGTGGACCTGCTCGCCATCTTTCCGCACCCCGACGACGCCGAACTGACGTGCGGCGGGACGCTCCTGAAGTCCACGCGACAGGGCTATCGGGTCGGCATCCTGGACTTGTCCTCGGGTGAGATGGCGAGTCGCGGGTCGGTTGCGCTCCGGTCTGAGGAGGCGTCCCGGGCGGCGGCCATTCTACGAGTGTCGATCCGGCAAAACCTGAGGCTTCCGGATAGCGGCCTCACCAATGTTCCCGAGACCAGGCTTGCTGTGGCTCGAGTGATCCGGGAGCTGAAACCGTCCATAGTCATCACGACCGCTCCCTCCCCTTTCGGCCGACACCCGGACCACCGCGTTACGGCCGAGCTCGTCCGCGACGCCTGCTTCATCTCGGGGCTCAAGACCATCGCGCCAGAACTCCCAGCTCATCGCCCGCGCAAGGTTCTGCACTCGATTACGTACCGTGAGGACTATCTCAAGCCAACGTTCGTGGTCGACGTCAGCGATGTGATGGACGAAAAACTGGCGGCGATCGCCTCCTACGCGTCGCAATTCGAAGGCGCGACACAGGCGGGCGAGGTCTACCCCAACTGGGATCCGCTGCTCGAAATCTTTCGGAATCAGGCCGCGCACTACGGCTCGTTGATCCGCGTGCGATACGGTGAGCCGTTTCACACGACTGAGACCGTGCAGGTCGATGACGTTGTGGCCATGCAGGTTTCCACGTTCTGATCTCGTCGTTCGTCGCTCATCGCTCATCGCTCATCGCTCATCGCTT
>CAZSNV010000143.1:0-12482 GCA_964608035.1 uncultured Gemmatimonadaceae bacterium | reverse complement strand
TGGCAATACGAGACGTTCCGCGTGGTGTGGGATGACTGGTGGCGTGGCCGCTCGACGATCACGTTCGGCGTGGGGCCTAACGGTTCGGCGGACCGGCTCGACGTCGGAAGCTTCGAGTTGCGGCGAACCAGGCGATGACGTCGCAGATCAGTCGGATCGAAGCGGCTTTCGGCCCTGTCGCGCCAAGTGGACCCCACCCGTGATACTGGACGGCTCTTCGCAGGCGCCGAGGCTCGAGGCCGATGTCGTCATAGTCGGAAGTGGGCTTGCCGGCACGGCAGTCGCTCGACGCCTCGTAGAGTCAGGCGCTAAAGTCATCGTGCTGGAATCCGGTTCTTTGGCAACTACCGGTCATTGGCGGGTCTCCGCACAAGGATTCCAGGCACATCGATATCCCACGACACAGAGCTACGTAGACCTTCACGTCCGGCGCGAAGTGGGAGGTGCCTCTCGATTCTGGGGCGGCTGGTGTGCAATTCCAAGGACCGTCAGCTTCAAGCGAAAGACGCTCGGCGAAACCTACGGTTGGCCCATTGATCTTGCGACGCTGCGGGGGAGCTACGAAGCGGCGTGCAGGTTTCTGCGGTTGGAGAAGTTCGATTTTCTCTGGGCGGTGGACCACACGCTCATCGCGGGTCGTCCGATTCGCATCAAGGGCTTTGACTT
Organism: uncultured Gemmatimonadaceae bacterium; assembly: GCA_964608035.1. Taxonomy (GTDB): domain Bacteria; phylum Gemmatimonadota; class Gemmatimonadetes; order Gemmatimonadales; family Gemmatimonadaceae; genus JABWBJ01. The sequence goes on along the minus strand of CAZSNV010000143.1, from coordinate 11,816 downwards.
CTCGCCCCCGGTTCGCGTCGTCAATCACTTCGGCGAGTGGTACCGTACTGCCGACGGGATCGAGTTGATGACGGGCGCCACGGTCGAGCGCCTGCTTCCTACGACTGACAATCGCTCGGTTTCGGCTTGTCGCGTCCGCCGCGACGACGGCACTACCGTCGACGTGGTCGCGAAGGAATTTGTGCTCGCCGCCGGTTCAGTCGGGAACGCGTGCCTGGTGGTGAGGTCTGCGACTGGAGTAAGCATCGACGCGCGAGCTGCGGAGAATGCGGGCGCATGGCTGATCGAGCATCCACACCTGTACAGCGCGTTCAGGTGCTTGCTCCGTCCGGAAATCGAGAGAGCGCTTGGCAACCCGGACCTCTGGTCGCGCTCCTTTGCCTCGCTCACGCCGCCAGAAGCAGTGATTGACACCCTCGGCATAGGCGATGTGAACGCCCAACTGCACCGGGTGAATGAAGCTGGTTGGACAGGCTCGGAGCGCGCGCTCGCAACTAACTATTCTACGCTCCATGGTTTGAGGCCTGCGATCTATGAGGTGAATATTGGAATGGAGCAGATTCCCCTTCGGGCGAATACGGTTCTTGGCTCAGGTTCCGAAGACACCGACGGTGCGATTGAGCTCACCTTCGGCGATTCCGTTTCAAAGACGTTCTCCGCTGCGCTGGACTGGTTCAGAGCTTCGGCCGCGCAAACGATGTGGGCTCAAGCAGCGCCCGAGTTCGCGGCGGTAGGTCATCTCATGGGCACGACGCGGATGGCCGCATCACCAGGTCTAGGCGTTGTCGATTCCGACTGTCGAGTTCATGGCACTCGCAATCTGTATATCGTTGGTGGCTCGGTCATGCCGACTGCGGGGTTTGCCAATCCCACGCTGACCATCTGCGCTCTCGCATGTCGCGTCGCCGAGTTACTGGTCGCCAAACGCAGATGACGACTCGTCGACACGTTGTCCTGCTGGGACTGAGCGCGGTGACGGCCCGGTGGGCGCTCGCCGGTGCGCTCGTGTGTCGAGATCGGCCTCCGCGGCTCAGGACCTTCGTCCGTGCTCATTTCGCTTCGATCGCTCCTGGGAATGAGGATACATGGCAGTCGACGCCGCGAGCGAAAGCCGAAGCAGTCCGCATGCTCGAAGCGATTGCTGGAGACGACGAAGCGATTCGTTCGGAACTGGCTCGCCGAACCTGTGACGACCTCGAGAGAGGGAGGATCGTGACCTTCTCCGGAGTCTGCATGACCGTCACCGAGGCGGCGATTCAGGTAATTGTCCATACTTAGCGGGTGCTGGCGCTGAACAGCTGGAGTCGCAGCGCCGGTTCCACGTCGTCGAGGGATCCATGAAAACATCGGTGGAGACGCAGGCCGATATTGCGCAGACCATTATCGGGTTGGAGCGGGCGGCCCTCGAGCGCTGGGGAAAGGGCGACCCCTCGGGCTTCCTGGAGATCTCCGCCGAGGACGTCGTGTACTTCGACCCGTATCAGCAGCGTCGCCTGAATGGCATTGACGAGCTGCGCGCGCTGTACGAGTCGATCCGCGGCATGGTGAGTATCGCACACTTCGAGCTGATCGATCCTCGCGTGCAGGCCGTCGATGACATGGCCGTATTGACGTTCAACTATGTAGCCGAGGGCACCAACGAGGTGACAAGCCGGTGGAACAGCACCGAGGTCTATCGCCGGCAGGACGGGACGTGGAAGATCGTTCAGACGCACTGGTCCTTCACGACCCCTGACAAGACCACGCCATAGCTGCCCGCCCCCGCTGACTCGCGTTAACCCGTTGACGACCGCGCCAGGTTGATTTTTCGTATACAGGGGGTCAGCCATTTTGGTTGAACGCATGGAGAAAACGTGATCCGAGCCGCGCGCAGGTTCGCTCGTCGATTGGAGACATCGACCGCCCTATTGCAAGCCGTCCTGCTCGTCGGATTCTCGTCGGCTGGAATGGCCCAGGGTACTCCTCAATCCGCATCGCCGATCCCGATCGAAGAACTGGTCCCGACTCTCGACGCGCGCCTTCAGCGATTCATGCAGGATGCACACGTGCCAGGCCTGGTTTACGGCATCATTCGCAACGGACGCGTAGAGCACGTTGGCGCAATGGGTGTGCAGGAGCTCGACACTCGTCGGCCGGTTGATGCCGGCACGCTGTTTCGCATCGCTTCGATGTCCAAGGCCTTCACCGCGCTGGCCATACTGAAGCTGCGGGACGACGGCCGGCTCTCGCTCGACGCGCTCGCCGAAACCTATGTGCCTGAGATGCGCGGCTGGCACTATCCGACAAGCGACTCTCCACGCATTCGTGTGCGCGATCTCCTCAGCCACGCGAGCGGGTTCGTGACCGATGATCCGTGGGGCGATCGGCAACAGGTGCTATCCGATTCCGCGTTTACGCGAATGCTTCGTGACGGCGTGCCCTTTACGCGAGTGCCCGGAATGGCGCACGAATACTCGAACTTCGGTTACGCGGTCCTGGGCCGAATCATCGGCAACGTGTCGGGACTTCCGTTCAAGGAGTACATCGAGCAGAGCATCATGCGACCGCTCGGCATGAGCGCCACCGGATACGATATCCAGGCGTCGCCACTGGTCAGGCGCGCGCTTGGCTATCGCTGGGAGAACGAGGCGTTCGCGCGAGAACCCGACATGGTGCATGGCGCGTTCGGTTCGATGGGCGGCGTGCAGACCAGCGCCACCGACTACGCGAAGTGGATAACGTTCCTCCTGTCAGCGTGGCCGCCACGAGACGGCGCAGAGGAAGGCCCGGCACGACGCGCATCGGTCCGCGAAATGACGCAGGGACTCAACTTTCCCCAGCGTGTACGGCGACCGGGGACGAGCGACGCGGCATGCGTCATGGCCCTCACGTACGGGATGGGACTCCGCGTAGCACAGGATTGCGACGTCGGGCTGACAGCGGCCCACGGCGGTGGCTATCCGGGCTACGGTTCCTACATGCTGCTCCTCCCGGATCACGATGTGGGCATTTTCGCGCTGACGAACCGGACGTACGCGGGTCCGTCCGGTGCGGTGTGGGATGTCGCGCTGGAGCTGCACAAAGCGGGGTGGCTCAAGGGCCGCGCGATTCCTGTGAGCGCCGCGCTGGCGGATGCCTATCGAGCAGCGGCGGCGATGTATGCGGCTGGCCGCATTGAGCCGGGACGTTCACGGCTGGCGCAGAACTTTCTCATGGATCGTTCGGCGGACAACTGGGCAGCGGAGTTTGTTCGACTCAATCGCGCCGTCGGTGCCTGTCGCACCGAGTCTCCCATTACTGCGACTGGCGCCTTGGCTGGGACCTTTGCGTGGACGTGTGAGCGCGGCGCGTTGAACGGCACCCTGCTGCTTGCTCCGACCAGCCCGCCTACGATCCAGTCGGTGCAATTCGTGATCGCGCGCTGATCGCGAGCCGGAGCTGCGCGCGCATTGGCTCCGCCTGTAGGAGCCGGAGTCTGAGCGGCTGAGGTCAGCGTTCCAGCTGAAACCCCACGTCAATGGGCGGGCGTTCCTTCGCGTTCGCGACAATCCAACCGGTGAGATACATCCACCTCGTCATCCGAGTCAGCTTCGCATAATCGATCCGGTCCGGATTGTCGCGCGGCGTGTGATAATCGTCGTGCAGGTTCGTCGAGAAGAACAACGCCGGCACGTTGAGTCGCGCATACGGCACGTGATCGCTGCGGAAATACCAGCCTTCGGGATGCGCGGGGCGATCCCACAGCGAGTCGAGCGCGAACTTCCCAGTCCGGTTGTTTGCGTCCAGTGCCATCTGCACCAGCGCCGTGGAATTGCGATGGGGCGGCTGGATACCCAGCAAGGAAGCCGTATCAGGATGGTTGCGGCCGATCATGTCGCCGTTGAGCACTGCCGCCATGGAGGACAGCGGCACCACCGGATGCGCGGCATGCCAGAGTGAGCCGAGCAGGCCACGTTCCTCAGCGCCGTGATAGATGAAGAGCGCTGAACGCTTTGACGGCTGCTTCACCCACGCCCGGGCGATGGCGAAGAGCGCTACGCTCGTGGAGCCGTTGTCGTCGGCGCCGTTCCAGATGGAATCGCCGGCGACCGCATAACGAACCCCGTCGTGATCCTGGTGCGAGCTGAAGACCACGTATTCGTCGCGCAGCACCGGATCGGTCCCGCGCACCACGCCGATGATGTTCACTGACGGATAGTCGAAACTCTCACTGCGCAGGTGGATTTCCACGCCCTGACCATCCTGGCGCAACTGATCCAGCGCTGCGCTATGCGCGAGGAGCACCGGAACATTCGGCACGGGAGCGTTGCCCCGTCCACCGCGACCGCCACCGGCTCCGCCGCCAGCGCCACCTGCCCCGCGACCGGCTGGCGCAAAGCGATTGGCTCCGCCAATCACGGTGTAGGCGCCGCGAGACTGGAGCCGCGCTACCGCGTCGAACATGGTCTCGCCTGTCGCATCGGCCACAATGATGACCGCAGCCGCACCGCGCCGGGTGAGCGCCCCGCCCTGCACCGTGATCCCCTGCCGCACCGCGCGATACTCCGGCGTGTTGACGGTCGTCCGCGTGCCCTCCGATGTGGGCCGCAGCGTCACCACAGCCACGCGTCCGCGAACGTCGATCGTCGTGTCGCTGCCGTCACCCGCAAACACCATCGTGCCGACGACATCGCCCACAGTGTTCGACGCGGGCGTGATGTCGGTCCACAGTGCGAACGGCTTCCCGCCAATTCGCACGGAACTTCCCACAAAAGAAACGCGCGTACGCCTCATGTTGAACCACTGGAAGTACGTTCCGTCTTCGCCAAGTGGCGCGACACCGAACTTCCGGAGTTGTTCGGCGGTCCACATCGAGGCTCGCATTTCGTCCAGCGTGCCCGCCTCGCGCCCGCGCGTGGCATCGCCAGCCATGGCGAACAGGTCGGCTCGCAGATCCTGCTCCCGGATCATCTGGATCGCCGCCGGCGTCGGCACCGTGGCTGTCTGCGCTCCCGCGTCGAGAGCGATTACCGATGCGATGATAACCAGACGGTGTCGCACGTTGCCTCCTTCACGTTGGCTTCAGATTTACACTCGGGGACGGCCAGGCGCCTTGGAGTTCCGGCGCCCGCTCTCGCTGTTTCCAGACGCGGTGCATGATCACGGCAAGCATGAGGCATCGGACCCCGGTCTGCCAGCCGCGGTCAACGACGCTGATCCAGCCGTGCCAGAATCGGAGCGGCGTTGCCGGTCCAGGTAGAGTGGTGAGCGCTATGAGGAATACCACCAAAGCCACGCGATCGGGCCCGCGGTTTCCCGCTCGGCCCTTGGACAGTCGGATCAGCGCGATGAAAGCAAACAAGTTGAGCACATCGTCGTAGAGCTGATGGTAGGCCCACAACCGCCCCATGATCGCCAGGCCGCCGTAGAGCAGCCATGGATCGGCATGGCGGTTCGTCCAGACCCAGACGCCCATGGCCATCAGAGCCAGTACTGTGAATGGCATGATCAGGTCAGGAACCCCCGCCTTGACCAGCCACATCGGGACCGCCCCATAACCTGTGAATTGCGCCGTCACATCCAGACCACGGGAGATGAATCCCCTGAACTGGTCCACCAGGCTGGCAGGCTGAAAGCTCGCGCCGAGCAGTGTCAGCAGGACGTAACCCACGATGACGTACGCGGCGGCGTGTTTTCGGCGCGGAACGAGCAGGAAAATCCAGAAGAAGGGAGCGGTGAGGTTCGGCTTGACCAGGGCAAAGAGCATGCACGCAGCCGCCGCGAGCTCCCAGGCGACGCGCCCACGACTCTTATACAGGAGCAGCATCGCCGCCGTTGACGCCGTGAGGGCGTGGATCACGAGCTGTCCATTGCCAAACGCGACGCCAGTGCTGAACATCGCCAGCGGAATGAGTGCGACGCCGAGTTTCTCCTCGGTCGTTTCGGCCCCGCTCTCACGCACGCACATCCAGATGAGCACGCCCAGGACAACGACGGCGTGGGCGAACCACACCCAGCGATTGATGTCATTCTCGAGCACGTACATCGGATACATGAGGGGAAACGACGCGGGCGGATAATCCGCGTTCGCGACCGTGGCGTAGATGTCGTGCCCGGACAGCCATGTGACCGTCAGGTGATGGAAATTCTTGATGTCGGTGGCGTCGTACCACGTCTGCCCGAACAGCAGGCGCCATGATTCGAACACGGCCCTCGGCGCCGCGAGGAGCGCCAGTAGCACGATGCCGATGCGCAGGGCTGTTGGTCGTGCGGCGAGGTTCATCTGCGGGTGAGGTCTTCCGCGCTGAAACTGGTTTCCACACTGCGCCAATCTACGACTTGTCCTGCTGACGGGAATCTCGAGTGTTCGGCGGCCAGTCGCGTCGGAGTTGTGATTGGTGATACCGGTTGAGTACCGTCCGGAGTCACTTTCAAAACCTGCGACTCGACGGAGAGTGCGCATTCATGGGATCGAGCAAGAAGCCAACTGCACGACGCAGTCTGCGTGCGTCAACGGTCTCCGGCGCCTCCATGCGATTCCTCGGTCTTCTGCTGGCCGCGCTACCTCACCTCGCTGGTGCGCAGCAACCGGCTCCCTGCTCGTCATCACCGCATAGCCAATTCGATTTCTGGATCGGCGAATGGGAGGTCACGAACGCCCAGGGCCAGCGGGCCGGAACGAATCGCATCGAGCGAGTCCTGGGCGGCTGCGGGCTCCAGGAATCCTGGACCGGCGCCGGACCGTCACGCGGTCATAGTCTCAACGCCTGGGATGCCGGCGACAACAAGTGGCACCAGACGTGGGTCGACAATACCGGGACCGTCCTGCACTTGTCAGGCGGCGTCCTGAACGGCGAGATGGTCATGGAAGGCGAACGACGCCTGCCGGACGGAACACAGACGCTCGAGCGCATCACCTGGACGCCTAACGCCGATGGCACGGTGCGGCAATTCTGGCAGTCGAGCCGCGACCGGGGCATGCGCTGGACAACGGTGTTCGACGGGATCTACCGTCGTCGGTGAAGTCCCGGCGGCACCGTAGCGCATGCCAAAACCCGATCAGCTGAGGATGCGGAAGCCGTCTTCGCCCTTCAACGTGCGATCGAAGGTCACCACCTCGACGGCTTCGCGCGCCAATGCCTGTTCGCGAATGATGTAGTCCGCGAAGTCTCCCCGTCCCACTCGGTACGCGCCCAGCGCACGGGACGTCACCGCGGAGTCGGCCACCACCATGAGCTCCGTCCGGAGCAACCGGTCGAGGGCATCGGCAATCTCGTGGCGGTCCAGGCCAAGACGGCTCTTGAGCACCCATACCAACTCGCACAGTACAACGTCCGCGATAAAAAGCGGCGTTTGATCACGACGCGCGCGCACCAGCAAGCGCTCGGCGACGCGAGCCTGAGCCTGGTCATCCTGAACGATCAGGCGAACCAGAACATTGGTTTCGAGTGCGATCACCGATTCGGGGCCTTCAGGCTGGCGGGGTTCATTTCATCGATCGTCATCGGCCGCTTCCCCGACTTCTGCCGAAGCATCCCGAACAGGTTCTCGACCGGGTCGTTGCACGCCACCATGAGCACCGAGCCATCCTCGCGCACGTCGAAGTAGACCTTATCGCCTGGCTCGAGATGCAGACGCTCCCGAACCACCTTGGGGATAGTGATCTGGCCCTTGCTCGTGACGGTGGACTCCTTCACCTTACCTCCTTTTCTTTTCCTTACCAAGGGTAAGGACTGTGCCTGCAGGTGTCAAGACGACCCTCTACCCAGTGCGTCCAGCACATCCTGAGCTGGAGCGGCTCGTTACGCTAACTCGCTGCCCGCCGACTCTCATCTCGGTATTGTCGACGTCGAAGACGGGGATCAGGTCAATTCCTCAAGCACGAGAGAACCCTCAAGCATTCGCTTCACGCCGTCGGGTGTTTCGATCAGCAGGGCGCCGTTGGTGGTGATGCCCGACACGCGTCCCTTCGACGGTTCACGGCAGCGACGCCCGAACGCCACGTCCCTCGCCGCGAATTCGGCCAGCTCCGCATCCGAGAGATGACCGCGCCCGCTGGCCGCCGCGCGTAGGGCCGGCACGATCTCGGCAAGCACGTCGAGTCGTGAAACATCGGCGCCCAGCGCGGCGCCGCCCGGATATCGCACGTCGCGCACATTGATGCCAATGCCGATGGCCGTCCACTCCGGACGCGCACCCCGCCACCGTGACTCTACCAGGATGCCGCCGAGTTTTCCGGAGGGAAGGAACAAATCGTTAGGCCACTTCAACCCGACGGGAGCAGGCGCAAATCGATCAAGTGCCCGCGCCGCACGGATGCCGATACGCAGCGATAACACGTCGAGCGCCGGCAAATCGTTCAATCGCTCAATCAGCGTGAGCCAGAGGCCGTCCCCTGCCCTCGATTCCCACCGGCGCCCGGCGCGGCCACGGCCGGCGGCCTGGGAGTCCGCCAGCACGAGCGTGCCGGCATGAGCGCCTCCGGCGGCCAGTTCGTTGGCCCCATCCATAGTGGAGGGCACTTCTTCCAGCACCACGACCCTGGGTAACGAGAGCGCCCTGGCGAGCGCCTCACCTGTCGCGCCATCGAATGTCGTGGCCAACGCAGGGTCAGCCACGCGCCGCCAGGGTGGCCAGGACGATGACGCCAAGCACGAGTCGATACGCGGCGAAAACGCCGAAGCTGTAGCGTGACACGAATCGGAGCAGGACCGAGATCGCCACCCAACTGCTCACCGCTGCGGCCGCAATGCCGATGAGAATGGTCGTCGCATCGGTGCCCGGCGTGAACGCGTCCGGCGCTTTCAGCACGGCCGCCGCCAGCGTGACCGGAAAACTCATGAGGAAACTGAACACGGCGGCGGACTGACGATCAAATCCGAGAAAGCGTGCACCGGTAATCGTAGACCCCGAACGTGACACACCCGGCAACAGCGCCAGGCACTGGATGAAGCCGATCGTGACCGCGTCGCGCAATCGCATGCCGTCCAATGGACGATCGCGTCTGGCGACGCGATCCACGAGCCACAGCAACACCCCCATGACCATCAGGTTGATCGCAATGAGTCGGGGCGAGCGAAAAGCCGTCTCCGCCAGGTCCTCGACCGTCAGTCCAGCAATTGCCGCAGGAATGGTGGCAACGATCAGGAACACCAGACGCCATTCAACGGGGGTGCGGACGGCGCGCTGCCTGGCGATAGTCAGCGCGGCGCCCGCCAGTGCAATCCATTCGCGGCGGAAATACCACGCCACCGCGACCAGTGTCCCGATGTGCAACGCAACATCGAACGCGAGACCGCCCGGCTCCCAGCCGAAGAACCACGGAGCGAGCGCGAGATGTGCCGAGCTGCTGATGGGGAGGAACTCCGACAGGCCCTGGATGAGGCCCAGCACGAGCGCCTGGAACTCCGTCATGTCGCGGCGTGCCGCGCTGAAGCGGGACGTGGGCGGTCCGCGACCGCCTTGTGATACAGCGCCTCATACAGCGGCACAATCGCATCCTCAGAGAACCGCGCTCGTGCATCTGCGGCCGCAAGCTCACTCATCGCCTGCCAGCGCGCATCGTCGCACAGGATCTCGAGCGCAGCAGCAGACATCCCGTCTATGTCACCGGGCGCCAGAAGCGCGCCCGTTTCTCCATGCCTGACGACTTCGGGGAGTCCGCCCACGTTGCACCCGATCACGGGCACGCCGCACGACAAAGCCTCGAGCGCGCTCAGACCGAACGACTCCCGGTTGCTTGGCAACAGGAAGAGATCCGCCGAGGCCAGAAGCGGCGCTACGTCATCGATGCGGCCGAGGAAGTGCACGTCCTCCTCGACGCCGAGTTTCCGCGCCTCATCGACCGCGTCCACGCGATCGGGGCCGTCACCGACCATAACGAGCACGGACGGCACCTCGGGACGCACCCGGGCGAAGATCCTCACCACATCCACCACGCGCTTGACGGCGCGGAAGTTCGAGATGTGCATCAGGATACGCTTTCCCGGGAATTGCGGACGCAACACGGCCGTCTGCGTGTTCCGGTCGAACTGCTTCGGATCCATGAAATTGTGGATGACCTCCACCTCGCAGCCGGCGCACCCGAACGTGAAGATCGTCTCGTCGCGCAGGAATCGCGACACGGCCGAGATCCGATCCGATTTCTCGATCGAGAACTTGGTGATCGTGTGGAAGGAGTGGTCCTGACCGACGATGGTGATGTCGGTGCCGTGGAGCGTGGTGACCACGGCGATGTCATCGGCCGATTCGTGAAGCATCTCCCGCGCGATCCAGGCGCTGGTGGCGTGGGGGATCGCGTAGTGCACGTGCAGCAGATCAAGCCCGTGCGCGCGCACCACCTCATGCATCCGCACCGCCAGCGCCAGGTCGTAAGGCGGGAACTCGAACAGCGGGTAGCGACCGACGTCCACTTCATGGAAGTAGACGCCCGGCAGAAACGACGGGAGGCGAAACGGCTGCTTGTAGGTGATGAAATGGATTTCGTGTCCGCGCCTGGCGAGTGCGATGCCCAGCTCAGTGGCCATCGCGCCGGAGCCGCCATACGTCGGGTAACACGTGATGCCGATCTTCACTGCTCCGCCTCCTTGCTGGTGAACCATGCTACTGCGCGGTCGAACGCGTCAGGCGATCGTGGATCGAGCCGCATCACGCGTTCACTATCAAGCTGGTGCCGGAACCACGTCCGCTGCCGCTTTGCGTATTGCCGCGTCGCGACCACGACGAACTCCCGGGCCTGCTCCAGCGTCAGTTCACCGGTCACGACGCGACGTATCACGTCGTATCCGGTCGCCGTCCACGCCCGGGCGCCCGGGTCCACTCGTTCGCTGAGTGTTCGCACCTCGTCGAGCCAACCCGCGGCCAGCATCTCTTCGATACGAGCCTCAATGAAGCCAGCCAGACTCGGCCCCGGGTCGAGGACAAGATAGCGCGCGGTCAGCGCCGTTGCCCGCGGCCGGTCGAGGTGGAGTTCACTGATGCGGTGTCCGGTGATCAAGGCGACCTCGATGGCCCGCTCATGCTGGGCGCGTCCCAGTGGCGCACGCGCCGGATCGATCGTTTCACACCAGCGTAGAATCTCCGCGGCCGACAGACTGGACAGCATGTCGCGCACCACGGCACGGCGCTCGGGATCGATTGAAGGCTCTTCGAACAGCGGCTTTAACAGGGCGCGCAGATAGAACCCCGTTCCACCCACCAGGATCGGCTTTCTCCCGGCCGCCTGGATGCTCTCGGCCCATCGTGGAACACTCGCCGCCCAGTCGGCCGCCGAGTATCGCTCGTCAGGCTCGGCGACATCGATGCCGTAATGGGGGACGCGTCGCTGCTCCTCAGCGTCCGGCTTGGCCGTCCCGATGTCGAAGCCTCTGTAGACCTGTCGCGAATCGGCCGAGATGATGGACGCACCGTGCATCTCGGCGAGTCGCAGCGCGAGGGACGATTTTCCCGACGCCGTAGGCCCGCAGATGACCAGCAGGCTAGCGCCGGCCGAATCGTCGATCGAGCTCATCCCACGTCAGGCGAATGATCCCCGAGCGGCCATGCACGTCGTGCGCCGGCAGCGTGGTTGAGACCAGGGAGCGGAAGAGAGCCTGCATCTCGTCAGGCGCCAGCGGTTCGCCCGCCTTCACGGCCGCCTTGCATGCGACGGTAGCGACCAGCAGCTCATGGCCTGCGTGCGCGGTCGCACCGCGGTCTCCGCTCAGGGCGGCCAGCGACTCGCGCAGGCATTTCAACGCATCGAAGCGGCGATGCGGAGCGGGGACTGCATGCACGATAACGGAATGGCCGCCAAAGGGCTCCAATTCGAATCCGAGGCGGGTGAAAGCATCCCGATGCGCCTCGAGCGACTCGCCGTC
>CAZSNV010000142.1:0-12488 GCA_964608035.1 uncultured Gemmatimonadaceae bacterium | reverse complement strand
GCAGCTCGACGCACACGGTCACCCCGTGTCGCTCGGCGCTTGCCTTCACGCGCGAAAGGCCGGCGATGCAGTTCGCGGCTCCCTCGTCGTCAGCCCGGCCATTCCGGTTGCCGAACATCGCGATGACGTTAGGCACACCGGCGGCGGCGGCCAGCGGCAGTGTCTTTTCGATTTCGTCCACCAGCAGGTCGTGGTTCGCCGGATTGTTGAAGCCACGGCTGAGGAAGTCGCTGCGCTTGGACGGATACCCCATCGAGCACACCAGCCCTGCGTCCCGCACCATCGACCACGCCTCGGGGTGGAGCAGGTCGATCGCCACGATGCCGATGCGTTTCGCGGCAGTAGCAAACTCCGGCAGCCGAATCCGGCCGAATGGCCAATAGGAAACGGACTGCTTGAGCCGCCCGGCGCTGCTCAATGCCGCAGCCGGTCCCGGGAGAATTGCGGGCGCAACCGCCGCCGCGCCAATGCTTCGGAGTGCCTCGCGTCGGTCCATGTGGTTTCTCCTTGCGTCCAACTTGTCATTCACCCCGGGCAGCGTCCAGCGCGTCTCTGTCTTCGGTTCCATTCAGTATGGCGCGGGTCCAACCCGCTGCACACTTTCCGCCATGCACATAGCAACCCTGGTCCGGGCGGTCTGTCGTCGGTTTGGTCTCATCATCCTCGTTTCCGCCGCCGCCTGCAACGACCGGCAGCCGGACTCGGCTTCGACCGACGCCGCCGCGCTTGAACCCCGGGAAGCTTTCTGGACGACGCTCACCGGACTCTGTGGGAAGGCGTACGGTGGCCGGGTAGCCGACTCGCAACCGCCCGATACCGTCATGAGCCGAGCCGTGCTCGTTATGCACGTGCGAGAGTGTTCGGCGGACACGATACGGATACCGTTCCATGTCGGCGAGAACCGTTCCCGCACCTGGGTGCTGACGCGGACCGCCAACGGCCTCCGCCTCAAGCACGATCACCGACACGAGGACGGAACGGCGGATTCGGTGACCTTCTACGGCGGCGACACGCGTGATGCGGGAACTCCGGAGCGACAGGAGTTTTACGCGGACTCGCTAACCGCGTCGTTGATCCCGGCCGCGCGCGCGAACGTCTGGACGCTCGAGCTCCACTCGGGGCACATGGTCGTGTATGCACTCCGGCGCGAAGGCGCCACGAGACGGTTCCGCGCCGAGTTCGACCTCACGTCGACAGTCCCGGAACCCCCGGCTCCGTGGGGGGCTGGGCGCTGAGTACACCGCGGATCATGCGACTCTCAGAGTTCATTGTGGTGGCGGGCGTGATTCTGCCGTGGGTGTCCGCAGCAGCACAGGGCACCTATCACGGTCGCATGAACCAGCTCGTGGCACGCGTCCCTTCGACTGACGCTACGGCGGTGATCGACGGCGTGCTCGACGAACCCGCCTGGCAGTCCGCGGCGCGATTGACCGGATTCTCGAGCTATCTCCCGTTTGATGGACGCCCCGCCCAGGATTCGACCGACGTGTTGATCTGGTACTCACCGACGGCGATTTACGTCGGGATCCGCGCGTTCGAAACACACGGAGCGGTGCATGCCACGCTCGCCGCGCGCGATCGCATCGACAGCGACGACTATGTGCATCTGCTGATCGATCCGTTCAACGATCGGCGCCGCGCCTTTGTTTTTGGCGTCAATCCACTCGGTGTGCAGGCCGATGGCACGCGCACCGACGGTGGTGGTTCCGGTGCGCCTAACGCTCGCGGTCAGACCTTCGGTGGCAATCCGCCCGCCAACATCGACCTCAGCACGGACTTCGTATTCGAGTCGAAGGGCCGCGTCACCGACGGCGGCTATGAGGTCGAGGTCAGGATTCCCCTGACGAGCATTCGCTTTCAGGGCACGGATCCGCAGGACTGGGCGTTCCAGGTCATCCGGTTCGTGCAGCATTCGGGCTATCAGCAGACGTGGACGCCGGCGCGACGTGGCGCGCAGTCGCTCCTCGTGCAATCGGGGTTGCTGACGGGATTCACCGGCCTCCAGCGTGACCAGGTCGTCGAACTCAATCCCGAGTTCACGTCGGTGCGCAGCGGACAGCGCGTCACCGGTGAATGGCTGACCACCACGGACCATGCGCTGGGCGGGAACCTGCGGTGGCGCCTGGCGCCGAATCTCACGGTCAACGCAACGGTCAGGCCCGACTTTTCGCAGGTGGAAGCCGATGCGGCGCAGGTCCCGGGTGACGCGCGGTTCGCGCTCTTCTTCCCCGAAAAGCGGCCGTTCTTCGTCGACGGCATCGAACAGTTCGAGACGCCCGACAACCTGATCTACACACGGCGTATCGTACAGCCGGACGCCGCACTGAAACTGTCGGGCAAGCTGGGGCGCACGTCCCTGGCCGTGCTCTCCGCCCTGGACAGTCGTGACGCGTCCTCGTCAGGCGACGATCATCCCTTCTTCAACTTGTTGCGCGTCCGGCGCGATATCTCGTCGGCGTCGACCGCGGGCTTTACGCTCACCGACCGCACCGAGGGCGACGGATACAACCGGGTTGCCGGCATCGACACGCGCATCCTGTTCCGGCGCGAGTACTCACTTTCCGGTCACGTGGCCGTCAGTCGTACCCGTGACGGGAACGGAACGCACACCGCGCCGCTCTGGAACTTTTCGTCGAACCGCACGGGCCTGCGCTTCGGCTACCTGTACTCGTTCAGCGGCATCGCGCCCGAGTTCGCCGCATCGAGCGGATTCGTGCCGCGCACGGATTTCGCGAAGGGGAGTTTCTACAACCGATATTCGGTCTACGGTCGGCCCGGCAGTTTCATCGAAAGCTGGCTGATCCGCCAGGGACTCGATGGACTCTGGTTGTACGACACGTTCCGCGATGGCGGCAGCGTGCAGGAAACGAAGTTTCAGCTGGAGAATGTGTTCAACATCCGCGGCGGCTGGATCGTGAGCGTAACGCCGGTCACCGAATCGTTTCTCTTCGATCCGCGGCGATACGAATCATACGCCGTTCAATCGATAGGCGACACAACGACCTTTACTCCTTCGCCGAGGACGCAAGCGCTGTACGGACTCGCGCGCGTGAACACACCGCAATACAGCTTTTTCTCGGGTCGCTTCACGACGTTCCTCGGCCGCGACGTCGACTTCTTCGAGACGGCACCCGCGCATCGCACCGACGTCACGGCCGACATCGACTTCCGTCCGTCGGATCAGTTGCGCCTGACGACATCGTATCTCTACAGCCGCATCACGCGCTGGCGCGACAATTCGCTCCTGTCGAGTGCGAGCGTGCCTCGACTCAAGGCGGAGTACCAGCTGAGCCGTCCGCTCTTCTTGCGATTCGTTGGCCAGTACGACAATCGCCGCCTGGATGCGCTGCGCGATCCGCGAACGAAGGAACCACTGCTACGCAACTCGGTCCTCGCCGGACGGCAGACCACGCGCGATTTCCGCGTCGACTGGTTGGTATCGTATGTGCCGAGCCCGGGTACTGTGGTTTTCGCAGGTTACGGCGCGAGTCTCACCGAGCCTGATGCGTTCCGGTTCCGCGACATGGAGCGCGTGCGGGACGGTTTCTTCCTGAAACTCAGCTATGTGGTCCGTCCTTGATTTGCACAGATACCGTCCACTTCCGGAACTGCAAATCGACGCGGAGGGCGCGAATCTTCGCCGACTGTTACGTTCAGAAACTCCTTGCTGTTCTTCGCGGGCATCCGCCTAATTCGCGTTGACTGCTTTTCCGGCAGTTGGCAGTTGTCCGTGTGAACCCAGCACGATCACGTTGTCATGACTTGAGAACACTGGTCTATGCGTAAGGCACTCACACACACCATCGCGCTGTTCACGCTGAGCCTTCCGCTCGCTGCGCAAACGCCGGCCGAGCTGCAGAAGCTCCAGGACGAGGCCGTCCAGCGCGCGAAGGAGTACCTGCGGATCAACACGGCCAACCCGCCGGGGAACGAGGAAGCGTCGATGAAGTGGTTCGCGCGCATCCTCCAGCAGGAGGGGATCCCGTTCGACACGGCGTCAGCGGCTTCGGGACGCGGCAACATCTGGGCGCGTCTCAAGGGCGGGAACGAACCGGCGCTCATGCTGCTCCATCATATGGATGTGGTTCCCGCGGACCCGCGCTACTGGGATGTGGATCCGTACTCCGCCGACGTGCGTAACGGCGACATCTTCGGGCGCGGCGCCCTCGACACGAAGATGCTCGGCATCGCGCATTTCCAGACGTTCATCGCGCTCCATCGGCTGCGCGTGCCGCTGAACCGCGACGTGATCTTCATGGCGACGGCGGATGAGGAAGCCGGCGGTGCGTTCGGCGCGGGGTGGATCGTGAAGAACCGACCCGATGCGTTTCGTGGTGTCGGCTTCGTGCTGAACGAAGGAGGCAGCGGCAGCGTCGATGGTGGCCGGCAGCGCTTCGGCATCGAGGTCACGCAGAAGGTGCCGCTCTGGCTGAAGCTCATTGCGACCGGCAACCCTGGGCATGGCTCGCAGCCGCAGGTCTCCACGTCCGTGACGCGACTGATCCGCGCGCTCGATCGCCTTCGCACCTACGAATTCGCGCCACGCATCGTGCCGGCCGTGGATGCGTACTTCAAGGGACTGGCGCCAACCGCCGGGCCGTGGCAGGCCGCGTTCAGCGACATGACGAAGGCGGTGCAGGACCGGAACACGCTGCTCAAGCTGCAGGCCGACGCGCCTGCTGCCGCCGCCCTAACGCGCAACACCTGCTCGATCACGATGCTGGAGGCCAGCAACAAGGTCAACGTCGTTCCGCCGGAAGCCACGGCGCAGATCGACTGCCGCACGCTCCCCGACCAGGATCACGCGGCGTTCATCGCGGAACTCGCGGCAGTTATCAATGACCCCGCCATCCGGATCGAGAAAACCCTTGGCTTCACGCCGGCGGTATCACCGCAGGACAATGCCGTGTACCGCGCCATGGTGGACGTGACGCGCCAGCATTATCCGCAGGCGACGATTATTCCCTCGGTGTCGACAGGCTTCACGGACAGCCACTTCTTCCGCGACCTGGGAATCCCGAGCTATGGCTACGAGCCGTTTCTCGTTCCCGCCGAACAGGCCAGCGGACTGCACGGAAACAACGAGCGCCTGTCCGAGGCGAATGTGCGGCGGGGGACGGCGGTCATGCTCGATGTCGTCAAGCGCATTGTCCAGCGGGCGGCTACTCCTTGAGGGTCCACGCTTGAGGGTCGAGGCTTGAGGCTCGAGGTAGGGAGAAGAGCGAAGGCTTCAGGTCACACCCCTCGACCCGCGAGCTCGAGCCTCGACCCGCGAGCTCGAGCCTCGACCCTGCGCAAGCAACGCTTGCGGCATTGCCCGTGTCCCACCCATAGTCTACCTATGTAAAGCCTGACTCTGGGAGGCCAAACGTGCGCGACGAGCTGCTGCCGGGAACGCTGGACATGCTGATCCTCAAGGCGATCTCGCTCGCACCGATGCACGGTTACGCGATAGCCCAGCACCTCCGGCAGGTCTCGAAGGAAGTGCTGCAGATCGAAGAGGGATCGCTCTATCCCGCGCTGCAGCGCGTCATGGCGAAAGGATGGGCGAAGGCGGAATGGCGCGAGACACCGACGAAGCGCCGCGCGCGCTACTACACCATCACCGCCGCGGGTCGCCGCCAGCTCGGCGATGAGGTCGCGAGCTTTGAGCGCATGTCGGGCGCCATCCAGCGCGTACTCCGCACACAGGAGTAACACCATGCTGGAGTCGCTGAGGGCACTTTGGTTCAGGGTCACGTCGCTCCTCAACCGCCGTCAACTCGACGCGGACCTGTCCGAGGAGATGAACCTGCATCGCGACCTGTTGGCCGAGGACGCGCGACGAAGCGGTGTGCCTGACGCCGAGGCAAGACGTCTTGCCGCTATCCGCCTCGGCAATGCGTCTGTCATCCGCGAACGGTCGCGCGAATGGTGGTCCTTGCCCGCGTTCGAAACGGTGGTACGTGACGTCCGGTATGCCGCACGTTTCCTGAGGCGATCGCCCGTCTTCACGACAGTCGCCGTGCTCTCGATTGCACTCGGCGTCGGCGCCAACGCGGCCGTGTTCACGATCGTTGATCGCGTGTTCTTCCGTCCACCCCCGGGAATCACCGACGCCGACGCGATCAGGCGGTTGTACGTGCGCGCCGAAGCACCGGGCCGGCCGGCGTACATCAGCGGGAGACTCGACTGGGAAGAATACTTCGCAGTCGACTCGCTCCCCGTATTCCAGTCCGTCGCCGGGTTCCTGTATCCGTCACCGGTCAAACTGCGTACCGGATACGACGCGCCTACGGCCGATCGATCCCTGGTCACTTCGCGCTACTTTGACCTCCTCGGCGTGCGCGCGATTCTTGGCCGGCTCTTCGCCGCTGACGACCACGAGGACGGCGCCGCGCCGGCGATCGTCCTTTCACACGCCTACTGGCGCCGCGAGTTCGGCTCGGATTCCGGGGTCATCGGGCGCGTCATGACGTTAGGCCCCCTTCAGGGGACGGTCATCGGTGTCGCGCAGGCCGGCTTCACAGGCCTCCACCTGGAGCCCGCCGACCTGTGGATGCCGGCGGCGCCGGTGTTGTCGCTTTCACAGCATTTTGGACCGACGTGGCGGACTGGCCGCAATACGAAAAGCGTGAACACGATCGTGCGGCCGCAGGAGGCCACCAGTGAGAGCCTGGCGGCTTCCGAGGTCGGTCGACGAATCCAGGCTTTGCCGAGCAACGCACGCTTCATGGCTGACGGCAGGTTCTCTGCCGAGCTGGGCTCCCTGATCGAGGCGCGTGGACCTGATCAGCGAGATGCCGGCATAGATGTCGCGCTTCGACTGGCCGCGGCTGCGGTGCTGGTCCTGCTCGCGGCCTGCGCGAACGTCGGTAGTCTGCTGCTGGCGCGCGGATTGGCGCGTGAGCGCGAGTTGGCGGTCCGAATCGCCATTGGCGTTGGACGGGGCCGTCTGCTCGGCCAGCTGATGGCGGAGTCGCTGGTGATCTGTGTTATCGGCGCGGGAGCGGCACTCCTGGTTGCGCACTCAGGCGGCCGCTTCCTTCGTACCCTGGTCATGCCTGACGTGACCTGGGCGTCGTCCCCGGTCGATGGCCGAATCGTGGTACTCACTCTACTCACCACGTTGGCGGTTGGAGTGGTCGCGACACTCTTCCCAGCCTGGCGCGCGTCTCGCACGGAAGTCGGCCACGCGCTCAAGACCGGAATGCAATCGGGGACTTCGGGGCACCGGCTGCGCAGCACGCTGCTCGCCTTCCAGCTCGCGTTTTCGCTGATGCTTCTTGTGGGCGCAGGCCTCTTCACGCGCAGCTTGATGCGCGCGACGCGTTTCGACGTCGGTTTCGATGCGCGCCAGGCGATCATGGTGTCCATGAGCTTCCCCCAGGGACTCCAGGCTGCGCCCAACCTCAACGCCATTCTCGCGGATGCCGCCGACCGGCTGCGACGCGTCGAAGGCGTGCGTGAAGTGGCACTCACCGTCGGGATCCCATTCAGTTCGATCTACTTCGATCGCCTGGCGATCCCGGAACGAAACATCGCTGAGGAATTGAAGGGGAAAAGCTGGTTCCTCTTCCCGGCGACGGGGGCTGGCATGCGAGCGCTGGGAATCCGAGCCGTGCGCGGCAGGGTCCTGGAAGACACGGACCTTCGCGGCGCGGCACCGGTGGTCGTGGTCAGCGAAGGACTCGCGAAGGCGCTCTGGCCCGGCGAGGACGCCGTTGGCAAGCGCCTGAAGGTCGGGGCCGACAGCATGCCGTATCGTGAGGTGGTCGGTGTCGTTCGCGACATGATTACGTACAGAATCACCCGCGCCGGCGAGGCACAGTTCTTCGTCCACCCTGACCAGCTGGGTTGGGACGCGCAGTATTTCATCGTCCGTGTCGATGGGCCCGCCGAGGAGGCGGCTCTCAGGATCCGCGCCACTCTGACCGGCTGGCGGACCGACTACTCGACGCTCACCGTGCGCCCGTTAGGCATCCGTATCGACGAACAGATGCGGCCGTGGCGACTCGGCGCGATGGTCTTCGCCGGATTCGGCCTCATTGCGCTCGCCCTGGCGGCGATCGGCGTGTTCGGCATCGTGTCGTTCGTCGTGACGCGGCGGACCGCGGAGTTCGGGATCCGCGCCGCGCTCGGTGCTACACGGGGCCGACTCGCCGGGCTCGTGCTCGGGAGCACCATGGCCTTCGCGGTCGGCGGTCTCGGACTTGGCGTCGTGGCGTCGCTAGCGGCATCGCGCTGGCTGAAGGACCTGCTCTTTCACACATCGGCGCGCGACACGGTCACTATTGTCGGCGCGTCGCTACTCCTGTTGCTGACGACGATCGTGGCGGCGCTCGCGCCAATGCGTCGCGCGACCCGCGTCGACCCGGTGTCGGCGCTGCGCAGTGAGTAGGAAACCGTATAGCGAAGAACGCTGAAGGCAAGGAGGAGCTATGCTTGCGTCCGTGCGCGCGCTGTGGTTCCGGGTCCGATCGCGTTTGCGGCGGCGATCACTGGAGACGGAGTTGGCCGACGAACTCCAGCTTCACCGCGAGTTTCTTGAGGAGGACGCGCGTCAGCGCGGCCTGAGCGCTCATGACGCCGCGCGTTTCGCGGCGGTGCGGCTCGGGAACGGAACGGCCATCAGCGAACGGACGCGCGACGCATGGTCGTTCGGATGGGTCGAGGCCATTGCCAGCGATGCTCGTTATGCGGCGCGGTTCCTGCGGCGATCCCCTGGCTTCACAACCGTCGCGGTCGTCTCGCTCGCGCTCGGCATCGGCGCGAATGCAGCGGTTTTTTCCGTGGTCGATCGACTCCTGCTTCGCGCGCCAGCGCATGTCGCGAACCCCGGCAATGTGTATGCGGTGAATGTGCGGAGGATCAGCGACCCGGCCAGGCCGCGTCCGTTCTTCAATGCGGTGATGTTTCCGGAGATCTTCGCACTCGAGCAGACGGCGACAAGCTTCGAGGCCGTCGTGCCGTACATGCCGCCGGCGCGACGCCGGCTGGGGCGTGGACCGGACGCGCCGCGGATCAAGGATTCGATGGTGGGTGGCGAATTCTTCAGAGTCCTCGGCGTTCGCCCGATCCTGGGGCGCTTCTTCAGTCCTGATGACGCGCGGCCCGACGCTGCCGAACGTGCCGCGGTCATCTCCTACGGTTTCTGGGAACGGCATTTCGCGCGAGCGGAGAGTGCCATCGGGACGCGGCTCCTTCTTTCTGGCGTCGACGTCACCGTGATCGGCGTTGCGCCGCCCGGCTTTACGGGGGTCGAACTGGATGCGGCCGACGTATGGACTCCTCTCGAAGCGCTCGCGCCGCTCCGTATCCAGCCGAACTGGAAGGAGTGGGATGGATTCTCGCCGCGGGCGATCGTCAGGTTGAAGGCCGGCGTGGTGCCGGCGACCGCGGATGCCGAGGCCACCATGATCCTGGGCCGTCTGCCGGAGCGGGCCAACTCCCGTCCTACCGAGGAAACGGTGAGGCTGGGCTCCGTGTTACCGGGGCGCGCGGTCGCTGACCAGCCGGCTGAAGTGAAAGTGTCGACACGCCTCATGATCGCGGCGGTTCTCGTTATGCTCGCCGCCTGCGCAAACCTGGCGAATCTCCTTCTTGTGCGTGCACTCACCCGGCGTCGTGAGATCGCCTTGCGACTGGCCGTCGGCATCTCGAGGCGCCGGCTGGTTGGACAGCTCGTCCTCGAGTCCGTGATCATCGCCCTGCTCGGCGCCGGCGCGGCGATCCTGGCTGCACGCTGGGGCGGCGGCGCCCTCAGGACGCTGGTCTTCCCGCAGATGCAGTGGGCGACGGAACCCGTGGACACGCGCGTCCTGCTGTTCGCCGTGACTTGCGCGATGATTGTCGCCCTGCTCGCCACGCTTGCGCCGGCCATTCGCATGACGCGATCGGATGTCGCCCTCGCGCTTCGATCGGCGTCACCGCAGCTGGCAATGTCCACCGGCCGCTGGCGTCAGGGCCTGCTCGCGGTTCAGGTCGGGCTGTCGGTAGTGCTCATCGTGGGCGCCGCGGCATTCGGACAAAGCCTGCGTCGTGCCTACGAATTCGACATGGGCGTGGACGTCGAACGGCTGCTCGTGACCCGGCTCTTCCTCGAGGAGGACTCGTTGAACGCTGCCGGCCGGCGCGCGATGCTCGATGAGGCGCTGCGGCGTGCGCGCACACTGCCTGGAGTGGAACGCGTGTCCATTGCCGAGTCGGTTCCGTTGAGCGGAAATGGGGTGACGCGCGTGTCGGTTCCCCGTGGCGACTCCGGGTTCAGTGTGATCTGGTCGGTCACTCCAGACCTGCAGCAGACGCTCGGGTTCCGGCTGGTGCGCGGACGCTGGATTCAGGAGGGTGACGCGCGCGGCGCACCGGTGGTGCTGGTGACGGAAACGATGGCTCGGCGGCTTTGGCCAGGTGCAGAAGCGATCGGACAGTGTGCGCGATTCGGCAATGACTCCAATCCGTGCCGCGAGGTGGTCGGCGTGATTGGCGATCTCCGTACACGCTCCATTCGTGAGGAAGCGCCGATGGTGGCACTCTTGCCGGTGGCAGAGCCTGAGCTCCACGAGCTCGGCGCTTATCTCGTGGTCCGCACCACCGGCGATCCCGGCGCACTGCAGCCGCAACTGCACAGCGTGCTGCGTGACGTGCGCGCCGATCTCGCTACTGTGGAGATCCGTCCGCTGGCCCAGCTGCTCGACACCGACTACCGCCCGCTCAGGCTGGGAACGGCGATGTTCGGAGCGTTCGCGGTCCTGGCGGTGGTGTTGGCGGGGGTCGGTCTGTTCGGCATTCTCGCGTTCAGCGTGGCCCAGCGCACTGGCGAGCTTGGTATTCGTTCTGCGTTAGGCGCGCGCGCCGGCGATCTGGTGAGGCTCGTGGTTGGCGAGGGCCTCCGTGTCGTCGCGGTGGGACTTGTACTCGGCGGTCTGGCGAGTTGGTACGCGAGCGTCGCCATTCAGTCGCTGCTGTTCAACAGCAGTGTTCGATCAGCCGCGCCGCTTACCGCGGCTGCAGTTCTCCTCGGCGTGGTGGCGTTGTGCGCATCAGCGATTCCGGCGTGGAGAGCCGCTCGGGTTGACCCTGCGATCGCCTTGCGCGCGGAATAGGCACAAAGGGAGGCAGATCCATGAGCATCCATGTTCGTAACCGTCTGGTGGCCGCGCAATGTTTTCAGTTCGCCGCCGCGCTATGCCTGGCGCTACCGCTGCAATCCGCACGTTCCCAGGTTGCTGGCCGGCATCCGGACAGACGCTTTGTCGATCAGTCCTCGCCGGTAACAACCACGGTGCGGCTGGCCGGTCCGAGGACTGCCCAACCCGCGACACTGGGCGAAACGGCGATTGCGACCATCGGACGTGAGGACGGTCCGGAACACTTCATCTTCGGCGAGATCGCCAGCGTCGGAACCACTCGACAGGGAACCGTCATCGTCATCGACCGGAAAACGGAGGACGTCCGGTTGTTCGACGCCCGCGGGCAGTTTCTCCAGCGTCTCGGGCGGCGGGGACAGGGTCCCGGTGAGTTCAGGGCACCGCATTCGCTCCTTGTGACGCCGAATGACGAGATCTGGATAGCGGACATGCAGCGCCGCCTGACGGTGTTCGCTCCTTCGGCGGACGGCTACAAGCTCGCTGGGACCTTGCCGGTGGAGATCGGGATCCGGTCCATGTGCTTCCTCGGCGACGAGCTGTTCGTGAACGGGGTATCCATGAGCGACCCGTACGTCCTCCGCGCGCTCGACGCGTCGGCGAAGCAGGTACGCGCCTTCGGCAAACTGTATTCATCACCTAACGCGAGCGTGAACGTTCAGTTCTCGGAAGGGCTCCTGATCTGCGATCGCGAGAACGACCTCATTGTCTACGCATCGCCGGCGATGGTCGGTGAGGTCCGTGCCTACCGCCGGGATGGCCGCGCGGTGTGGCGAACAACAATCGAAGGCCTACGCTCCAACATCATAAGCGATAACGATGGCGGTGGAGCCAGCGTCCAGCGCTCCCCCGACGGCGCCCACGCGCTCGTGTCGCTCAACCTGGTGCCGGGAGTCGGCGTCGTGCTGCAATACGGCTTCCGCATGCCAGCACAAATGGTCGCCAGGGAAGTGGGAGAACTGCTGAACATCGTGCTGGATCCGAAGACCGGCGCGGGAAGCCTCACCGCGGCGTCATGGCCACGCCTCGGCGCGTTATCCGGGAGCCGAGCGATCGCGCTGTATGAAGATCCCGCGCCACGCATCGAGATCCGTGAACTGAGCAAACGCCGGTAAGAGTCGACACGGGAACGGGACAGGAATAAAGGGTCGGGGATTCGGTCCCCGACCCTTTGCGCTCCACGCTTTGCGCTTTGCGCTACTGCTTGATTGGGCGCGGAGGAATCGCGCCGCTGCGATCCACCTTGGGGCGCGTCGGAAGGTTCGCCACATCGATGGTCAGGTCCTTCACGAAGTTCACGATGCGGCTGTAGTGCGGATAGTCGATGTACTGCGGCTCGTCGGTGACCTGGTGGTAGTCGGC
>CAZSNV010000141.1:0-12497 GCA_964608035.1 uncultured Gemmatimonadaceae bacterium | reverse complement strand
GTCAGTACCGGTACCAGGAAGTGGAGATCGAGGGGATGGAGATGCCGGTGGTGGAGGAGTTGCCGGGGTCGAACGAGCCGTTGCCGGGGATCTTCAGTCAGTCGTTCGCGGAGACGGGGTTCAGTCTGGGCGGGGACGACTAAGCCTTCGGGAGATGGGAGATGGGAGATGGGGGATCGGGCGAGAGCCTGGTCCCCCGTTTCATTTTGGAGCGCTCAACAGAAAAGACTTTAACACGGAGTACGCAGAGTTCGCTGAGATGAACGACATGGTTGCTCTGCGGACTCGGCGAACTCCGTGTCAAAGTCTCTCGGCGTTCAACCTTACGGCCGACATGAGCGCCGCGGCGCGCCTGACTCTCGAGTTACCTGCATCAGCTCGAGGGCGGTTCGATTCTCCCGCGTATGACGAGCAAATCGCGCACGCAACCCTTCGGACTGCATTGCTGTCTTACGACTATAGTCAAAAGTACTATAGTTGGAGAGACATATGTCGCAGATTCAGCCGCTCAGGCCGCTCGAGCTTCTCGTCCTGACTGTCCTCGCCGGCGGGGACAGGCACGGCTACGGGGTCCGGCAGGAAATCCTCGACTACACGCAGGGCCAAGTGGAAGTCGAAGCCGGCAACCTTTACCGCCATATCCGGCGGCTCGAGGACAACGGATTCCTCACTGAAGTCGCCGCACCCAGGGCCGAGACCGACGAACGGAAGATCTTCTACCGCCTGACACCGTCCGGCCGTCGCGCGCTCGCTGCCGAGTTGCACCGCCTGCGGGAGCTTGTGCGTCGCGCAGAACGGATGGGGATCCTTGCGCCGGCAGGCGCATGAAGCTCATCGACTTCTTCCTGCGGCTCTATCCACGGGATTTCAGGGCGCGCTTCGAACGCGACATGCGCCACTTCCATAACCAGCGCCTTCTCGAAGGGAATCATTCCATGACTCGCATCACCCTCGATCACCTCGGCGCCGCCGCCAGCGAGCAGGTGTACGCCATCAAGCCGGACGTGAAGCTTGCGCTGCGCAGTATCCGGCGGAGGCCCCTGTTCGCCGCCGTGGTCATCCTGACTATCGCGTTAGGCGTCGGCGCGAATGCCGCGATCTTCAGCGTCGTTCATGCGTTGTTGCTGCGCCCGTTGCCGTATCCAGACGCGGGGCAAGTCGTGTACTTCGGCCACAAACCTCCGTATTGGCTGGTGTCGGAGCCGCAGTATGCCGAGTATCGCGCCCGGCTTGGCACACTCGCGTCCATGGCCGCGTATACCCAGTCGGAAGCAACACTGGCTGCCGACGAACCGGAGCGCATCGCGATCGCCCAGGTGACACCCAACTTTTTCGAGACACTTGGTGTTCTGCCGGCACGTGGCCGCTCGTTCGCAATCGGGGAGGATCAGGCGCGACCCGCACCCCTCGCGATCATTTCCCACCGGCTGTGGCAGCGCCAGTTCGGTGGCGATCCAGCCATCATCGGAAAGACTCTGCTTCTCAACAACAGCAATCGAAACATCATCGGCGTCATGCCGGATCGGTTCGACTTTCCGTCGCCCGAGACCCAGGTCTGGCTCCCCATCTGCTCGCAGCGGACCTGCGCATCGTTGGCCACGCAGACGCCGGACACGCTGGACGGCTGGGCGTCGCATTACCTGTTCGTCATTGGTCGAATGCGGGCGGAGAGCAACATCAGGCAGGCGCGAGCCGAGGCCAACATCCTGGCGCGCCGCATTGTCGCCGATCACCCCGAGACCTTCGACCCCGCCACTCCGCTGGTGCCGGTCATCGAGTCGCTGGGCGATCGGCTGGTGGGGAGGACGCGGCCGTACCTGCTGGCGATGTTCGGCGCGGTCGGAGTGGTGCTGTTGATCGGCTGTGTGAACGTGGCGAACCTGCTGCTCGCGCGGGGCGAGGGTCGTAGCGCTGAGCTGGCGCTGCGCACGGCGTTAGGCGCATCCCGGCGACGGCTGGCGACACAGCTGCTGACCGAAGTACTCGTATACGCCATGGCCGGTGGACTGCTTGGTGTCGCCATCGGCTGGGGGGCGCAACGCGTCCTGCTCATGACCGCTCCGACTTCGTTGCCCCGACTCGACGAGATTCGCCTGGACTGGATGGTCGTGCTCTTCGGCTTCGTGGTGGCGGCGTTCGCCGGCGTCCTGGCTGGACTGGTGCCCGCCATGAGGGCGTCGAAGCAGGATCCCGCCGAGGCGCTCAAGTCGTCAGGCAGGTCGCTGGCGACGGTCCGGGGGTCGTCACGAACCCGGCGCGCGCTCGTGGTCGCGGAAGTGGCGCTGGCAATGATCATGCTCACGGGAAGCGGGATGCTCATCCGCAGCCTGTTGCACGTGCATAACGCGGACTTCGGCTTCAACCCGGCCAACACCCTGACGATGCGTGTCTCGCCCGGGGGGAGTGGTTACACCGATCCACGGACCATTGAGTTCTACAACGGCTTGCTCGAGCGGGTTCGCGCGATTCCGGGAGTGCAGGAGGCCGGTGCCGCGCGGTGGCTACCCATCGTCGACGCTGGTGGATTGTGGGACATCAGAATCGAGGGACAATCGTACGTGCCCGGGCAAACTCAGGCGGCGGTGCCGCAGGAGGTGACGCCCGGCTACCTCCGTGCCATGGGGATGCGTCTCGTCGCAGGCCGCGACTTCACATCCAATGATCGGGTCGGTGCGGCACCAGTTGCGATCATCAGTAAAGCGTTCGCCGATCGCTTCTGGCCCGGGCGCGGACCGCTCGGAAAGCAATTCCGCATGGGCGGGAAAGACTCCGTCTGGATGAGTGTCGTTGGCGTCGTGAATGATTTTCGTTCGAGGAGCTTTGACGATGTGCCGGAGCCGACGATGTATGTGCCTCACGCGCAATCGGGCCAGAACAGTTACGTTGTGCCACGAAGTCTCTCGCTTGTCGTGCGAACTACCGGCAATCCCAGCCTGGTGGTGAACCAGGTACGCGGCGTGGTTCGGGGGATCGATCGGGCTGTGCCAGTCTCCCGCGTGCGGCTGCTGGCGGAGATCGTGGCGACGTCCACGGCCAATCGGCGCTTCAGCACCTGGTTGATCGCCGGATTTGGCGTGCTGGCGCTGGTTCTCGCCGGCATCGGGATCTACGGTCTCGTGAGTTACGCCGTTTCGGAACGCACGTTCGAAATCGGCGTGCGCGTCGCATTGGGTGCCGATCGTCGCCAGGTGCTGGGTCTCATTGTGGGTGACGCGGTTCGGGTGACGCTGGTCGGTGTCGTGGCTGGCGTCATCGGAAGTGTCCTGCTGGGTCGCGTGATCCGGTCGCTTCTTGTCGGCGTACCGACGATCGATCCTTGGAGCCTGACGATGGTGGCGGTACTTCTCGGTACTGTAGCTCTCGCGGCATCCGCGATCCCTGCCAGGCGCGCCACTGCTCTGGATCCGACACGCGCGTTGCGAGGGGGGAACTGACTGCGGGGCCGCTGGGCAGCGAAGCTGTGCGGGCCGTCGGCAACGAGGCGAGTATATGTGCACGCAGGTGCGATGACGACGCGGGTGTTGACCGACGCGGCGATTCGTGGCGCGAAGGACGACCTGCTGGGTCTCAAGGAGAACATCATCATCGGCCATCTCATTCCGGCTGGTACGGGTCAGTACCGGTACCAGGAAGTGGAGATCGAGGGGATGGAGATGCCGGTGGTGGACGAGCCATTGCCGGGTTCGAACGAGCCGTTGCCGGGGATTTTCAGTCAATCCTTTGCGGAGACGGGGTTCAGCCTGGGCGGGGATGACTAAGGACAAGCGCTGAGCGTGAAGCGCAGAGCGCGAAGGGAACGGGGGATCGGGCGAGAGCCGGGTCCCCTTCCTGCGTACCGCCTTGAGCACGCGTAGGTTGAAGTTACCGATCGATCGTACTATCGTAATACGTATATTCTATCGATGGTGACTCGCGTATGTCTGTCGTCACAGTTTCTCCCAAGTATCAGGTTGTAATCCCCAGAGAAATCCGGGAGGCGCTGGGGCTCGAGCCTGGCCAGAAAGTCCAGGCGTTTCAATATCAGAACCGGGTCGAACTCATCCCCGTGCGTTCGGTGCGCGAGATGCGCGGGTTCCTCCAGGGAATTGACACAACCGTCGCCCGTGAACGGGACCGCGTGTGAACCTGATCGATTCGTCTGCCTGGCTCGAGTACTTCGCTGGAGGGACGCTCGCCGGCCAGCTGGCGAGACCGATCGAGCAGATCGACAAACTGCTCGTCCCGACGATCGTGATCTACGAGGTTGGGAAACGGGTGATGCAGCAGCGTGGCGAAGACGCCGCGTTGCAAGTCGTCGCCGTCATGCATCAGGGCGCAGTGGTGGACCTGGATGCAACCATCGCACTGAATGCGGCACAGCTGAGCCTTGCGCACAAGCTGCCGCTGGCGGACAGTGTGATACTGGCAACCGCGCGCCTGCATGCAGCGACGATCTGGACGCTTGACGCCGACTTCAAGGGGCTATCAGGCGTGCGATTCCTTGCCCGCCAGAAGTAGAGAGAGGGGGGCATGGCGGG
Organism: uncultured Gemmatimonadaceae bacterium; assembly: GCA_964608035.1. GTDB lineage: Bacteria > Gemmatimonadota > Gemmatimonadetes > Gemmatimonadales > Gemmatimonadaceae > JABWBJ01. The sequence goes on along the minus strand of CAZSNV010000141.1, from coordinate 7,980 downwards.
GGCGCGTAATGGATACCTTGAGCGGCAAGGGCGAAGAGATCAATCAACTGGTAGGCTCGTGCGTTAGGCTGTGCATTGAGATGCTCTTGTGAACGCGTCGATGCAGCACTGAAACCGGGTCGTCGGTTGACAGTGATGGCGACGTTTCCGCTCAGACGCCCGCCACGGTCAATCAGCTTGACGGCACCGGCCACGGCGCCACGAAGTCGAACGGCCGGACCTCGGCGATGCGCGCGAAATCCCGAGTGTCCCCGGTTACCAGCACAATGCCGGCCTCCCTGCAGCTCATCGCCAGCAGGACGTCATTGACGAAGCTTCGCGAGGTCTCCGGCCAGCGGACCTGACCCGCGGCGACGAGTTCGGACAGCACCGCGCCGGCTTCCTTCCACGCCGAGTACGAAGGAACAATCAACCGCCGTCGCTTCTCGAATGGCTCGAGCAGTCCGCGCTCGAGTGTCCTTGCCGCGCGTCCGCGCACCCCGGCGAGCAGTTCCTGGGCGACGACCGCCGAGAGCCATTCGAACGGTGCAAACGCGGCGTGGAAGCGAACCAGTTGCTCCTGCCAATCGGGATCGCGGGCCGCGCTGATGAAGACGTTCGTGTCCAGCGTATACCGCCGTTCACGCCCGCTCATCAGCGCCGTGGCGCGTCATCGGGAAAGGCCGCCGTGATCTCCAGGCCACCGATGGCGCGCGTTCCGTCGATCAACTCGCGGCGAAACACGACCATGTCCAGTGCCTCTTCGATCGCGGAGGTTGCCGTCGGTGCACCGAGCAGCTTCTGCGCCGTCGCAATCTTTCTCGGAGATAAGCGATATGTCTTCGAGACCTTTGCTTCGGAAACTCTCGCGGGAGTGGAGTCAGGCTTCCTGGGCTTGCGAGGCATGGGCCGGGGTGTTGTATGTACGTTCTATGGTAGTGTACATACACGGAGCGCGCAAGGACTGGAGTCACCCACGTCGCTGACGGGCGCGGCCACCTGTCAGTTGCCAGCGACCTGCGTGCCACCGCAGCACCACTCCGCGCCACGAAGCCAGAATTGGCGCGGGAGATCAACAGGGTTCTCGGTTCCCCCGGCGTGCCCAAACCGTCGCTCCACGACGGTACCCCTGACACCGAGTATCATTGGCTCGACTTGGACGACGACGAGATTCTCGCGATTCATGACGCACTGCGCGACCGCGAGGTCGCGGTTAGGAGACACACATGGTCATGCTGTTGACCGTTCTCAGTGGCATCGCGTGGACGATCGTCTACATCGACTGCATTCGCGTCGGCTTCAAACAGAAGACCTACGCAATGCCGATCGCCGCACTCGGTTTGAACATCGCCTGGGAATGGACGTACGCGGTCCGCGACCTGGCACACGATCCCCAGGTACAGGCGTGGGTGAATCTGATCTGGGCCATTGCGGACGTCGTCATCCTCATAACGTTCTTCCGCTATGGACGCTCCGAGTTCCCGGCTTTCGTCTCCCGGCCCCTCTTCATCACCTCGGGCATCGCCATCATCGTCACGTCTTTTCTCATCCAGTGGCTGTTCATCGTTGAATTCGGGACGGAGGGCATGAAGGCGGCGCAGTACAGCGCCTTCCTGCAGAACCTGCTCATGTCCGGGCTGTTCATCGCGATGTTTGTCGCGCGTCGCGGGCCACGGGGACAGACGCTGCTCATTGCAATCGCAAAGTGGATCGGAACCCTCGCCCCGACGATCCTGCTCGGATTCATCTACGGCTCGCTGTTCGTCATCGGCATCGGGCTTCTGTGCAGCGTGTTCGACCTCGCCTACATCGGTCTGCTCATGTGGGCGAAACGGAATCCGTCGGCATTCCCGACCACGGCGGATCACCCTCGGGCTCCTCGACTTCCCCACCCGGCGTCGGTGGCAGCATGAAGGAGTTCTTCTCGCAAAGGTCAACGTTATTCCCAAGGTAAGTATCGCCATGGACGATGCTCCCCCTCGCTACCGCACCGTAATCGAAGCCGCGAGCCTGGTCGTGGGCCCGGCACTGATGAGCGTCGGTGACCTCTTTCATCCTCCTGAGAACGCCGATGCGGCTGCTCAGGTCGCGATCGTGGTAGCGGCAGCCTCGCGATGGTATGCAGCGCATCTCCTCTTGTTTGTCGGGATGCTCCTGCTGGTCCCCGGCATCCTCGCCCTGACCAGGTTGACGGCGGATCGCAGACCCGCAGTGGGTTATGCCGCGCGCATTCTCACGCTCGCATCGGTAGGCGGGCTTTGCGCGGTCTTCGTGTTTGAGATGATGCTCGGGCGTTTCATCTCTGGGGGCGCCGACCAAGCGGCCGCAGTTGCCCTCCTCGAAACCTTCATGTCGACCGAGATTTTCGTCGCGCTGCTGCCGGCCCTGCTGGCGTTCTTCGTCGGCACAGGGCTTTGGGTGTCGGCACTCGCCTCCACGGCAGGTCCATTTCGTTGGCCGGCACTATGCTTCGCGCTCGGCGCCGTCCTCATCCTGTTTGAGATAATCCTCGCTAAAGTTCTCCTGAGTCAGATCGGCAATATTCTCATTCTTGTTGCCGGTATCGCGTTTGCGCGGTTACTGCTCCGGGGTCGAGAGGGTGCACGGGGCCGTCTGGCATAACATTCCGCTCGCAGCTGAAATGCAGATCGACATCGCACGCAAGGAGTTTCTGGTGCACCTTCGCATCGTCATGCTCACTGTCATTACCGTCGCTTGCTCATCTGGCGAGCGCGGACCACAGGCAGAACCTGTGGCGGTAACGGTGTCACCGGAGGAGTTTCGACAACTTCAGTGGATTGCGGGCACATGGCGCGGCAGCGGCGGTGCGTATCCCGCGTTCTATGAGGAGTATCGAGTCGTTGATGACTCGACCATTCAGATGCGCGCGTTCCCGGATTCGACTTTCAGCGCAGCGACCGACTCATCGCGGATCGAGTTGCGCAACGGCTCCGTTCGCAATGGCGACTATGTCGTTGTGGCGCTGACGCCCGACAGCATTCGCTTCGCACAAGCCGGGCGGGGCGGTCATACCTTTACGCGCACGTCAGCAGACGAGTGGACGGCTACGCTGCATCCGTCGACTCCGGACGGTCAGGCCACCGTCTATATCATGCGGCGACTTCAGCGCTAGCCTGGCACCTGTCCGGGGACTCGTTAGGTGCGTTGCGAGTTCGATGGATGCGACGGTTGAAAGGTGGAAGCAACCGCGAACGATCGTCGTGACGGGGGCTTTCAACCCTGGGCCGCTGGCCGCTGTCCAATGACCATGCGCACCCTCTCGAAAGCAACGAAACTCGTGAAGTGCCTGTCACTCACGGTCCTCACGCCCCTTTGGTCGATCACTTCGGCGGCGCGTGCGCAAGGCGTGCTCGAGGGACGGTGGGAAGGAGAGTGGACGCGCTCCGGATCAGCGCTGGCCGTCAGCTTCGACTTTCAACGAAGCGACTCGGGGTACACGGGTCAGTTTGGATCCACACAGCTGCGGGCGAGCGGCATTCCGCTGTCGAAGGTCTCCCGCTCGGATGGGCAGGTTCACTTCGAGCTGGTCGGTGACCGCACCACGACGATCTTCGACGGAACGCAGCGAGACGATGTTCTCTCGGGAGCATTCCGTGACGGAGAAAGCGAGGGAACCTTCAAACTTCGCAAGACTACCGCCTCCACCGCGCCCGCATATCGCGAGGAACAGGTCACGTTCGCCAACGGCGAGACAATCCTCGCTGGCTCGCTTCTGCTACCGAACGACGGGAAGGAACGGTACCCTGCCGTCGTCTTCCTGCATGGTTCCGGACCGGAGGGGCGAAATGGTTCCCGGTTCCTGGCAGATCTCTTTTCCCGCCGCGGGATAGCGACTCTTATCTACGACAAACGTGGCGTCGGTTCCTCGAAAGGAGACTGGCGGACGGCGGACTACGAAACCCTCGCCCAGGATGCCATCGCGGCCGTCGCGATGCTTCGGGCTCGCGATGATATCGACTCGGCTCGCGTGGGGATTTATGGCCATAGCCAGGGCGCCTCGATAGTGCCACTCGTCGCTCCACGCGCGAGGGCCGCATTTGTTGTGGCGTCGGCGGCATCGGGCATCCGTGCCGACGAAGGGGAACGCTACAGCCTCCGCAACTCGCTGCGTGGTGGCAGACTCACACCGGCAGAGAGCGCGGACGCCGGCCGGTTCGTCGATCTGATCATCCGATCGGGCAGAGCAGGAGCACGGTCCAGCGAGCTCGATGCTGTCGTTGCGCGAGACAGCGCGGCGAAGTGGTTCTTCCCGCTCCCGCCGAATGGCAACTACTATTGGGCGTTTTCCAGGGCCATTGCGTCGTATGATCCATCGCAGCACTGGAAGAACGTCCACGTGCCCGTGCTCTTTCTGTACGGAGAGCTCGACCAGCGCGTATCCGTCACGGAAAGCATAGCGCACATACGGGCAGCGTTAGGTGAAGCGGGTAACGATCGGTATACGATCAAGGTGTTTCCCCAAGCCGACCATACACTTCGGCTCACCGCCGCGCCGGCAAGCACGTTTCAGTGGCCTCGGAATCCCCCCGGTTTCCTCGAAACGCTGGTGGATTGGGTAGTGCGCATGGCCTTCAACTGACGACTCGAGTGCCGTTGCCGCACGCCGGGTACGTAGAGCCGGCCGCGGGGCACTCACTCACCCGCCAAAGAACGGACAGCAGCCTGCCCGGCAATCCGGCCCGTGAAGAGGCAGCCGCCGAGGAAGGTCCCTTCGAGCGCGCGGTAGCCGTGGACGCCTCCACCGCCGAAGCCCGCCGCCTCGCCTACCGCGTATAGGCCCGGGATAGGCGAACCATCAGCGGAAAGCACGCGCGCACTGAGGTCTGTTTCGCATCCACCCAGTGACTTACGCGTGAGGACGTGCAATTTCACCGCGATCAACGGACCGGCACGGGGATCGAGGATCGGCCTCGGCCTCGCGACGCGCACGAGCCGGTCGCCGATGTAGTTGCGCGCAGCACGAATGGCCAGGACCTGCGCGTCGGTCGCGTCAGGGTTTACCACCTGCTCGTCGTACGCGCGGACCGCGTGCTCGACCGCTGCATAGTCGAGTCGGCGTGTGTCCGGAATCGCGTTCATCCCTGTAACAAGGTCGACCAGCGTACTCCGAACGACGAAGTCGGCGCCCTGCGCCTTAAACGCCTCGACGGGCGCCACCGCACGCTTGCCGATCGCGCGCCGGAGCACCATGCGGACGCTCTTGCCCGTGAGGTCGGGGTTCTGCTCCGAGCCGGACAGCGCGAACTCACGCCGGATGATGTGCTGGTTGAGGATGAACCACGAGTAGTCGCTCCCGGTCGTGAGGATGTGCCGCAGCGTTTCGAGCGTGTCGAATCCGGGGAAGAGCGGAGCGGGGATGCGGGTCCCGCTCGCGTCGAGCCATAACGAGGACGGTCCAGGCAGGATGCGTATGCCGTGATTGGGCCACACCGGCGCCCAGTTGCGCACGCCCTCGGTGTAGTGCCACATGCGATCGTTATTGATGACCCGACCCCCTGCGCGGGATACGATCTCAAGCCCGCGTCCGTCGGTCGAGGCGGGCACCCCTGTGATCATGGAACGCGGCGAAGCGCCCAATGAGGCCGGCCAGTGCTTCCGCACGAGGTCATGGTTACCACCGATGCCGCCTGACGCGACGATCACCACAGGAGCGAGGATCTCGAAGTCGCCCACGATCTCGCGCTGGCTGCGCGCCCCGCGCTCGACGACGCTCGCCGCCAGGACCGCGCCGCGGACGCCCACCACAGCGCCGCGTACGACGATCAGCTCCTCCACCTTATGACGAAATCGGAACGCGAGCCGGCCCTCCTGCTCCGCCTGACGAGCGCGGGCAATGAACGGCGCCAGCACCGACGGACCCGTCCCCCACGTCACGTGAAACCGCGGCACCGAGTTCCGCCCACGCTCGGCCCACCCGACAATCGGAAACCAGCGCATGCCCATCGAATGCAACCAGGCGCGTTTCTCGCCGGCTGCGAACTGCAGGTACGCCTCGGCCCACTGGCGCGGCCAATGATCTTCCGGCCGATCGAAGGCGGCAGCGCCTAACCAGTCCCGACGGGCGAGTTCTATGGAATCGCGAATGCGAAGCCGGCGCTGCTCGGGCGAGTCGATGAAAAAGAGTCCACCGAACGACCAGTGCGCTTGTCCGCCGAGACTCTGCGAAGGCTCTTGATCCAGGACAGTGACGTGCCGGCCGGCTGCCGCGATTTCGCAAGCAGCCACCAGGCCGGAGAGTCCAGCACCGACGACGACCGCGTCAGTCATGGGTCAGCCCGCGTCCTCGACACGATTCCGCATGTGATCAGCGAGCGGACGCAGCTTCGTTAGGAGGAACTGACCCACCTCGTCAGGCAGGTCATGCGCCTCCAGCGCGCGCTCCATGCACCAGAGCCATTCGTCGCGCTCCGTCACCCCGATCGAAAAGGGGAGGTGCCGGGCCCGGAGCATCGGGTGCCCGTAACGTTGCACGTAGACAGGCGGGCCACCCGTCCATCCGGTGAGGTACAGCGTCAGCTTCTCGCGCGCGCTCGCCAGGCTCGGGCCGTGCACGCGGCGAAGGTTTGCGGCCTCCGGCGCCGACTCGACCAGGTCGTAGAAGCGGTCCACGAGGGCGCGCACGCCATCGGCGCCGCCCAGTGCTTCAAAGGGTGTAACGGTCGGAATGGGAGACTCTGATCAACGGGACAATCGAGAGTAGTCGCGCGCCGAATCGTTCGCCACGCCAAGGGACCCGGGAGCTTTCCTGGGCTGCCCCGCGGAATGTACAGGAGTTTCAGGCGGTGTTACGACGGGCCGGCTTCACTCAGGTTAATGTCAACGGCCGGTCCGGCTAGTAACAGCCCCAATTACAGACGCGCTTTGACAGGCTATCTTTCAGCGCGTGAGCCCAACGGTTCTTCGCATCCGAGGCTACCGGTTCTACTTCTTCTCACGCGAAGAGCCGCGCGCTCACGTTCACGTCCAACACGCGACCGGCGAGGCGAAGCTGTGGCTCGATCCAGACCTCCAAGTCGCCCAGAACTACGGCTTGACGGCATAGCGATTGGCCACTGCAGTCCGCTTTGCGAAGGAGCACTACGATGAAATCCGTGCGGCGTGGGAAATCCACTTCGGGCGCTGAAGTCACGAACGTCTCTACGAATGGCCTCTGGTTGCTCATTGACCAGCGGGAAGTGTTTCTCGCGTTTTCGGATTTCCCGTGGTTTGAGCATGCGACCATTCGCGAGATCGGCCGAGTCGAACGCCCGAACGCCCAGCACCTGTATTGGCCCGCTCTAGACATCGATCTGGCGGTGGACTCGCTGCATCATCCCGAGGCGTACCCACTCGTCAGCAACGCTCGGCGAAACAAGCCGGTGCCGGGGAACCGTCAGGACCAGCGACGCGACCGATCGGCAGGTACGAAGCCAGGCCGGGTCGGTCGGCCGTCACGAGGGTGAGAAAGCGGCGTTAGGTGTCACCATTCTCCGCCGAAGTCGCCATGCCGACGCCAAGCGCCTTTCCCTGCGACCCACCTGAATACCAAGTTCGGCCGCGCGGACCTTGCGAGCCTGGTCGATGCGTGCAATGTGCCGGGGTACAAGCAGAGAACGGCGATGGGAGGGGACCGCCTGGCGGCTGCCGGCGTCATACAGACTGAACCTTGTGCGCGGCTGTATGCCGTTCGTAGCTTGAGTGACCTCCCTGGGAGATGCTGAATGGCGAAGCCGCGGCGCGCGATGCGGCGGAAGAACATGCTCATGGATCAGCGGAAGCTTGACGCCGCCAAACTGGCCCTCGGCGCGCCCTCCGAAACAGCAGCCGTCGATGCGGCTCTGGACCTGGTCGTCTTCCGGTCCGAGGTCTTCCGGGGCCTGGACGCCCTCGCGGCGGCAGGAGGCCTGGGCGCGGTCGAGCCACTGCGTCGCCAGGGGTGATCTACTCGCTGGACACGAACGTCTTTGTCGACGCGCTCCGGCTGCCCCTCGGCGTACCGCA
>CAZSNV010000140.1:0-12557 GCA_964608035.1 uncultured Gemmatimonadaceae bacterium | reverse complement strand
ACCCCTGGAACATCAGGTGCTCGAAGAGGTGCGCGAATCCGGTGCGGCCCTTCGGCTCGTTGCGGAATCCGACGTGGTAGTAGACGCCCACACCGACGGTGGGCACCGTGGTATCGCGCGAGAGCACGACCTTGAGGCCGTTGGGAAGCGAGTAATAGTCGGCGTCGACGGTCAGCTTGCTCGGCATCGGCGCATCCGCCTCGGTGCCGGCGCACGCGGCGACGAGAGCGGAGCCGAGGATCGCGACGGTCAGGCCGATGGGAGAACGGGGGGTATGACGCATGGGACAGGGGCGTTAAGTGGACCTTGATGGTCTTTCCATTCCCTGATCCCGTCAACGGGGTTGGGATAGGACGTGGAGCGCAGAGCGCAGAGCGCAAAGCGCAGAGGGAAAACCCCTCGCTTCGGTGGCCCAGGCTTGGCTGGCAGCAGCGGGCGTGCCGGTGGATATTGGATGGGACCAAACGACTTGCGCTCTCTACCGTCACCCGTCCCCCGTCCCAAAATGCGCCTCTCATTCGGATTGCTCTTCCTGGTCGCCTGCTCTACGGGCGCCGACACCGCCTCGGACTCGGCGACGGCAGCCGCACCCGTAGTGGTGCAAGCCGTGTCTTTCCTGGGCGATTCGCTCAGGGAACTGCCCCTGAGGGACTCAGTTCGCGCCATCTACAACTCTCAGTTGGTCATGGCCAAAGCGTCATTCGACAAGGCGCCGTCGGACCCGGACTCCATCATCTGGTACGCGAGGCGGCTGGGCTACCTCGGCCGGTTCCGCGAAAGCATCGCCGCGTACACCGCCGGAATCGGCCAGCATCCCGACAACCCGTGGATGTACCGCCATCGCGGACACCGCTACATCTCGGTCCGTGAGCTGGACAATGCCATCGCCGACCTTGAGAAGGCGTCGCAACTGGTGGCGGGCAAGCCTGACCAGGTGGAACCGGACGGGCAGCCTAACGCGCGGAACATGCCGATCGGCACGCTGCAGTCGAACATCGCCTATCACCTCGCGCTGGCGTACTACCTGAAAGGCGACTACGCGAAGGCCGTTCCGGTCTACCAGCGCGAGCTCGCCGCCGCGAGGAACGACGATCGCCGGGTCTCGACGGCGCACTGGTTGTACATGAGCCTCCGCAGGCAGGGCAAGGACGCCGAGGCGAAAGCCATGCTAACGCCGTTCAAGAAGGAGATGGACGTGGTCGAAAACCAGACATACCACCGGCTGATGCTGCTCTACAAAGGCGAACTCCCGGTGGACTCGGTGCTGACGGTGGGCCCGTCAGGCGAAATGTCGGTCACCGACGCGACCGCGGCCTACGGCATCGGCAATTGGCATCTCTACAATGGTCGTCAGGCGGAGGCCGAAGCGGTGTTTCGGCGAATTATGGGAGGGGGGCAGTGGGGGGCCTTCGGATACATAGCGGCGGAGGCTGAACTTGCCAGAATGAAATAGCTCAAAGAGCTCAGAGCTCAGAGCTCAGAGCTCAGAGGTCCGCGGTTTCTGCTCTGAGCTCTGAGCTCTGACCTCTGACCTCACTCGGCCACGAATTTCCAAACCCCACCCACCTTCTTCCAAACCGTAAAGAACGGAATGCGCCGTTGTGGTTGTCCCGGTTCTGGCTTCGGCAGGATGTGGCCGATCGTCACTCCGAGGTCCCCACTCGACGCGACAAGCACGGTGTCCGGGCCCCACGTCAGCGTCGACGGGCCGCTCTGCCCGGCCCCGACACCGGCGCCAATCGCCTCCGGGCCGTAGAGAAAGTCCGCGCTTTGCGGCCCGCCCATGTTCATCGCGTCAGGCGCGGCGTTCTGGGTGAACGCGGGACCGAGACCGATCTTTCCAGCCAGCGCCGAGAAATTGCGCTCGGCGTCGCCGACCTCGCGCGCATGCCGCGCAATCGTCGATGCATCGCGCGTGGGATCGATGAGTTTCGCCGGCAGCGAGGGCTCGCGCATCGCGGCCGAGATGTCTCCCGCTGGCCGGACCGATCGACGATAGACGGCGACCTTCCAGCCGTCGGGCCTCTTCACCCAATACGCGAGATACTTCAGCGGCAGGCGGGTCGAGTCCGCGCGCACCAGCGTCATGAAGCCGTATGTGAACGCGTGCTGCCCGTCCGCCGAAATGCCACCACGCACCGGTGACCATTCCACTCGTCCGTTCACGTTCTCTGGCGCTGAGCGAAGCAGGGCGATAGCAGCGTCGCGCCCGAAGTGGAACGCGCCCATGGCATTCAGTGCAACGTCATCGGCAAACATGCCGCCGAGTGCGTCGACCACGGTGACTCGTTGAGCGCGCTTGGCGTGATCGCGGTCAACGGCGAGCACTTCGTCGACCGCTCGTCGCTCGTCGGTTGATTGTGCCGGGCTCGACGTGGGGCTCGCCGGAACGAGGATCGAGGCCACAAGGCCGACCCGGAAGAGTGAGTTCGTCATGAAGTCACGAACGTCCGCCCAGGAGAAGGGCGCTACCGCGGTGACACGAGTCGCGCCGCGTGCTTGATGAGCCGAACGATTCGCGCCCGGACGGTGTGACAGTCCGGGCGCGACGGGCAGTATCAGCTGGCGCGTGCCGCGCCGCGGGCTGCGGGTTGCACCTTGTCGAGCAATTCATCCATCAGCTCGAACACGGCGGCGCGGCCGGCAGGATTCTTCAATGCGCCGAAGCCGATGTGCATCCGGCCGGCGGGATTGTCTTCACGCGTGTGCGAGTTCAACCGCGTAACAGCCTCCGACCGCTCTTCATCGGTCAGCAACCGGGACGCACCCGGCAGCAGCTGCAGTAGCGGAACATTCTGGCGCCGTGGAGTCGCGGTCCAGAAGACGGTGTTGGTGGCCACGTCTTCGAACCGAATCACGCCCTTCGTGTTGTCGTCCGGACGGAACCTGACGAGTTCACCATGGGCGGCGCTCCAGGCGATCACGGCATCCAGGACCGCCAGAAGGCGCGGGCGCTCGGCGACCACGTTGTCGCGATACATATGGCGGATGAATTCTTCGCGTGCCGTGGAGAGCGTGGGGGGCATCGGGTGCTCCGGGAGGTCGTCAGGTGCCAAACTTCAACTCCGCGGCCAGCAGAGCGTCCTGAAAGCTACTCCATAAGCCGGGCAGATAGGCTGATTTTCTCGCTTTTGTGCCTTGCGTCCTGCCCAAAACAAGCGACATTACAGCAGCGATGCGCGCTCAGGCGCGCGAGGCACGACCACAAGGCATCGAGGCTCGCGATCGCGGGCCTCATTTTCTTTTTCTCCGCCACCAGGCGGCCCGTGCGTGAAGGGATATCACGCGACCAGTGTCACTGTTATTGTCGCCGGGCAGGCCCGTACGGAGCTCCGACCGCAGCAGGACATCACATTTGAGGAGTTTCGTTATGCGGATGAAAGGCACCGTAAAGTGGTTCAACGCGGACAAGGGTTTCGGCTTCATCACGCCGTCAGACGGCGCGAAGGACTGCTTTGTCCACCACTCGGCGATCCAGGGTTCAGGCTACAAGTCGCTGACCGACGGCGAGGCCGTCGAGTTCGACATGGTGCAGGGCCAGAAGGGACCTGCGGCTGAGAACGTGCAGCGCCTGGGCAAGTAGCCGAACGGGCAATCAATGCAGGCGGCCGGTGCGGAGGTTCCGCACCGGCCGTCGCATTTTCAGCAGACGAGTCCCGGAATTCGTAACTCCACTGCGGTGCCAATCAGTTCGGCCCGCGACTCAACCAAGGACCTGGAGTCAGTGATGCGCCTGCGCCTCTTCACATCGCGTCAGCGTCGCCGTTCGTACGTTAGGCCGGCCCTGCTGATGACCATGCTTTCGGTTGCGCCAGTCGAGTCGGACGCTCAGGGCGGAGGCCGTGGCGCCTCAACCCCTCGCTCTGACAGCCTGCGCCAGGCACAGCGACTCGACACCGAAGGAAATCACCTGGGATCGCGGGCGATCTTCCAGGCGCTGATCGACAACGCACCCGATGCGGCCGCGCGCGCCCAGGTCCAACGACGGATGGCAATGTCGTACGGCTACGACGGCAATTGCGCCAAGTCGATCGAATACGAGGAGATGGTCGTCTCCTACTGGGTGACGCGACGCGAGGCCGAGCCGCAGAACGCGTACTACCAGGAAGGGGAGATGGCGAACGAGGCGGCACGGGTCTGCATCGACGCCGGAGCGCTGGACGAGGCGGAGCGGATGTACCGTCGCGGCACCGAGCTCGGCAACCGAGAGCCAGAGCCGCGCACCCACCCGAAGAGCTTGTGGGACTATCGACTGGCGCACGCGCTCGCCCGGCTGGCCGCTCGCCGCGGGAACGCGGACGACGCGAAGCGTCATGTCGCGGAAGCACGCCGCATACTCGACAGCGACAAGGTGATGGCGGAAGACCAGGAGCAGTACTTCCCTTACCTCGTCGGGTACGTGGCCCTGTACACGAACGATCTGGCTACAGCCGAGGCTGAATTCACAAAGTCCGTGGCCGGCCTACCTAACGACCCGTTCCAGGTGGTACTGCTGGGCATGACCTTCGAGAAGAAGGGCGATCAGGCGAAGGCGCGCGAGCTGTATCAGAAGGCGTTTGACATGTCGACGGGGAGCAATCCGCCGAATGTCCATTCGCGGGCATTCACCCGGAAGAAGCTGGGGAAATAGGACGGAATGCAGAATGCAGAATGCAGAATGCAGAACTGCTGTAGGCTGATCGCTCACTTACCTGGTCGCTGATACACCTGTCGCCGGCAGCTCCTTGATGTACCCATAGATCTGGGCGATCTCGCTGTCGGTGAGGTACTTGAGCGAGTATGTCGCCACGTCCCTCATGAGGCCGAGCGTTTTTCCGGTTTCGCGCGGCGTGCCTGTTCGAAGCAGAGTCGCGAATTCCTCCAGCGAATAGCCTAACGCCCCGGAAAGCGAAGGCGTGGCGGCGGCCCCGCCCGCGGCGGCGGGATCGCCAATCAGCCGGGGGCCATGGCACTCTGTGCAGATCATTCGCGCCAGGTACTCACCGTGCCGAGTCGTCGCCCATGCCGGATCGTCACTGACTCGCTGCATCGTAGTGTCGAAATCGGCCACCGCCGTCCTGAACTGGCCGAGGACCACGCCCAGACGACCCATCGGGCCGTACGAATTGGGTGGAAGGGTCTCCCCGCCCTGAGGCACCGAACGGAGGTACGCGATGAGCGCCCCTAGGTCGGAATCACTGATATGGTAGAAGCCCGGGGGCGGCATGATGAACGGGCTGGTGCCGTCCTTTCGGACCCCGGTGCGCAGAAAACCCGCAAACTCGGCGTCGCTCATCGTTGCCAGTTTCGCTGGTACGTTCGCCGCGGTGATGCGCGCCACCATCGGCTCGTTGAAGAAGACATCCCCGTAGAGCGAATCGGCGTGGCAGCCGAAGCATCGCATCCGGGCCAGCCTCTCGCCGTGTGCCAGTGACGCGGAGTCTGAGGGCACCAAGACCGCGTGCGGCTGGAAGGGGTGGCGCTTGTTGATGAGCCGGTTGCTCTGGATGTAAACCGCGATGATGGCGAGCGCGACCACCAGCAGCAGACCACGAAGTATCCGGATCACCAGGCGCTTCATGAACCCTCCACGAGAAAAGTCAGCAAGTTCGTGGAGATTCTAGCCCCTCAATGGTGCGTGGACCACTATTCCACGCCTCAGCGTGACGGATTCGGGCGGCCGTTTGCGCATTGCAAATGCGGCGCGTCCGGCCGGACGCGCCGCTAGCCGACTTCAATTGGAGCGATGCCCGCATGTTCGCCGGTCTTACGAATGTCCCGATGCTTGATTGCCGGATACCGCGCAGCAGCGGACTGCGAACCCACGCAACGCTCCTGGCGCTGGCGATTGCAACGGGGTGCGGAGGCGGAGGTAATGGAGGCACGAACCCGCCACCGCCGGGGGGCGAAAGCTTCACCCTTACCGCGACCGGCGCGCCTATTTCCATAGCACGAAACGGGACCGGCAGCGTTACGATCGCGGTCGTCCGATTGGGAGGGTTCAGCGGTTCCGTTTCGCTTCAGACCACCGGACTGCCCACGGGAGTGACCGCAGGCTTCGTTCCGCCGCAGATCGACCTGTCAACAACGTCGAGCAACATGACGATCAGCGTGGGAGGCGCCGCCGCGACCGGCACATTCACGTTCACGGTACGCGGCACCGCGGTCGGCCAGAACATGCAGACGGTCGACATCACACTCACGGTCCCGTCGCCGCCGGCCAACCCCGGGCCCTTCGCGCTGTCCATGAGCGCGTCGTCGCACCTGGTGCACCCGACGAACGTCCTGTCGACGTACCCGATTGTGACCATCACGCGGAACCCAGGCTTCACCGGCTCGGTCGCCTTCACCACGACGGGGCTCCCGACGTCCCTGTTCATCGGGTTCACGCCCAGCTCGACGACGGGCAATACGACCACGGCGCTGATCGTGAACACCGGAACGCCTAGCGGCACTTACACCGCGACCATCCGCGGTGCGTCGCCGCAGGGTGACCAGACCATCTCGTTCCAGGTCGTCGTGGCGGCGGCATCCACGGGGACCATCAAGTGGAAGTTCTGCTCCGGTTCGCTGCCGCGTCACTTCTTCGCGGTAAAGGACGGCAACGGCCCGTGGACGCGCATCATGCCCGCCACCAGCGACACCTCATTTTCGTTCAACGTCACGTCCGGATCGGGTCAGGTCGCTTACATCAACCTCGAAAGCGGCGGGTTCCGGACGACGATCTACTCGTATACCGCGCAGGAAATGGCGGCCCGCGCCGCGTCGCAGTGCACGTTGTACCAGAACGTCACCACGCGGACCGTGAACGGATCGTTCGGCGGCGTGACCGGCTTCCGCACGTCGCAGGTCGGCATGGGCTGGTGGTTCGGGGCCGCGAACGGGAACGGCACCTTCGGTCTTGCGAACCTCCCGCCCGGGCCGCTCGATATCATGGCGGCTCGCAACGGAGATGCTGGCGGCCCACTCGTTGATCGCCTGATTATTCGTCGCGGCCTCAATCCCGCGTCAGGCGCCACGCTGCCGGTGTTGGACTTTGGCGCCGCCGAGTCGTTCGCGCCGACGACGTCGACTTGGACGTTCGCCAACACCGTCGGCGACGCCTTCGTTGTCAGCCAGACGTTCATGACCGCCGGCGGGACCACCGGTCAATTCACCATCATCCCCGGGGTCAATGGGGGGGTGATCCAACCCACGGTCTACGGCGTTCCACTCGCGCAGACGATCGCGGGCGACCTGCACCAGGTGGTCGCCACCGTGGCGCCCGTTGGACCAACGCCTAACAGTCCGAACCGGGCGACGCGCCAGATCATCGCGTATTCCCGCACGCTCGCGGACCGGACGATCAGCTTCGGGCCGGCGATGCCGTCGCCGACCGTGCTCCCCATCGGAGCTCTGCCCGCTGGCCGCTTGCGCGTCCAGGGAACGCTGCCGGCCGAGTACAACGCCGGGATTACCTTCGACATCACGCAGGCGGCTTCGACGAACTTCATGACGATCCATGCCACGCGCGGATTTCTCGGCGCCGGCAACGCGTACGACCTCTCGATGCCGGATCTCACTGGCGTCACGGGTTGGGATACGCAGTTTGCGATCCGTGCCGGAAGCCAAGTGCAGTGGTGGGCCAGCGGTGGCGGGCCGACGCTCGATTATTTCGACGGGCGCTACCAATTCAACAGCGTTCGGTCGCGGTGGACCGGCATCATGACGGGGATCACGGCGCCGGCTGAGGGGGCCACTTTCCTCTTTGCGAGGGCTACTGGGACGGCGACACCTTAAAACAGGGTCGAGGCTTGAGGCTTGAGGCTCGAGAGAAGTTGGAAGAGTAGAGGTGAAGGAACGAGAGAACCTTTCTCCTCAACCTGTCCCCTTCCCTCGAGCCTCAAGCCTCGACGCTGGCTTCAATCAGAACGCAAACAGCCTCGTCACTTTCAAAGCGACGGATCGCTCGTTGAGGATGTCCGTGCTGCGATTGCGACGCTCGGTGTACACCAGGAACACATCCGACAACGGCGCATAACGGAAGTTGACGCGCGCGTTGGTCACGAAGCTCCGCGACTGCGTGTTGTACTGCACGAAGGCGCTGCCGAACAACAGCGTGGACCAGGCGTAACGCAGCCGCGCCGAAGCGATATCCGCCAGGAACGATCCACCGGGAAGATCCACGTCGTTCCGCTGAAACGACCCTTCGACACTCAGGAAGTAGCGGGCTCGCCAGGTGAGCGAGCCGCCGTAGGCACGGCGGGTCCCGCCATAAAACTCGCCTGACGAGAGCGAGGCGCTGCCGAAAAACTTTCGCGCCTGGCCCGAGGTGTATCGCACGGAAGCATCACGGAATGCGTAACCCCCCGCGGGCACGTGCACGCCGGGGAAGATATCGAACCCGGCATCCAGCCGATCGAACGTATCGTTCGCATCCACGGACAACGATCCGTCAGGCTGGAAAAACACTTCCGTGCCGGCCGAGATCGTGCGCGTCCCGAGTTGCGAGACGGGATTGGCGATGTAGTCGCCGTCCACGTACGTGACAACTTCCTGCAGCCGCCTGACTCGCGGGCGGAAGTGCATGCCGACGGTGCCGAACCATTGTTCCATTCCGCGACGGCGAACGAAGCCCAGCCCGGGGTTGAAGTCATCGGACACACGCTTCCACATCGCCGATGAATTCCAGAACGCACTCCGATACGCCACAGAAAGACGCGCCGCATCGCCGTCGGCCGAATCGCCTGGGACATTGCTCGCCGCGTAGTACGTGTTGACGACCATGTTGCCAAAGAGGCGGATGTTCGCGTCGAGCCCGTAGCTGAAGTTCGATGCCCCCGAGTCGATCCCGTCCCGATTCAGCACGATCAGGCCAACGTCCGAGCTGCCGAAGATGTTCCGCCGCAGCCGCGCGACCGCGAAATCCTCGGCGGGACTGCCAAGGGCCGCGCGCGTGCGCATCGCGAGCGCGCCCACCTCCACGCCGGCGCCGCGGCCGCTCAGACGCGTGCCACCGGCGATCGGTAGTGGCCTCCCGTCACTCGTCAGGCCGATGCGCCGCGAGTTGAAGAGCGAGAAATCGGAAAGCGAAGCGCCCATCCGGTAATTCCGTTCCTGCACGTCGCCGAACGTGAACGAACCGGAGTTCTCGATGAAGAACTCGCGTCGCTCGGGAA
Organism: uncultured Gemmatimonadaceae bacterium; assembly: GCA_964608035.1. GTDB lineage: Bacteria > Gemmatimonadota > Gemmatimonadetes > Gemmatimonadales > Gemmatimonadaceae > JABWBJ01. The sequence goes on along the minus strand of CAZSNV010000140.1, from coordinate 3,420 downwards.
AAAAGAGAGAGAACCGGGTGAGGTTGAGCTGCTCCTGGTCCACCTCGACTTGCGAAAAGTCCGTGTTCACGGTCAAGTCCATGGTCATCGACGGCGTGACACCGTACTTGAGGTCAGCGCCGGCGTCGGCATTCCCACCCAGGCTGGACGCCGGCACCTGCGCGCCACGCGAGTTGCCGCCCACGACATAGGGCTTGAGCTGAAGGTTGCGCCCCTGGTGCAGTCCCTCGAGGCCGGTGAGCGTCCCGGCTTTCGACATCCGGTGAACGCGGTACTGCCGGTCGAGCGGCGACCAGTACGATGACTCATTCGTTCGGCGCACGCGGCGGAGGACGTTGAAGCCCCAGGTCTGGACCGGCCGTCGTCCATCGAAGCGCAGCGTGCGTGTGGGGATGCGCATCTCGACTACCCAACCGGAATCCACGACGGCGGTGCGCACATCGATGATCCCTTCCCACGCGTCGACAACGGTGCGGCTGTCGTTGTACGTCTGTTCGTCGCGAACCGCACCCTTCGGATTCACGAGAAAGAGAAACGAGTTCCGCCGGTCGTGAAACGTGTCGATTGTCAGTCCGAAGACATCGCTGTTGCCGGAATCGAAGTCGCGGGCCAGGCCGGTCGTGATTGCCTTCAACGGTTCGGCATCGTAGCACATGCAGCTCACGTACACGTTGTCGGCATCGTACAGTACCCGCACCACGGTCTTGAACTCGGCGGCGTGGCCCGTGCGCGGAAGCTGCTGCACGAAGTCGGTCATGACTTCGGCGCGCAGCCAGTCCGGCTCATCGAGTCGCGCGTCGACCGTGATCGCCTGCGTCGTTCGCGTAGCACGCGTGATCGGGCGCGGCGCGGTCTCGGGGTTGATCGGGTACACGCGGGCAGTCGGGCTGTCGGCGCCGTCCTGCGCAGCGGCCCCCTTTGTGGCACTAGCCATGAGGAGACCAACTACTACCCACGTGAATGGTGATCCGAAACGATGAGGGGGCACGTGGATGACGGATGTGAGATGTGGGATGTGAGATAAACTGCGAGAGCGATTGGCACGGTGATCATGTGCTAAATGTCTACCACCCTCCGCCGCCACCTCCACCGGAACTTCCACCTCCGCCACCGCCACCTCCGCTGCCGCCCCCGCTGGAGCTCGGGGCGGAAACGCCGGAGGCGATTGATCCGGCAGCCGCTGCCCACGAGCCACTCGAGCCGCCTCCGCTGAAGCCAGCACCGCCGCCGAAGCCGGTCCATCCGCCGCCGCTGCTGCCGCTGCCGCCGTCGCGGCCGCCTGACGAGTAGCCCACATTCGTCACCGATGCTGATGACTCGCCGGCGAACGCGCGGAACCACTTGTCCATGTGCTTGCCCAACCCGAACGCGATGAGATACGGGAACCAGGAATCCTTGAGGCGTGGCGTGTCGCGTTTCAGTTCCTCGACAAAGAACTCGCGAGCGATGGCCAGCCGGCGGCGGAACGCGAGGCGTTCAGTGTTCTCGCGCGACCGTGCCTGGTTCAGGATGCTGTTGGCCAGCGCAATGAACAGCAGCGAGAGGCCGGCCAACGCGAGCGCACTGGCGCGTGTCACCCCGGAGATGACGACGACCAGCAGCACCGATAGAGCGATGCCCAGAGGCACCAGGAAGAACAGCGCTGCCGCGCCAACTCCGTGGACGCGGTTCCTCCACGACGCCGCACCACCAAGCGCGATGAAGTAGCAGACGATCGTGACCACACCGACCAGGAAGACGAAGGGAGCGTCGGCTGGCTCGAGCATTACTGCGTTCACCAGCAGCGTGATTGCGCCCAGAAATGCGAGGACACTTGGCCATGCTGTCGGACGCGATGGATCCGCACCGCGCACCAGCGACTTCACCAGATCCTTCAATGGCTTCCGGATCTTATCCGCCGGATTGAACCCTGACTTCTTGTACCGCTCCCGAATGCTCGCGGTGTCGGTTGTCCGTTCAGTGCCCTCGAAGAATGCGTCGACAAGACGGCGCTCGTGTCCGTGGAACCGATCGCGGTCCACGAGCAGCTCGAGGTGCAGCACGGGAGCCTTGAACATCCCGCCGGGACGCACTTCGCTCCGCATCCTGCCTTCGGATACGAGTCGGGCGAGCACGGCGGCGACCTCGGACGCTTCGGTCTTATTGTCCCACGCGGCGCCCACCACTTCGGGCAGGTGCTTGAACACGTGCTCGTCGAGCCACCGTTCGTCTACCGCCTCCGAAGAGAGCGGATCGAGACGACCGGTGCCGCGCTCCCTTGTGTCGAGGCGCTTTCCAAGGCTGCCGAGCAGGATGAGGGTGACGACGGCGAGAATTCCGCGCTCGGTCGGATCGGCGCCGAGGTCGACCGCAGACACTTCGCTATTACCCGCGTACCGCATCGGTACCCTAACGACAAAACCCTCGCCGGGAGGGAGATTCCTTCCTTGCCAGCTGCCGCTGAACGGCATGGTCGGCTGCCAGGTTGGGAGGAGTTCAACGAAGCGGACAGAGAAGTTCTCGATGACTCCGGGACGGTCCGCGAAGCCAAAGTCGTGGTCGAGAATCCACGTGTCCCCGTCGCGAACGAGGAGGTTCGAGTACGAGTAGGTGAGTTCGTACGTAATGGTCGTGTCCCTGAACGGCGGGTCCGAGGGGAGCCGGCTCCGCCAGCGCAGCGTTCGTGAGTCCGTAAAGTCGAATCCGTCGACGACCGAGAGGTCGCCTTCGAGCATCACGTGGGGCTGACCGTTCGCATCGATCCGCCGCATACCCTCGAAGTTGAATCGCTGACGCGGGCGCAGCTCGAAACGCCGCTCGCCACCATTCCAGTCGCCCGTGAAGACCATGGTCTGAGTCTCCACAACGCGCAGCTCTCCATTTTCCGTCAGCCTGGTGTCGACGCTCACGTCGCGCCAGTGCAGGCTCCGCTGAGCGGCCAGCGGTGACGCGGTTGTCAGGAGCAGCAAAAGTGCGCGAATTGCTCTCACGCGCTCAGTATCTCTGACTGACCTCTGCGACGCCAGATGTGACTCGTGACTCGCGCCGCTGTTCCTCCGGCCTCTGGCCTCTGGCCGGATTGTGACGATTGGCGGGTTGCCGTTAACGCTCAGCGCTTTGCGCTTTGCGCTACTCGTACCGCAGCGCTTCCACAGGATCCAGCCGCGCAGCCTGCGACGCGGGGAACATTCCGAACATCACTCCTGTGAGGCACGACGCGACCAGTGCGGCAACGATGGCGCCCGGCGGCACCGATGCGTCGACCGGCGTCAGGTTGCGAATAACGACCGTGATGAGCCAGCCGAACACGAGGCCGGCAATCGCGCCGATGGCCGTGAGCGTCACCGCCTCGACCAGGAACTGCCAGAGGATCACGCGAGCCGTGGCGCCGAGCGCCTTCCGCACGCCGATCTCGCGCGTGCGCTCGGTGACGGAGATCAT
>CAZSNV010000139.1:0-12588 GCA_964608035.1 uncultured Gemmatimonadaceae bacterium | reverse complement strand
GCATGTTGACCACGTTCGTGGCGCGGGCGCGGCGGCGAGGCGGTGGAATTGGCCCGTCTATGCGACCGCAGGGACACTCCGTGTAACGAGGCAGTCGGGCGACGGGAGACGGGGGACGGGAGAGAGCGCACTTCCAATCTCCGTAGCAATCGAGCCGACATCCCGGAAGGATGGCATCCGGAAGAAGAAGCGCATCGTCAAGCACCTCGTCGACACGAAAGCCGACGTGCTGATCGGCGACTTTTCGGTGCGCTTCATCAAAGCGGCCCACGATGCGCGCGAACCCGTGTCACTCGTCGCGACGATCACGTCGACGGGCCAGCGAGTCGGTATTGCCTACGACATCGGGCATCTCACCGAACGATTTATCCGTAACTTTTCCGACTGCGAGATGCTGTTGCTGGAGTCGAATCACGACGCGCAGTTGCTTCGCACCGGCCCGTATCCCTGGTCGGTCAAACAACGCGTTGCCGGACCGAATGGCCACCTCAGTAACGCCGAGTGTGCCTTGATGGCGAAAGAGTGCACGCATCGCGGATTGAGGCACCTCGTGCTGTGTCACTTGAGCCAGACCAATAATCGACCCGAGATCGCGCTGCGATCGATGCGCACCGCCCTTCGCGGCACCGGATTCCGGGGCGCGCTGCAGGCGGCGCCGCAGCACAATACTCTGACTCTCGGCGGGGCTGCGCAAATGGAATTGGCTTTGTGAGCGCAGAGCGCAAAGCGCAAAGCGCAAAGGGCTCTAACGTTAGGCATTGACTCCCTCTTACATGTTGAACCTGATGCCCCATTATGATTGCCGCCGACTCTTCCTCGCGCTTTGCGCTTTGCGCTTTGCGCTTCCGGCGAACATGAGCGCCGCCCAAGGACCGTCCGCTAACCCGCTGCCGGTACCAGGGCGGTCGATAGTGACCACCACGCTCGGCATCGTGGCGGCGAGCCAGCCATTGGCAGCGAAAGCGGGCGCTGAGATACTCGATCGCGGCGGCAACGCCATTGATGCGGCCATCGCGGCGAATGCGGTGCTGGGGCTTGTCGAGCCGCACATGAACGGGGTGGGCGGCGACCTGTTCGCCATCATCTACGAGGCGAAGACGGGCAAGGTGCACGGCCTCAACGCGTCGGGCTGGTCACCAACCGGCCTCACGCCCCAGCTCCTGGCCGAGCGCGGGCTGACGCGCATGCCTAACAACGGCATCTTCTCCGTCACGGTGCCGGGCGCTGTCGCCGGTTGGGACGCGATGCGCAGCCGGTTCGGGACGAAGCCGCTCTCCGAGTTGTTGTCGTCCGCGATCTGGTACGCGGAAAACGGCTTCCCGGTCAGCGAAGTGATCGCTGGCGAGTGGTCCGAGGCCGAGCGCAAGCTGTCAGCAACTCCGGAAGCGAAGGCGACGTTCTTCCTCGGCGATCGCCCGCCAAGGTTCGGTGAAGTGTTCAGGAACCCGAACCTGGCGGCGACGCTGCGGCGGATCGCTGAGCGAGGCCGCGATGGCTTTTACCGCGGCGCAACCGCGGACGCGATTGTCGCGCTCTCGAAGACCGCCGGTGGGACGATGACTCTCGCCGACCTCGCCGAGTTCGAGGTCGAATGGCAGGAGCCCATCAGCACGACCTATCGCGGCTGGACTGTCTATGAGCTGCCGCCGCAGGGCCAGGGCATCGCGGCGCTGATGATGCTCAACATCATGGAGCGCTATCCACTCGGCGAGTGGGGGTTTCATGACCCGCGCGCGATGCACGCCATGATCGAGGCAAAGAAGCTGGCATACGCCGACATGATGCGGTACGTCGGCGATCCGAAGTTCAGCACCGTGCCAGTATCGCAGATGCTGTCACGCGAGCACGCCGCCGCCCGGGCGTCCAGGCTCGACCCGCTCAAGGCCGCGTGCGATGTCATGCCGGCGCAGATTGCTGGTCTCGAAGGCGCTCATGGAGGCGATACGATCTACCTCACCGTCGTCGATGCTGACGGCAACATCGTTTCGCTGATCCAGAGCATCTACTCCACCTTCGGCACCGGTCTCGTGCCGCCGAAGGCGGGATTCGCGCTCCACAATCGCGGCGCGCTCTTCACGATCGAGCCGGGCCAGCCGAATACGCTCGCGCCGCGGAAGCGCCCCCTGCATACGATCATCCCGGCGTTCATGGAGAAGGACGGCGTGCGGATCGGATTCGGGATCATGGGCGGCTGGACGCAGTCCCAGGCGCATGCGCAGTTCGTCTCCAACATCGCCGACTACGGGATGACGATCCAGCAGGCGCTGGAAGCCGGCCGCTTCGTGAAGAATTCGTTCCGCGGTTGCGACGTGAACGTCGAAGCGCTGGTTCCCGAGTCCACCCGAAACGCGCTCAAGGCACTGGGCCACGAGGTCCGCGTCGTGGCGCCGCGGTCAGGTACGTTCGGTCGGGGTCAGGCGGTAATGAGCATGCCTAACGGAGTGCACTTTGGGGCCTCTGAGCCACGACATGACGGAGCGGCGATACCTCAAGGGGCGATCCGCAAATAGGGTGCACAGGGTGCACAGGGTGCACAGGGTGCACAGGGTGCACAGGGTGCACAGGGTGCACAGGGTGCGCAGGGTGCGCAGGGTGCGCAGTCGACACCAGCACCCTCGGCGCCCTCCCGCACCCTCAGCACCCTAGAAGAACCTCGGATTCACGACGTTATTGAATATCGATCCAAAAGTATAAGTCAGCCCCACGAACGCGTTGTACTCAAAACCAGTGAGCAATGCGCGGCGGCGCAGCAGCACGTCAGCCTGGTCCCGCTCGCCTTTCGGAAGGTAGACCTGGTCGTGGATCCAGCTGTACCCGCCGCCGAAGCGTACCTCGAGCCCGCGGAAGATCCGCACATTGATGTCGCCCTCGAGCTGCGTGCTCCGCTTCTCCGTGGCATTGAGGTAGCCGCGATGCTCGAGGCGGACGCCGCTGCTTCCCCAGGGCTGCCGCGTGGCGTAGATCACGGCCGCGAAGTACATGGGGAATGTCTCGCGGAGCTTGTCGAAAATCGTCGTATCCTCGTAGATGAACGCGTCAACGCCGGTCGCGATCTGAAACGCCAGTCGGCGCCGGGTTGCTTCGTCATAGTGAAAGACGTTGTACTCCAGGGCCGGCATGAACTCGAATCGCCGCTTCTGGTTTCGGAACGTGTTGGACGCCAGCGCCGAGCGGAAGCCGGCTGACAGGTGACCGGTCAGGCTCTTCACGACGACCAGTTCCCCACCCCAGTTCCGCTGAACGTTGGTGAAGACCTCCCTGTCGATCAGGTTGCCCAGGCTGTCGAACTCTTCGTCAACGGCTCGCTCGCTGGAGAAACTGTACGACGATTCAAACACGGTCTTCCACTGAGCCGTCGTGCGGTTGGCGTTGATCTCGGCGTCCAGCTCGCGGTTGCGGTAGTTCTGCTCACCGCTGATATCCCCACTCACGTCGATCTCGAAGACCCACGCTTTCCATGGATCGGCCGCGGGCATGGTCTGCATGCCGGGAGCGTTCTCCTCGAGCCGCGGACTCGTGATGCGCAACGACTGCCCACCGGGCGTCCGGGCCACGAACGGAACGAGGCCCATCGCGATCACCCGTGTGATGCCACGCCGCTCCTCGTCGCTGGTCGTTGTCGCGTTGGTCGTGTACGTCAACGTGTCACCGCGCCCGGCATACGCACGCTGGCCAACGAACGCGAGTGTGAACGCGTCACCGCCGCCCCCGGCGTCCTGCGACGTGACCAGTACGTGCACGTCGGCGACCGTGCGATCCCGAACCCAGTTCACGAACGCGATTTCGGTACGGATGAACTGTGAGTCGCACCCGTCCTCGCAATCGAGGAAAACAGAGAGCGTCCCCACCGCCTGCACTGCCGTCGTCGTATCCTGCGCGCGGGCAGCATGCGGTCGCAGCAGCGACTGAACGGCCAGCAATGAAAGCGCCGCCAGGACTCGGGACAATAGACGCATCAAGAATGGGATTGAGGCTTCAGCTACAGAGTTACGGGATGTCGGGGCCCGCGGTTTCTGCCCGCTTTCGTCCTCAGACCTGGGACCTTCCCTCGAGCCTCGAGCCTCAAGCCTCGACCCTGCCCTTAGTACCGATTCATGATGGCCGTCGACAATGCCTGCAGCCGCTCGGGTGATCCGACAAACAGGTTCTGCGGCACCGCGCGATACTGCAGGATCTCTGAATAGATCTGCGCCTGCTCGTATTTGTTGACGCCCAACCCGGCCAGATACTGCAGCCGCAGGTTACGATCGCGGTTCACCTGCGCGTCGACCAGCCAGGGCTGCAACTGCGGGCCCTGAGCGGCGAAGGTAGACAGCAGGTCCACGCCATTGTAGAAGCCGATCTCGGCCAGCGACTGCGCGACCGTTGCGAACTGCGGACTCGCCAGGCGCGCCTCGATGCGGTCGATGTCGATCTTCGCGTCGCCGACCTGCCCCAGCAGCACGACATCGTAGCCGCCGCCCTGGTGCGTGTTGCCGAAGATCATCCCGTTCGGGAACACCTCGAGGAACGTGGCGATCTCGCTCTTCACCGCCTGCGTGCCGCTTTCATACAACTGCACGAACACCGTGATCACGCCGCCGGGATTGAGGTGATCCTTGATCACCTGGAAGAACTCCTTGGTGTACAGCGTCGCGGCGCCCTTCACCCACGGATCGAATGGATCGGAGGTGATCGCGTCGAACTTCTCGTCGCTCGTGAGCAGGTAGTGGCGTGCGTCGTCGATCTGCACGCGCACCTTGGGATTCCGCACCACGTCGTAGTTGTACTCCGAGAAGTACGTGGAGACCACCTCGGGCACGAGCGGCTCGATCTCGGCGATGACCACGCTTTCCACACTGGGGCTGATGCTCACCGCGCCCGCCGTCACGCCGGCGCCACAGCCGATCACGAGGACGCGGCGCGGATTCTCGGGAACGAGCGTCGTCAGGTGACCCAGCATGCGCTGGAGACGCATGTCCTGCGGCAGGCTCGACGCCTGCACTTTCCCGGCGTTGTGATAGTTGAGCGCGCCGCTGGCCTCGCGCGACACCGCCATCGACGAATTCATGCCTTCGCCGACGTAGATGAACTCCCCATGGCTGCCGCGCCACGTGACTGCATAACGACCGTACGCCACCAGCAGCGGAGGCACCGGCGGCACCCACGACACCAGCAGTGCGGTCAGGGCGATGGTGAGCATCCCGAACACGCCGCCCCGCGGCGATACCTGCAGCTTGCCCGACTCGCGCGACAACTCGATCGTGAACATGAGCAGCGCGCTGACCGCGGCAATGATCATCAGGGCACGCTGGCTTCCCTGCGTTCCCAGCGTCGCCAGGGCAACCAGGCTGGCGAGCATCGCGCCGAAGATCGCGCCAACGGTGTTGGCGGCGTACACCGAACCCACCAGTCGGGCCGGGTCCTGGTCCTTCTGCGCGATCGCGGCCAGTGCCAGCGGGAAGCTCATGCCCCAGAGCACCGCCCCGGGTAGCACGACCCAGAGCGCGCGGATCAGGTCGATCTGGAACGTGGCCATCGGATCGGGCGCCAGCGCCGGGTTCACGGGCCAGTTGGGCAATGCCGTCGTCTGCGAGTACGCCGCCCAGGCCAACGCGACCACCAGCAGCAACTGGCACCAGCCCAGCGCATTCCGCGGATTCTTCACGTTCTTTGCCAACGCGGCGCCGGCGCTGCTCCCTGCCCCGAGACCCGACAGGAATGCAGCCAGGATCAAAGAGAACGTATAGACCGTCCCGCCAAGCAGGAGCGTCAGGAGACGGGTCCAGATGACTTCCGCGCCTAACGCGGTCATGCCGGACAGCGCGATCGTCGCATAGACCGGCCACGATCCCTTCGGAATCGCCAGCCCCGATTGGCGCGCATCGGCGATGGGTGGCGCATACGGCGCGCGCCTGGCGTAGAGCCACGCGATGCCGGCGACGCCGAAGTTGATGGCGGCGGCGACGAAGGTGGCGAACATGACGTCATGATGACGCAGCAGGTAGAACCCCGCGAGCAGCGTGCCGAACACCGCCCCGACGATATTCCCGCCGTAGAAGAAGCCAAGCCACGACACGCCACTGGGCGTCGCCGTGACGTAGCGCGCGATCGCGGGGAGGGTTGCACCCATCAGCAGCGTCGGCGGCAGCAGACACAACGCCGCGATGAGGCCGCGGACCAGAAGGCCGCCGAACCCGGGGCCGCCAATCGTCGTGTACAGGCCACCGGCGTAGGGCAGCACGAACAGGATGATGAGCCCCATGATGCCGATCCCGCCCTCGAGCTGCGCGTACACCCGTACAGGATTGCGCGACGCGGAAACGAACCGGGGCAGCAGGAGTGAGCCGAGACACATTCCACCCATGAACGTGCCCAGCAGAACCCCTAACGAAATCGCGCTCGAGCCAAGGCTCAGCGAGAGCATCTGGAACCAGACGATCTCGTAGATGAGTGCCGCGCAACCACTGCCAATGAACAGCAGGATCAGCGCTGGCAGGTATGGCGCAGTTGGCGTGGTCGGAGATGCAGCAGTCTGATTGGAAACGGTGGCCATTGAGTGCGTTGAAAAAGACTGGGGAATATGCCTCGCGGGACGGGACCGGCACAGTGGCTCGGTACCCGGCTGCGGGGACTTACGTTGTGATGCCGCATAGCGTTGTGCACTGCGGCTAATCCCCTGTCAGAACGCCTAAGCGATCTCCAGGCGAGCCGTTTCGAGCGCTTCCATCAACTCTGCGATAGCCACCGGCTTTCGCAGAATGCGAACAACTCCGTGGCCGGGCGTCAGCGCCAGCGCCTCAGGCGGGGCATAGGCGGTCATCAGGACAGAGCGCGAGCCAGGATGCTGCTCGAAGATGGCATTCCACGCGTCGACGCCGCTCAAGCGGGGCATCCGGATATCCATCAGAAACAAGCTCACGTCCTGCGTCGCACTGAGTTCCACTGCCGCCTCACCATCGTGGCTGGTGAGCGTTTCCCAGCCGTGCAGGGCGAGGATGTCGCACAGGGTGCGCACCATGTCGCGATCGTCGTCGACTACTGCCACGCGCTTCCTGCCGTTCAATGAGAATCCCCGATCGGAAGGTCCAGCGTGAATACGGCGCCCCCGTCGGGATGATTCATGACCGACAACGATCCGTTGTTTACGACGGCCAGTGATCTGGAAACCGACAGCCCCAGTCCGATGCCCCGCGCCTTGGTGGTGTAGAGCGGCTCGAAAATCTTCTCGGCCAGCTCCTGAGGAACGCCCGGTCCCGTATCGCGGACGTCGATGTGAACGCGCCCGTCCCCGTTGCGCGCGTGCACGCGCAGCAGGCCGGGCTGATTGTCCATGGCTTGCGCGGCGTTCGTGAGAAGGTTGACGAGAATCTGTCCAACCTGGTCCGGGTCGACGTGGACGCGGGGAAGTCCCTCATCGACGACCACCTCCACTTTCACGTTCGATGGAACGCTGACCCGATCGAGTTGCTCGGTCACCAGCGAACGAACATCCACCGTTCGGCGCTGCGGCGTCTGATTGCGCGCCGAATCGAGCAGGTCGCCGACGATACGCTCCGAGAGCCTGATCTGCGCATTCAGGAGGCGAAGGTATTCCTTCACCTGCGGCGTTGGTGACTCGATCGTTCGCTCGAGGATGTAGACCGAGTTGGACATGACGCCGAGTGGATTCCGCAATTCGTGACCGACACTGCTCGCCAGCTGACCGATCGTGGCGAGCTTCTCCTTGCGCACCAGCTCGTCCTGCGTGTCCTGCAACCTCGTCATCGCGCTCTGCAGGTCGGCGGTGCGGGCTTCGATGCGGCGCTCGAGCTGGTCGCGCGATTCGCGAACGCGGTCAGCCATGGTGCCGAACGACCGGGCCAGCCGCCCGATCTCATCCTGCCGACGAATCGACATCGGCCGCCTGGTCAGGTCGTCGCCGGCGATGTATTCGGCGGTGGTGGTCAGGTCGGAGAGCGACTTCGTCATGCCGCGGCTGAGCAGCGTCCCCGCCACGATGGCGAGCAAGAGGACGCCGAGGGCGACCAGGACCGATTGCCACGAGAGCACGCCGAGCGGCCGTAAGATAACCGCGTACGGGTACTCGACGGAGAACGCCCACGGCGTTCCGGGAATCGCCGCCGAGGCGCTGGTGTTCAGCAGTCGTGCCTGACGAGCACGGGTCGAGTCGCGAATCACCGGCGGGCGCAGCGTGTCATTGAGCTCCGTCCGCACAGTCCCGTCAGCGTTCCCGATGAGCAGGACCGCGCGGCTGCCAATCAAGTCGGAAATCAGTCGCAGGGACGTCGTCACCCGTGTTACGCGACGCCACTGCACAAATTGACCGACGACGCGTCCGCTGTCTTTCACCGGCACCGAGAGGACGTACTCGAGAGTTCCGTTGACCGCGCGGAACGGATGCACCGTTGGCCCGTCGCTCGGGGAGAACCGTTCGACGGGCCCTTCACGCACCAGTTCGGGAATCACGCCTTCAACTGAGCGACCCTGCTGATCGAGCAACGCCATCTTCACCCGGAGAGCCGTATCCGGGCGGGCGCGGCGCATAGCCTCGCGAGCTTCGTGGGTGAGCGGCTTCCCAGGATTCCGTAGTGCCTCGACGATTGCCGAGTCCTCCGCGACGAGCGTTGCTTGTCGCAGAAGATTGGCCATCCCGGCGCCCGCGATTTCGGAGACGCGAAGGGTGGCGTTGTTGAGACGCTCGTCGGCAGCTTCAATCGCGGATCGCTTCGCGGCTCCGTAGGCGAGAACGCTGAGCGTTACCACCGCGCCGACCAGAATCAGGGCGATGATCGCGGGGACTCTCCACCTCAGGGAAAACCGGTCGATCATTGACCAGTCGTCCTCAGAATCCGCGCCGTGGCATCCTTTGTATTCCGGAGCAGTTGTCGTCCGGGAGAAGCCATCGTTTGAGCCAGTCGCATACGGGACCACCGTCGGCATCCCGCTGACGGTTTTTCTCCTGTCCTGTCAGTTGCCAATGATGACAGTCTCATCCTGTCGTTCCCATTCCCCTTAAGGGGTAGGCGGCGTCGTACTGCGTGCCCGTGAAACCAGTGTCAAAAGACTCCCGCACTACCCAGCGGTCACTTGCGTCCGGTTGGCAGCCGCCGGATTCTACATCGCTGCCGCAGGCATACAGCCAGCGGGGCGTCATTCGAACCGGATCCAGCCATGTCGTTGCGCAAGTTTGCATTTCACGGGACGATGCATCGCGCTGCCACCCTAACGGCGGTCATCGCTACTACGCTGTCGTCGCCACTGATGGCACAGCGCGGACGTGGTGCGGGCGACGGACCAGGCGCAGCGGCTCCGCCCCTGCGCTTCCAATGGCTGGGGCCGGAGCCTGCCGGTCGCATCTCCGCCGTCGCCGGCGTGCCTGGCGACACCACGACCTACTACATGGGGGCGGCGTCCGGAGGCATCTGGAAGACCACCGACGCGGCGCGAACCTTCGCGCCCATCTTCGACAGTCAACCCGTGCAGGCCATCGGCGCGCTGGCCGTTGCGCCGTCCAACCCCCGGATCGTGTGGGCAGGCACCGGCGAGGCCTGGGCCATCCGCGACAGCGACGTCATGGGGGACGGCATCTACAAATCCGTAGACGCGGGTGCAACGTGGCGCAATATGGGCTTGGCGGAAACCGGACGGATCGGGCGGATCATCGTGCACCCAACCAATCCCGACATCGTCTTCGCCTGTGCACTCGGCCGAGCGACCGGGCCTCAGGACGAGCGCGGCGTTTTCCGTACCACCGACGGCGGCGAGACGTGGACTCGTGTCCTCTTCGTCGACCAGAAAACGGGATGCTCCGGCTTGAGCATCGACGCGACGAATCCGATGGTGCTGTTCGCCGGCACGTGGGAAGTCGTTATGCACACATGGGCGATGTTCAGCGGCGGAGCCGGGAGCGGCGTCTATGTTACGCGCGATACCGGTTCCACCTGGAGCCGGTTGTCCAACGGACTGCCGAATTCCCCGGTCGGAAAGATCGACGTGGCCGTTGCGCCCTCCAACTCCAAGCGCGTGTACGCGCTGATCCAGACGGCGAACCAGGGATCGCTGTGGCGCTCGGATGACGGTGGCGAAAAGTGGAAGGTGGTAAGCTGGGACCGGCGGCTGATCGGACGCGCCGGCTACTACATCCGCGTCGAGGTGAACCCGCAGAACGATCTCGAAGTGATCGTGGCCAACAGCAGCCTGCACCGCTCCCTCGACGGCGGTGAAACGTTCCCGATCACGGGCGGTGGGTGCGGAGACTGTCACGACATCTGGATGGATCGCAACAATCCCGCGCACTGGGTCGTGACAGGAGACAACAGCGCCGGCTACACCCGGAATCACGGCCAGACCTATGCTTCGGTCGCCCTGCCCATCGGACAGATGTACCACGTGGCGGTCGACGACCAGGTGCCGTATTGGGTGTACAGCAACCGGCAGGACGACGGTACGATGCGCGGCCCGAACAACGCACCGTACGTGCCGGCCAACGTCCCGTCGTTAGGTCGTGGCGGCGGTGGTGGACGGGGCGGCGGTGGCGGAGCCGGTCCGGGATGGGACACGAGCATCGGCGGCTGCGAATCCGGATTCACGCTCCCAACGCCCGGGAATCCCGACGTCATCTGGGCCACCTGCTACGGCAACACGGTGACTCGTTATGATGCCAAGACTCGTCGCGCGCGCTCGGTCAGCCCGTGGCGGCACACGCTCGACTCCGACCCGGTCGACCTCAAGTATCGTTGTCACTGGACGCCACCGCTCGCCATTGACCCGTTCGACGCGAAGACCGTCTATTACGGCTGTCAGGTCATCTTCAAGACCTCGAACGACGGGCAGACGTGGACGGTGATCAGTCCCGATCTCTCCACCAAGGACCCATCGCGCATCGCGTTCTCGGGTGGCGTTGTCGGCGACAACCTGGGCCAGTTCTATGGAGAGGTCGTCTTCGCAATTGCGCCATCGAACATCCAGCGCGGCTTGATCTGGGCCGGCACGAACGACGGCAAGGTCTGGAACACGCGCGATGGCGGCGCAACCTGGAACGACCTCACGAAAGACATTACCGGCATGCCGGCGTGGGGCACGGTCAGGCGCATCGAGCCGTCGCGCTTCGATCCGGGCACCGCGTACCTGGCGCTGGACGTGCACCTGATGGACGACCGCAAGCCGTACCTGTACAAGACGGCCGACTTCGGACGCACGTGGACGCGGATCAGCGAGGGGCTGCCGACAGGACACCCACTCGACTACGTGATGACCGTCGCTGAGAACCCGAATCGAAAAGGGATGCTGTTCGCGGGAACGGGACACGGCTTTTTCCATTCGATCGATGACGGCAAGACGTGGACGCGGTTCTCGGAAGGATTGCCGACGGCGCCGGTCACCTGGATCGCGATCCCGAAGCTGGCGCACGACGTCGTGGTGTCGACGTATGGTCGCGGGTTGTTCGTGTTGCGCGACATCACGACGCTGGAGCAGTCCGACAAGGTGGCGGCCGACGCCGACGTGGCGACCTTTGAGCCGCGCCCAGCGTTCCGCATGGCCCGCACTGGAAGCGCGGAGTTCAACGTCAGGCTCAAGGCCGCACCGAAAGACAGCGTCAAGCTCGAGATCATTGACTCGTCAGGCACGGTTGTGCGGACGATGCGGTCGGTCGCCAGAATGGGACTCAATCGCCTGACGTGGGACCTTCGCCACGATGGTCCGCGGCAAGTCGAATTGCGCTCGACACCACCCGACAATCCACGGATCTGGGAAGAGGCCCGATTCAAGGGACGACAGACGCGCCCGATCATCCACTGGGGAATCGGGAATCCACAGCGGCTCGGTCCGCTCGCGGTTCCGGGCCGTTACAGCTACCGCCTGACGATCGACTCCGCGCCTCCGCGTGCGCAGGTGTTCGTCGTGATGAAGGATCCCGCACTGACGTCGTCCGACGCCGACCTCGCCGCATCGACCCGCGCCCAGGCACGAATACGCGACGCGATGAACGAGTCGGTGGAAATCATCAACCGGCTCGAAGTCATGCGCCGCCAGATCGAGGACACGCTCAA
This sequence comes from uncultured Gemmatimonadaceae bacterium, assembly GCA_964608035.1. Lineage (GTDB taxonomy): Bacteria > Gemmatimonadota > Gemmatimonadetes > Gemmatimonadales > Gemmatimonadaceae > JABWBJ01. The sequence continues at coordinate 556 of CAZSNV010000139.1, read as the reverse complement.
AGTCAAAAGCGGCGACGTGGCGCTCGCCGAACAGCTCAAGGCACTCGACCAGAAGATGCTGGACGTCGAACTGATGTTGCTGTCGAAGACCGACCTGCACAGCGACGACAAGTGGTACGTGGAGAAGTACAAGGTCTACATGAACCTGATCTGGCTGTCAGGCGAAGTGGGAACGGGCGCAGGCGACGTGGCCGGTGGCGCCGAGTTCCGTCCGACCGACGCGTCGATGGCTACGCTCGTTGACCTGGAGCGGGATCTGGCGGCGGCGCGCTCAGCCTACCAGAAGCTGCTCGAGACAGACGTCAAAGCGTTCAATGAACTGATGGGAACGAAGATGAAAGTGATAATGGATTGAGAGGAAACAGGAAACAGGAGACAGGAAGCAGGGAATGAAAGCGGGGGCCGCTGTTCGCGGCCCCCGCTCTGTTTCCTACTTCCTGTTTCCTGTTTCCTGTTTCCTTGCTTTTTAGTACATCCCGCCCATTCCACCACCCGGCGGACCAGACGAAGCCGACTTCTCTTCCTTCTTCTCGACGACCAGCGCTTCGGTCGTGAG
>CAZSNV010000138.1:0-12654 GCA_964608035.1 uncultured Gemmatimonadaceae bacterium | reverse complement strand
CGCGGCTGAGCGCCGCAGCGAGTGAATCGCCCGTCGCCTTGTCGCCCAGCGCTACGTCGTACACGTGCAGCGTGGTCCCGTGAGTCCAGACGGCCTTGCTGCCGTCGCGCGAGAAGGCAGGGAAGTCGCCGCCCGCCCGGCTCAGCCGGCGCACGGGTACCACGGGCATGGGCGCCACCGGATCGATGGCTATCGAGTCCGCCACGCGAGGAAGCTCGAACATATAGATGTGGCGCCGCGGCCCGGCCTTGCTCAGCACGTGAACGCCGTCGGGCGCCAGGATGGTCTGCGGCGTCGCTCGCGCGAGCACGGTTTTCCGGTCCGAGCCATCCCATGACACCGAGACGAGCGCGGTTCCGTCGTGGAAGAACACCCGGCTCGTGTCCGACGTAAAGTGCGGGAAGCCGCCTAACGGGAACGCACCCACATCGGCCACCATCGCTATGGAATGCTGCGTTCCGCCCGTCGGCGCCATCCATCGCAGCTCGAAATTGAGCTCCGTCCCGGCGCCGGCCGCGTTGCGCGGCTGCACTCCGGACTCGTTGACGATCGCTGTCCAGGCCTGGCGTGGGGCGCGAGCGAAGACGAGGCGGGAACCATCGGGTGTGTAGTTCAGTCGCGAATACATCGCGGGGGCCCGCGTCAGGTTGCGCGGCGTTCCCCCCTCCGCGCTCACCTGCAGAATGTCGCCGCCGGCCGCGTCGACCCAGGTGGAGAACGTGACAGACTGCCCGTCGGGGGTCCATGTCGGCGACATCTCGACCACGGTGGTCGCGGTGGTGAGCCGTCGCGGTTTCCCACCCGGAAGATCCATCGCCCAGACCTTGCCGAGCGCCGTGAAGGCGACGCGGCGGCCGTCGGGTGAAAGCGCCGGTTCGCGGATCTCGCGAGCGGTAACGGAATCGCCGATCGCTGAGGCGCCGCGCACCAAAGCGCCTAACGACTGATCGACGTCGGCCGTGAACGGGATCGGCGTGGTTCTGCCTGACGGGATCTCGACGCGCCACAGTTTCCCACCGAAGGAGGTGACGATCGCGCTTTCGTCGGGAAGCCACGCCGATGACGGCAGGGGACCGAGTCCCGGCGGTGGCGGTGGTGGCGGCGGCGTCACGCCCGGCGGCAGCGGGCCTGTCGGGATAAACGGAGGTGGCGGGATGAACGCTTCCGGCTGCGTCCCCATCGCGACCCATTGTTCGCGACCGGTCGCGAGGTCGCGAACGACGAGCGCCGACTTCGCCTCGAAGCGCGTGAAGTACGCCAGACGCTTCCCGTCCTTGCTGACCATCGGACGCAAGGCGCCGCCGGGGAGGTTGGTTCGATTCGTGGTCTCTCCCGTGGTCCGATCGTACCGTGCCGCCTGCGTCCCGGTCTGAAACCAGATGTAGCGGCCGTCTCCGGTCAGGCTCGCCCCGGTCCCTACGCCCGTGAGCGGAAGACCTGCCCCGCCGCGGACGTCAACGAGTCGATTGCCGACGATAATCTCCCGGCCGTCCGGGGTCCACGCCGGATACACGCCGCCGTTCGTGAGCAAACGGGGGCGCTGTCCGTCCGCATCGGCGAGCCAGGTGGCGTCGGAGCCGTTGCGGTCGGATACGAAGACCAGCGACTTCCCGTCGGGCGAGTATCGGGGATGCATGTCGACGGACGTGCCGCCGATGATGCGTGTGGCCTTCCCCCCGGTGGCGGGCACGGTGTAGATGTCGCCGAGCAGGTCGAAGACGATCGTCGAGCCGTCGGGCGACACATCGACGGAAACCCAGGTTCCCTCGTCGGTCGTGAACCGCGCGGTGCGGCTCGTGACGAGGGGGAGTGTGTTGGTGCGATCTCGCGGCGCCGAGCTCGAGTCAGTTCGAGGCGTGTTCTGGGCAGTGGCGGGCAGGAGTGGCGCTTGTGCGAGGGCCGCCGCGACGATGAGAAAGGGGAGAATACGCATGACGGGACGCTATGCGTCCTCCCGCTTGGCGACAAGATCGGGGTTCCGGCGGGGGGGTGCGTGGGACGAGCCGTAATGACTGCGAGTGCCGGCCGTGCCGTGGTGAGCGTTAGGCGACGCTTCCGCCGACCACGCGACTGCGCCGTTAGCGGCGACCGGAGTTGTTCCTTCGCGCCGAAGCAGGGGCCAGTACTGGCAAGTGGATTCTGGGATTCGGTCCACGTCCGTCGCGCACCGTGGGTTGCCAGTATTGGCCCCGGGTCCGCTTGGATGGATCGACGGCCGCGCACGCGGACTATGAGGTTGCCAGTATTGGCCCCGGGGTCCGCGATTCGCATCAGACGCGCGGAAATGCGGCAAGGCGCATTCCGCCAGAGTAGCACGTTATCCTGGACAGACCCGAATGCCGGGCGAGCCCGTGGCCGATGGCACGGTCACGTCGTTGATTGAGGGATGCGCCAACTCGCTCTGATTCGAATCGCACTCCTGCTCATCACCGCGTCCGACCTCGCCGCCCAGGGGACGCGCGGTATCCAGTCCGGAACGCGACCCGCGCGTTTCGTCATCCGCAACGCCATGGTCATCGCCGGCAATGGCACGCCGGCGTCGGGGCCCTACGACATCGTGATCGAGGGCAACACGATCGCCGACGTCGTGTCTCTCGATCCCGTCGCAGTGCGCGATGGACGCGCGCGCCGCCCGGCGGCCAATGCAGAGATCGACGCCACGGGGAAATACGTCCTCCCGGGACTGATCAACCTCCACGGACACGTGCAGGATGAGCGCGGCGGAACGCCGCAGCCGCTCGAGTATCAGCTCAAGCTCTGGCTGGCGTCCGGCGTCACCACGGTGCGCGACGTCGGCAGCACGACGAAGAACACCCTCGACCTGAGGACCAGGAGTGCCGCTGGCACGGTGGCAGCTCCACGCATCGTCGTCTATGCGACGTTCAACGACGGCGGTGATGGAGTCGACAGCCGTGGCATCAGGTCCGCCGCGCAGGCAAGGGCACGGGTCCAGGCCCTCAAGGCCGCGGGCGCGGACGGCATCAAGCTGGTGGGAATCGACCGTGATATCATGACGGCGGCGCTGCAGGAAGCTCGCGCCGTCAAACTCCCGATCGCGCACCATATCGGCGTCGAAGAGACGAACGCCTGGGACGACATCCGGCTGGGCACGCGCAGCATCGAGCACTGGTACGGCATTCCCGATGCCGCCCTGCTCGACGGCGCGCAGCGATTCCCGTCGACGTATAACTACAACAATGAAGTCGATCGATTCCGCTGGGCGGGACGGCTCTGGCGCGAGGCTGATCCCGAACGGTTAGGCAGGGTGCTCCAGGCGATGGTGGACTCCAATGTCGCGTGGGACCCGACGTTCGTCGTCTATGAGGCGAGCCGGGACCTCCAACGGGCGCAGAACCAGCCGTGGTTCAGGGACTATCTGCACCCGACACTCGAGGAGTTCTTTCGACCGAACCCGGCGAACCACGGCTCATACTTCATCGGCTGGAGCTCAACCGACGAGTCATACTGGAAGGAGAATTACCGGATCTGGATGGCGGCCCTGCGTGACTTCGAGCGACGCGGCGGCATCATCGGCGTCGGCGAGGACGCCGGGTACATCTACCAGATGTACGGCTTCGCGCTCATTCGCGAACTGGAGCTGCACCAGGAAGCCGGGTTCAGCACGATCAAGGTCCTGCAGCACGTCACGCAGAACAACGCGCGAATACTCGGCATGGAGGACCGGATTGGTCGTGTCCGGGCCGGGCACCTCGCGGACCTTATCGTGGTGAACGGGAACCCGCTCGAGGACCTGAAGGTGCTGTATGCGACAGGCACCGAGATCATTCGTGATGGCAAGGCCGTGCGTTCAGGCGGCATCGAGTGGACGATAAAGGACGGCATTCCCTATCACGGCCCGACGCTCCTCCGCGAGGTGCGGGACCTGGTCGCTCGGGCGCGTGCGAGCCGTTAGGCTCCAACAAGGGTCCGATGACCGCGGTCTCGCGGGTCGGACGGCGATGGCGACGCTTGATCCACTTCGGAGACCAGATCGATGAAACGCATCCAGGCCGCGTTGATCGCACTCGTGTCGGCGTCGGTAACTGCGTTCGCCCAGGGACCGGAACCCGAGGGCACCTTCTCGATCGTCGCGCGCGATCCGAACACCGGTGAGCTCGGCATGGCCGTGCAGTCGAAGGCCTTCGCCACCGGCAGCCGGGCGATCACGATCAAAGGTGGGGTCGCCGCCATCGCGCATCAGGCTTCGGCGAATCCGATGTACGGCACGCTTGGCCTCGAACTGCTTGCCGCGGGAATGTCCCCCCAGCAGGCACTCGACATGATGCTGCGCAGCGATGAGGGTCGCGACAGCCGGCAAGTCGCAATCCTCCACGCCGATGGAAGAACGGCGGCATGGACCGGATCCGGAGCTTCGGACTGGAAGGGACATCGCTGCGGCGAGAACTTCTGCGCGCAGGGCAACATCCTGGTTGGTCCGGAAGTGGTTCAGGCGATCGCCAACACGTTCGAAACGGCAACGGGCCTGTTGGCGGAGCGCATGCTGGCCGCGCTCGACGCTGGGCAGAGCGCGGGCGGTGACGCGCGCGGTACTCAGGCGGCTGCGCTGGTCGTCGCCAAGGCACTGGCGGGAACCGCCGGTTTCGGGGATCGCATCATTGATCTCCGCGTGGACGATTCCCGTGCTCCACTGACGGAACTCCGCCGGCTCCTGAACATGTTTCGCTCCCGGCAACTCGTGGGCGAAGCGAACGCGCGGCTGAGGGAAGGGAATCTGCAGGCTGCCTCGGTTGCGGCGTTGGCAGCGCGTGAGAAGTCACCCGAATTCGACGAAGCGTGGGTGGTGTGGGCCGCGACCGAACTGCGTGCGGGCCGCAAGTCGAGCGCGCTCGAGGCATTGCGACGCGCCGTCGACCTCAATCCGGCTAACACACGTCAGCTTCCGAAGAATCGGACCTTCGAAGCGCTCTGGTCGGATCCGGAATTCAAGCGAATCACCGGATCGGCATAGCGCTGACTCCGCGGGTCATCGACTTCGGGATGCGAAGCGTTAGGCGAGGCGGCGAGGCATGAACCAAGCCTGTCGCCGCCTGCCTCCGCTGACTATCTGAAGCGCTTCGCGGGCTTCCGCGCCTTCTGCACCGCCAGCGCGGCGCTGGTCACGGCAGCGGCGGCGACCACCACGGCGCCGACGCGCTTCGCGGCCTTCACGACCTTCGCCATTTTCCGCTTGCGCTGCTGTTTCTTGACCATCGAGCTGACCGCCTTGGTCGCGCTTTGCGTGATGTCGGACGCGCTCTTGCCTGCATCAGTAGCCATTCGCGTCGCTTGCTTTCTCGCGGTGGTTGCCAGTCGAGTCGCCTTCTTCGCGACCTTGCGAAGTCTCGTATCCATCAGGACCTCCGGTTGGGTTGCCTGCTGAGTCACCTGGTTTCCTCAATGTAACCCCGGACTCGCAATAGCCTTCCGTCGCGCTGCTGCGAGCTCATCTGGCGACGTCGTGACCGGCCGCGCAGCTTGGGTGCCACCACCTCGCTGCCACACTCGACATGACCAACGCCGGCCCCGCCCCCCGCTGGTTCACCATCGGCGACATCAACGCCTTCTTCGGGCTGATGCTCGACAACGTCGTGAACCTGGCCGTGCTGGCGGGGATTCTTGTGGGCGGATTCGGCTTCCCCGCCGACATTGTGTTCACCCGGATGTTCCCCGGCACTGCGTTAGGCGTTCTCCTCGGCAACATCGTCTACACCGTCATGGCGATCCGGCTCGCCCGGCGGACGGGAAGGGACGACGTTACCGCGATGCCGCTGGGCACGGACACGCCGTCCACGATCGGTATCGCACTGGCCGTGCTCGGACCGGCGTTCATCGCCGCCAAGGCCACCATGCCCGAGCGGGAGGCCGCCATCCTCGCCTGGCAGATCGGCATGGCGACCATGGTCCTGATGGGCGTGTTCAAGGTCGGGATGAGCTTCGTCGGCGGCCGGATCGGTAAATGGATCCCGGCCGCCGGCCTGCTCGGGTCGATCGGCGGCGTCGGCGTCGCCTTGCTTGGCGCACTACAGCTCGGTGAGATCTTTGCCGAACCGGTCGTCGGCATGATCGCGCTCGGCCTGATCATTTATGCGCTCGTCGCGCGAATCCGCTTTCCGTACCAGGCCCCCGCCGTCCTCGTCGCCGTCACGGTTGGTTCGATCCTCTACTATGGACTCGGCGCCTGGGGACTGACGGTGCACCCGGTCGTCGTGCCTGACGCGAGCCTGACGTTTGCCCTGCCGACACCGACGCTGGGCTTTCTCACCGGTCTGCCGATCGCGTTGCGCGACTACCTGCCGTTGGCGCTCCCGTTCGCGATCCTCACGATTGTCGGCGGGATCAACGTCACCGAAAGCGCGCGGGTGGCCGGCGACGATTACAACACGCGCGACATCCTGCTCACCGAAGCGCTCTCCACGCTCGTGGCCGGAATCTGCGGCGGCGTGAGCCAGACCACGCCGTACATCGGACACCCGGCGTACAAGGCGATGGGTGGGCGCGCGGGATATACGCTGCTCACCGGACTCTTCGTCGGACTCGGGGGCATTCTCGGTTACATCGGACTCATGGCAGCGCTCCTGCCTCGCCCGGCCCTGGCGCCGGTGTTGCTGTTCATCGGTCTGGAGATTACGAGCCAGGCGTACGGCGCATCGCCGCGTCGACACATGGCGGCGGTTACCGTCGCCGTGCTGCCCAGCATTGCCGTGGTCGTGCAGATCCTGCTCTCGCAGGTCTACAACGGCGCGCTCATGTCGGCCGCGATCGATCCGGCCGGCACGATGCAGGCGACCGGCCTCACCAATCCCGCGTTCGTCCAGACCGTCGGCGTCATGATCATGCTCGCGTCGGGCTTCATCGTGACCGCCATGCTCTGGGGCGCGGCAGTCGCGTTCATCATTGATCGTCAGATTGTGCAGGCGAGCGTCACCCTGCTCATCTGCGGCGTGCTTTCACTGTTCGGCTTCATTCACTCGGTCCTCCCGAGCGGCGGCATCTACCTGCCGTGGACCATTCCGTCACGGCTGCCGTGGCATTGGGCGGTCGCATACACGGGGCTGGCCTTTGTGCTCCTGGTGTTGTCGAGCACTGATTCCTTCAAGGCATCAGGCATCAGGCATCAGGCATCAGGGGTGGATTGACGGGCCCTTCGGGCCGTATCAACAGCATTTTGATGCTACTCTGATCCCCACGTGCCTGATGCTGGTGCCTGGTGCCTGATGCCTGATGCCTGATGCCTAACTACGAAGCGCACTAACTGGATCCGCTTTCGTCGCCCGCCGCGCTGGAAGCGCCGAAGCCGCGAGAGCGACAATCGCCAGCGTCGCACCAATGACGGCATAGGTCATCGGATCGGTCGGTTCGATTCCGTACAGGAGGCCCTCGAGCACGCGTGCCAGGGCAAGCGAAACGACAGTGCCCAGCGCAATTCCGGCGAGCGCCATTCGCATGCCGTCTCCGATGACCAGCCGCGCCACATCACGCGGTCCGCCACCGAGTGCCAGGCGGATTCCGATCTCCGCCTGCCGTTGCGTGACCAGGTACGCCATCACGCCATACAACCCGATTGCCGAGAGCAGGAGCGCCGTCGCCGCGAAGAGCCCCAGAACGAGCGCATTGAAGCGCTCCCTGGCCAGTGCGGCCGATTCCAGCGTTTCCATCGACGCCACGCGCGCGATGGGCAGATCCGGATCGATCGCGGCGACCTCACGTCGCACCGCCCGCAGGACAGTCAACGGTTCGACTGACGTTCGCACGATGTAGCTGAGCGGCGTCTGCACGTGCTGCGCAAACGGGAAGTAGATCTGCGGTTCACCCTCCTTCGCTGGGCCTGCTCTGTAGACATGCCCAACAATTCCAACAATTGTCGCGAAGGGTCCTTCCGGACCCTGCTGACTGATCCGTTTTCCCAAGGCGTCCTCTCCCGGCCAGAACTTCGCGGCCAGCCGGTCATCGACAATGGCCACGGCCGGCGCGACCTGCACATCAGACGCCTCAAACTCCCGCCCGCGGACCAGCGTCATGCCTAACGCCTTGGCGAACCCGGGGAGACCGACGGCATACTCGGCGTGCGGATCCTGGCCGCCTGGCGGCAGCACCTGTCCTTCGATGTGGAAGGTGCCGCTCCAGTTGGTGCCTCCGAGGGGCAGGGGATCGATGCCTGAGACGGCCACCACGCCGGGCAGTGCCGCCAGTCGTGGCTGCAGCTGATCGTGAAAGGCGATGAGCTTCTGCGACGTTTCGTAACGGGCGCGCGGCAGCGTGACCGCGAAGGTCAGCGAGGGACCCGGCGCGAATCCCTGGTCGACTCGCTGCAAGGCGATGAAGCTGCGTGTGAGCAGTCCCGCTCCGACCAGGATGACCAGCGCCATGGCGACTTCAGCGACGACGAGCACGCTGCGCAGTTGGCGGCGTGGTTGCGCGCTGTCGCTGCGGCCGGCGCGAATGGCGTCATGCACCCGGGCAGACGATTGACGCAGCGCAGGGACGATGCCGACGAGGATCGCGCAGAACAGTGTGGCGACGATGGCGAACGCCAGGACCGACCCGTTCACCCGCGTCGCGTCGAGCTGTGGAATGACGCCGGGATCGAGTCGAACGAGGGCGCGCGTGGCGGCCATCGCGATCCCGATGCCGATCAGGCCCGCGCCGGCGCCGAGCAGGAGTGTTTCGGTGAGGAGCTGCCTGACGAGTCGCATCCGACCCGCGCCGAGGGCGGCCCGGACGGCAAATTCCTGTCGTCGGGCGGCGCCCCGGGCAAGCGAGAGGTTCGCGACGTTGGCGCAGGCGATGAGCATGAGCATCAGCACCGCGCCTGACACGACCAATAGCGGACGTCGGACGTCGCCGACCATTTCGTCACGCAACGGATTGGCATCGAGTCCCCAGTTCAGCGTGGCCCGGGCATATCGGTCCGGGAACGCGGACCGGAAGCGCGCCGAGATCGTTGCGAGGTCGAGCCGGGCCTGATCGACGGACACCGACTCGCGACGCCTGGCCACGAATCCGAGGTATTGATTGCCGCGTTCCTCGGCGCGGCTGTTCTGCCACGAGTACGGAGCCCACAGCTCGCCGCGTTCGCGCATGAAGCCGATGGGCGCGTCGGGAAAGCGCACGTCTGCCGGCATCACGCCGATGACGGTGCGCAGTCGCCCATTGATGTTGATCCCGCGTCCCACTAGACCTGAGTCGCCGCCAAATCGACGCACCCACAGCGCATGGCTGAGGAGCACGACCGGCTCCGCGCCCTGCGCACCGTCGCTGCCGGTGAACCCCCGGCCCAACGCTGGATTGGCGCCTAACAACGAGAAGAGGCTTGGCGAAACCGTGTAGCCGGTGACGCGCTCAGGCTCGCAACTGCCGGCCGATCCGCAGCCTCCGATGAGGTTCGCCGTGGAGCGTGAGACGGCCGCGACCTGGTCAAAGGACCGATTCTGCTCCATCACGTCGGCGAACTCCGGTGGCGCGATCGCGGTATGCGTGACCGTGCCCCCCTCGCGGTATCCATTCCAAATGGTGACGACGCGGTCTGATTGACTGTAGGGCAGACTCCGGAGCAGTACCGCGTGCACCACGCTGAAGATCGCGGTGCTGGCGCCGATGCCAATGGCCAGGGTGAGCACGGCGATCGTCGTGTACAGCGGCGCCCGACGGAGGGTGCGGGCGCCGTAGCCGGCGTCCTGGCGGAGTTCGTGCCAGAAATCCTGTCGATTCATCTGGTCCTCTGCATCGTGAGCCAGGACGCGACATTCATCGCGCACCGTGGCAAGGTCACCGAAACGACGGAGCGCCGCGTGGCGCGCTTCGTCAGGGGAAAGGCCTTCGCGCTCGAGCCGCCTGACGAGCATCTCGATGTGCTCGGCGAGTTCATCGTCGACCTGGTCGTCAACCGAGGGCCGCCAGAAGAGCCGTGCGCCGGCGCGGAGCAGGTGTCGCATCGGACGATCAAGCCGGCCTGAGAACGCGCGCCATCGCCTTGACCATCGATTCCCACTGGGCGGATTGCGCACGCAGTTCAGCTCGACCGGCCGGCGTGAGCGAATAGATCCGGATCCGCTTGCCGATGTCGGATTCGCCCCAGCCGGACTTGATCCATCCGCGCTTCTGCATCCGGTAGAGGGCGGGGTAGAGCGACCCCTCCTCGATCCGCAGGACATCGTTCGTGGTTTCCTCGATCCATCGCGCGACGGCGTAGCCGTGGCGCGGACCCCAGGAGAGGGTCTTGAGGATGAGGAGGTCGACGGTGCCCTGCAGGACCGTTCGATTCGTGTCAGGCATCGGTGAGGTTGTTTACCGTTGCCGTACGCTACGGAACTCGTACCTAGAACGTCAAGGTATGTGTCGATTGCGCGAGCCCCGTTTCGATCCAAACCTTTTGGAGCAGTCGGGTGTCGTGCGTGCGTTCAGAAATTGAGGGTCGAGGGTCGAGGGGAGGTGCAAGACAACGCTTCTGTCGAGCATCTTCTCAGCATAAGAGGGAAGGTGACGCCCTCGTGACGGCGCCTTCCCAATCTGCCGCATGCCCAACGACACCACTGCGCGCGCGTTCTCCGCGGAGCCGCCGGACCACCGCAACTCATTCCTGTATCAGCAGGCACTTGAGCTGGCAACCGAGTGCATTCAACTCGTCCAGAGACTGCCCGAGGAAGAACGCTTCAACCTCGTTGACGACTTTCTGAAGACCAGTGTCGCCATTCCCGCAAACATCGCCGGTGCACACGAGGTCGAGAGTCGGAAAGAGCGCCTGCGCCATCTCGATGTCGCGCGCGGCAAGGTAAAGCGTCTTCAATCGCTCCTCAGCGTGGCGGTCCGAGTGGAGTATATGGAACGCGCCGCAACGTCTCGCGCCAGGCTGCTGGCCAACGAGATCGATGGGTGGCTCCGCACACTCATAAAGCAGTTGGCGCGATCTCGAGAACAGGGGTGAGGGTCGAGGCTCGAGCCTCGACCCTCGACCCTCGAGCCTCGAGCCTCAATCCTCGAGCCTCCGCACTAAACCCTCCGTCGAATCCCGGTGTCGAACCTGCCGTCCTCCCGGTAAACGAGAGGAAGGCCACCCGGGACCGGAGGCGACATGGGAAATACCTCCAGTGATGTCATTCGCGGAACGCTCGACATGCTCATCCTCAAGACCCTCGCTGTCGAGCCGATGCACGGCTGGGGGATTTGCGAACGCATCCAATGGCGCTCCCGCGACGCGCTGCGCGTCCAGCAGGGATCCCTGTACGCGTCGCTTCACCGCCTGACGCGTGAGGGGTGGGTCCGCTCGTACTGGCAAGTGACGGAGAACAACCGCCGCGCGCGGTACTACGCCATCACGCGCGCGGGGACGCGACAACTCCAGGTCGAAGCCGAAGAGTGGGCGCGACTCGCCGCCGGCGTCGCCCGCATACTCGCCACCAACACCTGACCAGAGATCTCCGATGCGACTCACCGATCTGGCGTTCCGCGTGCGCGCACTCTTCTCAAGGAAGGGCCTCGAGTCGCAGGTGCACGAAGAATTTGCCTTCCACCTGCAAATGGAGACAGAGAAGCTCATCACACAGGGCATGAGCAGAACGGACGCCGAACACGAGGCGCGACGACGGTTCGGGAACCTGACGCGGGAGCACGAGCGGGCGCGCGATGCCTGGGGCGTCCGCCTTGGCTATGACCTCATGGGAGACATCCGACATGCCTTCCGCCAGCTCCGCCGCCGGCCAGGCTTCAGCGTGCTGGCGGTGCTCACGCTGGGGTTGGGCATCGGCGCGACGTCGGCACTCTTCACCGTCGTCAACGGAATGCTCCTGCGGCCGCTGCCGTTCCCGGACGAAGACCGATTGCAGATTTTCTGGTTCGATTACAGCTGGAGAGGCTCAGAGTACGATCACGTCCGGAACGGATCGCTGGCGTACGATGCAATCGCGGCGTTTTCCACCAACGCTGCACCCCTCCGGGCCGGCGACGGCTCGAACATCCTGAACTTCGTTCCCGCCAGCGCAAATCTCTTCGACGTAATCGGCGTGCAACCGATCCTCGGCCGCGCGTTCGAGGAGGGCGAGGACCGGCCGGGAGCTGAACCAGTCATTGTGATCAGCCACGGACTGTGGCAGCTGGACCTGGGCGGCGATCCGAACGTCCTTGGCCGAAGGCTCGAGCTTGGCGGCGTCGCCACGACGATCGTCGGCGTCATGCCGCCCGGGTTTTACTTCCCGACGCCGGAGTTCAGGGCCTGGCGTCCCATCACTTTCGATCCTTCCGACCCAGTGTACGCCGGCAGCGGGTGGCTTTCACTACTAGGGCGCACCCGCAACGATGCCGGCTCGGCGCAGGTGACCGCCGAGTTGTCGAGGATTACGCGGCTGCTCGGCGAGCGATTTACGTACCCGGTCGCCTGGGACAAAACCAAAAACGCGCGCGTCACGCCACTTCGCGAGTACCTCCTCGGCAACGTCCAGGGACCGCTTCTATTGCTGCTCGCCGCCGTCGGGCTGTTGCTGGTCATCGCGTGCGCCAACGCCGCGGCACTCATCCTGGCACGCACCACTGATCGAACCGGCGAACTCGCGATCCGGACGGCGTTAGGCGCGGGGCGGTTCCGGATCGCCCGCCAGATTGTCACCGAGTCGCTCGTCCTGGCGCTGGTGGCCGCCACCGCGGGCGCGGCGATCGCCGCGGGCG
>CAZSNV010000137.1:0-12676 GCA_964608035.1 uncultured Gemmatimonadaceae bacterium | reverse complement strand
CCCGAGTTCCTCAACCGCGTCGACGACATCATCGTTTTCCACCCGCTCCAGCGTGACCACATTCGCCAGATCGTGGCCATCGTCCTGCAGGACGTCCGGAAGCGGCTGGCCGAAGAGGAGCTCTCTGTGCGCTTGAGCGAGGCGGCGACCGACTTCCTCGTCAAGCACGGCTTTGATGAGCAGTACGGGGCGCGGCCGCTGAAGCGGGCGATCCAGCGCTATGTCGAAGATCCGCTCAGCGAGAAGATTCTCACGGCGGAATTTGCAAAGGGCGACGAGATCGAAATCGACGTGGCGCCGGACGGCGCCAAGCTGGAGTTCCGGGTTCTGTCGCCCAGTCCCAACGCGTAAGCCTTTCGCGAGTAGTCTGTGTCGAACAACCGGCCGGGTATGAACCCGGCCGGTTTCGTTTTGTGTATATTTAGCCCCCATGTTTCGCAAAGCCTTCTCAGTCTTGCTCTTCGCCGTGGTCCCCGGCGTCCTGTCTGCCCAGGATCTGGCGACGGGCCGGTGTTCCACTCCGGACTCGATTGCGGTTCGAGGTAATCGTCGCGTCGATGTTGGAACGATCGTCTCGACTTCTGCGCTCATCCCGGGAACGCAGCTGAACTATCGAATCCTTCAGCGAGCGATACGGGACCTCTACGAGACCGGAAACTTCGAGACGATCAACCTGACGTGCGACGTCTCGGGAACGCCTGAGCGCGCACTGCTCACGTTCAACGTGGTCGAGCGTCCCGTTCTCGAAGCCATTCAGATCCGCGGCGCAAGCCGTATCTCGGAACGTCAGATTCGCGATCTGGCCGACTTGCCCATCGCTCGACCTCTCGATCCTGCCGCAGTGTCCCGGGCGGTCTACAAGATCGACTCAACGTATGAGAAGGCCGGATACTACCTGGCACGCGTTCGCGCCGAATCCACGGTGGTGTCCGAGGACAACGTGGGACTGACCTTCGTGGTCGAAGAGGGGCGCCGCCTCGCGCTGTCCGGGCTCAAGGTCAACGGCAACACGAATGTTCCCACTGCTGCCCTTGCGGCCGCGATGAAGACGCGACCGGAAGGTTTCTGGTTCTTCCGGAACGGCGAGATCAACGATGATGAGTATGCGGCGGACTTGTCCGCACGCATTCCAGCGCTTTACGCGAGCCGAGGGTTCATCGACTTCCGCATCGCGAAGGACACACTGCACATCGATCGCGAGCACGGCAAAGCGCTGCTCGAGCTGACGGTGGTCGAAGGGCCCCAGTACAAAGTGGGAGACTTCGAAGTCATTGGCGGCCGCCATTACTCTGACGAGGAAATCAGGGACTACTATCCGTTCGCCAACCAGTCGCGTCCACTTTCGTCGCGCGTGACGGGCTTCCTCCTCCGGCGCACTCCCATTCCGCAGGACGTCTTCGACCAGGCGACGTGGGAAGAAGCCACGAGCCAGGTCCGGCAAGCGTACGCGAACGACGGCTACATCTATTCGCAGGTTCAGCCGGTCGTGGAGAGACGAGTCACGCCGGACAGCATCCACTACGTGGACTTGCGCTGGGAAGTGGAAGAAGGCGCGCCGGCGGTCATCAATCGGATCGAGATCATCGGCAATGATTACACGACGGAGATGTGCATTCGCGACCAGCTGGTCATCCTGCCGGGCGATGTGTACAACCAGCAGCGGCTGATCCAGAGCTGGCAGAGCATAGGCAATCTCGGATTCTTCGAAACACCGATCCCGCCCCCCGACCAGCGGCGCGTGAATGAGCAGGGCGACATCGACCTGATCTTTCGCGTGAAGGAGAAGCGAACGGGCAACGTCAATTTCGGCGCGTCGATGGGGCAGGGCACCGGTTTTGGCGGCTTCATCGGACTCGATCAGCCAAACCTGTTCGGTCTCTGCAAGCGCGGCTCGCTGCAGTGGCAGTTCGGCCGCTACTTCAACGACTTCAACATGACGTATTCGGATCCCCGAGTCCGGCAGTCGATGGTATCGGGGTCGGTCACGCTCTACCGGACCATGGCCCGTTACTACATCGCCGACCTTGGCCGCAGTCTGCGGACGGGCGGCCAGGTGCAGCTCGGATTCCCAGTGCCCTTTGACCTCTGGACTCGACTGTTCCTCTCGTACGCGGGCGAGGGGGTCAAGTTCGGGAACTCCGGACTTCTCGGCGAAACGCAGGCTCTGTATGGAAACAACTCGTTCCGCTCTTCACTCGGCTTGAGCCTGACGCGGGACACGCGCAGTGGCATGCCATTCCCTACGGGGGGCGGAAGCCAGTCCCTGAGCATGTCGTTCACCGGTGGACCGCTCGGCGGAACGTCGTCGTTCCAGCGCTACAACGTCGAGACCAGCGCGTACGTCCCGATCGGCCAGATCGGAGGTACCAAGCCGGGTCAACAACCAATGGTGGCCGTAGCCGGGTTGTCCACGAGATCTGGTGCGGTACTCGGGAGCACCGGGCCCTTCTTCTTCAGTCAGGAGTTCGCGCTGGGCGGCGTTCAGTACGGCGAGCGCCTGCGCGGGTATGAGGAATTCTCGATTACGCCTGACGGCTACTTGCTCGGGACCAGCACGTACAACGCCCAGCGGTCGTCCTTCGGCAAGGCGTTCTTCGCGACCACAGCGGAAGTTGGTCTGCGCATGAACCAGAGCCTTTACCTGAACACATTCTTCGAGGCCGGTAACGTCTGGCGCCGGGCGCGGGAAATCGACCCTACGAGACTCTTCAGGAGCCTGGGCGTAGGGGCGTCGGTCATCACCCCGTTCGGCCCGCTGGGACTCGACTACGCCTTCGGCTTGGATCGCCTCGACCCGACGGGCAGACGGGCACCCAAGTGGCAATTACATTTCAGGTTTGGTCAGATCTTCTAAATCGGGTATCGCCGGGCCGGGCCCGGGGACGCAATAGGGGGCGGGTGTACCAGTGGGAAACCCGTCATCCAACAAGGAGCAGAAATGGTACATTCGATCAAGTTTGCTCTCCTGAGCGCGCTGGTTCTGCCGGCCGCGACGGGACTCGCGCAGGCGCCGGCGACGCAAGCGCCAAAATTCGGCTACGTCGACTCACGCGTAATCCTGCAGCGCGCGCCGGGCTCCGCGGCGATCCAGGCGCAGATCACGAAGGAACGAGCCGACGCACAGGCAAACGTTGCCAAGATGCAGGATTCCCTCCGCAAGATGTACGACGCGTACATCAAGGAGCAGCCGACGCTAACCCCCGTTGTGAAGGAGCAGCGCGAAAAGACGCTTCAGCAGCGGAATGCCGACTTCGATCAGCGCGTTAGCCAGATCGACCAGGAGATGCAGAAGCGCCAGTACGATCTGATCCAGCCCATGATGGTGCAGATTCGCGAGGTGCTCGACGCCATTCGCAACGAGGATTCCTTCACGTTCATCTTCGACGTCGGCAACGATCCGGGCCTGATCGTTGCGGCGGACAAAAATCTCGACATCACCGAGCGCGTCATTTCGCGACTGAAGCCGATTTCGGTGAACGTGACTCGCACTGACTCCACTAAGGCGCCGAGCTCGACCAAGTCCGTGCCAGCCGGCATTACCAAGCCTCCGGTAAAGCCGCCAACGCGGTGAACGAAGGGAAGGCGGGCAGCGACATCAGCAAGAACAGCAGCGGTGAGGGTGTTCGCACTCTCACCGCTGCCGACATCGCGGCGGCGGCAGGCGGCGAATTGCGGGGCGATCCAACGGTGCGCGTCGGCACGGTGGCGCCACTCCACCGGGCCGGTGTCGGCGACCTGACGTTCCTCGCCAAGGCTCGTTATGCGCCCCTGCTGGCCGAGCGGAGTCCAGGCGTCCTGCTGGTCACACCAGGACTCGCGTCAACTCCAGGCAGCCCGCGGTCCATGGTCGTGGTCGACAAGCCGTTGGAGGCGCTGCTGGGGATCCTCCCGCGGCTCTATCAACAGCCGCCTCGCGCGACCGGGATTCACTCGACCGCGATTCTGGGTCGCGGCGTGCGCCTGGGCCGCAACGTCGCGGTCGGTCCCTTCGCGGTGTTAGGCGACGGCGCGTCGATTGGGGACGGCACCATGGTCGACGCCCACGTGGTGGTGGGCGCCGGCGTGGTGATTGGCGCGGATTGTCACTTGTATCCCGGCGTGACGGTGTATTCCGGGTCGTTGGTCGGCGATCGCGTCGTTGCCCACGCCGGCGTCCGGATTGGCGGCGACGGATACGGATACGTTTTTGCGAAGGGTGCGCACCAGAAGATTCCTCACGTCGGACGTTGCATCATCCACGACGACGTGGAGATCGGCGCGAACACCACCATCGATCGCGGAAGCATCGATGACACCGTCATCGGTGCAGGCACCAAGATCGACAACCTGGTGCAGATCGGTCACAACTGTTCGATCGGCAGGCTCTGCCTCATCATGGCGCAGGTGGGCATGGCGGGATCGACACGAATCGGCGACGGCGCGATCCTGGCCGGCCAGGTCGGGGTCGGCGGTCATCTCGACATTGGCGACAAAGCGAGAATCGGAGGGCAGTCGGGCGTGTTCGGCGACGTCCCGCCGGGCGAAACATGGTCCGGTTATCCGGCGCGACCGCACCGGGAGTCATTGCGTGCCTCCGCGGCGCTCTTCAAGCTGGCCGGCATGATCAAGCGACTGGAGCGCCTGCTGGCGGAGCGGGAGTGATCGCAGGAAGACAGACCATCGCCCGCGAGGCGGGGATCGATGGCGTCGGGCTTCACCTCGGCAAGGCGTGTAAACTTGTTTTCCGCCCGGCGGCGTGCGGCGCCGGGATCACGTTCATTCGCACCGACCGTGGCGGTCGCCGCTTGCCGGCCACCGCCGACATTGCCGTGCTGGCCGAGCGCCGCACGCAGCTCGGCGAAGGTGACGATGCGGTGCATACCGTGGAGCATGTGCTGGCGGCGGTTTCAGGCGCGTTCATCGACGACCTGGATATCGAGCTCGACGGACCGGAACCACCCATTGTCGATGGCAGCGCGCTCCCGTTCCTCTCGGCGTTGCTCGCAGCCGGAGTTGCGCCGAATGGCGGGAAAGCAGACTATCTCACGGTTCGCGCTCCCTTCGTGCATCGGGATGGCGATTCCGAATACGAGGTCTCACCGTGCGACCGGTTGGATCTGGATGTCAGCATCGACTTCCCGCATCCGCTCGTCGGTGGGCAGCGCGGGCGCTGGACGCTGACGCCCGAGACGTTTGTAACGGAGTTGGCCCCGGCACGCACGTTCGGTTTCCGACATGAGATCGATATGCTGCGAGCCCGGGGTCTCATCCAGGGCGGGTCCACCTCGAATGTGCTGTTGCTCGATGATGGCGGAGTAGTTGAGAATTCGCTGCGGTGGCCGGACGAGTTCGTACGACACAAGGCACTGGATTGCGTCGGGGATCTGGCGCTGGCTGGACGGCGAATCAACGCGCGCATCGTCGCGCGGAAGCCAAGCCACCGCGGTACGGTGACGCTGGTACGTGAACTGGTACGACGGGCCGAGGAGGTCTATCGCGTGCTTGGAATTGACGAGATCATGCGGACGCTCCCGCATCGCTATCCCTTCCTCTTCGTGGATCGGATCCTGGAGTACGAGGAGGGGAAGCGTGTCGTGGGGCTGAAGAACGTCACTATCAACGAGCCGTTCTTTCAGGGCCATTTCCCCGGTCACGCCATCATGCCGGGCGTGTTGATCATCGAGGCGATGGCGCAGGTGGGAGGCATGCTGTTGATGGCGACCTCGCATCCGGGCGACAAGGTCGTGTACTTCACATCCCTCGATAACGTGAAATGGCGGAAGCCGGTGCGGCCCGGCGACCAGCTGCGCTTCGAGCTGGATGTCGTGCAAATCCGGGGCATGATGTGCAAGATGCGCGGGGTGGCAAAAGTCGACGGGAACGTGGTCGCGGAGGCGGACATGTCGGCCATGTTGCGCGATCGATGACGACGATCCATCCCACCGCGATCGTTTCGGACCAGGCGCGCCTCGGCAGCAACGTCCAGGTCGGGCCGGGCGCAATCGTCGGGGAAGGCTGTGAAGTCGGCGATGATTGCATCCTCGAGGCCCGTTCGATCCTCGAGCGCAATGTCCGACTCTCGTCAGGCGTTCGTGTCGGAATCGGGTCGGTGCTGGGCGGCGATCCGCAGGACCTGAAGTTCCAGGGCGAGGAGACCTGGGTCGAGATCGGCGAAGGAACGCGCATTCGCGAATACACCACGATCAACCGCGGCACCTCGGCATCGTTCCGCACGACCGTGGGCAAGGGGTGCTTCCTCATGTCGTACGTGCATCTCGCCCATGACTGTCACCTCGGCGATGGCGTCATCATCTCCAACGGGACGCAGTTGGCGGGGCACGTGACGATCGAGGATCGTGCTATCCTATCAGGCCTGGTCGCAGTGCATCAGTTCGTGAAGATCGGCAGGCACTCGTTCGTCGGCGGTTGCTCGCGCGTCGCGAAGGACGTACCGCCATTCCTGAAGGCGGTGGGAAACCCGGTGAAGCTCTATGGTCTCAACAGCGTGGGCCTACAGCGCGCCGGCTTCGACGAGGGTGTGATCCGTGAATTGAAGCGCGCCTATCGCCTGTTCTTCCGCTCCGAGCTGAATGTCTCGCAAGCCATGGCGAGGGCTTCCACGGAACTGACGCATTCGCCCGAAGTCGACCACTTCCTGCATTTCCTGGAGGACAGCGGGCGGGGGGTCATCATCTGAGCGCGACCGCGACCCGGGTCGGCGTGATCGGCGCCGGGGCCCTTGGTTACCATCATGTACGCATTCTTCGCGAGATCGAGGGCGCGCAGTTCATCGGATTCCATGATGTGAGCCCGGAGCGCGCGGACCAGGTCAGCACCGAACTGGGGGTGCGGTCCTTCAGCGATGTGCCATCACTTGTCGATGCGTGCGACGCGCTGACGATTGTCGTGCCGACGCCAGCGCACTTCGAGGTGGCGCGGATCGCGCTCGAACGTGGGCGCCACCTGCTGATCGAGAAACCGCTGACGGCGACGCTGGCGGAGGCGGACGAGCTGCTGTCGATCGCGGACCGCACGGGAGCGCTGATACAGACGGGTCATGTGGAACGGTTCAACCGGGCGATTCGCGGCGCGTCGTCATACGTCGACCGGCCGCGCTTCATCGAGAGCGACCGGCTGGCGCCGTTCAGTCCGCGCGGCGCCGACGTCGCGGTCGTGCTGGACCTGATGATCCACGACATCGACCTGATCCTCACGCTGGTCGGCGAGCACGTCGATCAGGTCCAGGCCGTTGGGGTTCCCATCCTGACGTCCTTCGTCGACATCGCCAATGCCCGCCTTGTCTTCTCGTCAGGCGCGGTTGCAAACATCACAGCCAGCCGAGTGTCGCGCGAACGCATGCGCAAGTTGCGGATTTTCCAACCGAGCGGATACCTGTCGCTCGACCTCGCCACTGGTGACGGAGAATTCTATCGTCTTCGGAAGGAGCTCGACTTCGCCGAGTTGGCGCGGTCACCGCTGGCGCTGGAGGCATTCGTGGAGCGTATTGCGATCAGCGCGCCGGAAGGTGAACCCCTGCGACTGGAGTTCGAGAGTTTTCTCGCAGCCGCGCAGGGTCGCGGAGCCGTCACGGTCAGCGGGCGCGCCGGTCGTGACGCGCTCGACGTGGCGCTCCGCATCCAGTCCGAGATCGAGCGGGCGTTGCAGGCGGTCAGGCAGAGCGGTGGCGGGCCAGGTGCGTGAAGTGATGATCGTCGCCGGCGAGGCCTCCGGCGACCTGCACGCGGCCGGCCTGGCCGCGGCGCTCAGGGAACGCCATCCCGATTGGCGCCTGACCGGCATGGGAGGCGCGCGGATGGTGGCATCGGGTGTGGAGATTGCCGAGCGCACCGACACGACGGCAGTGATGGGATTCGTTGAAGTCCTGCGCACCGTGCCGAGGCACTATTCGCTGCTGAAGGCGTTTGGGCGCCGCCTGAAGTCGGGGAAGGTGAGCTGCCTGGTGACGATCGATTATCCCGGGTTCAACCTTCGACTGGCCGCGGCAGCGCGGGCGGCGCGCGTGCCAGTGGTCTACTACATCACGCCGCAGGTCTGGGCCTGGGGTGCCGATCGCCTCCCGAAGATGGCGCAATTGATCACGAAGGCGGCGGTGATCCTGCCGTTCGAGGAAGCACTGCTGCGGGCCCACGGCATCGACGCCACGTTCGTCGGGCATCCGCTGCTGGACCGCGTGGCTGCGATGCCGGACCGCGTCGCGGCGCGGCGCATACTCAATCTGCCTGACGAGTCGCGCGTGCTCGCACTCTTTCCGGGAAGCCGGCAACAGGAGATCGACCGGCACCTCGACGACTTTGTGCGAACAGCCCAGTTGCTGCAGGCCGCGCACCCCGGATTGCAGGTGGTGGTTGCGACAGCACCTGGGGTCACCGTCCCGGCATTGCGGTGTCCGTATCGTCAGGTCACGGAGTCGTCCCTGGCCGTGCTGCGCGCGGCCGATGCCGCGGTGTGCAAGAGCGGCACGACCACACTCGAGGCGGCGGTAGCGGGATGCCCCCTGGTGGTCGCGTACCGCACGAGCCGCTGGACGCATGCGATCGCACGGCGCCTGGTACATATCCCTCACATCGGGTTGGTGAACGTGGTCGCCGGCCGCGAAGTCGCGCGCGAGTTCGTGCAGTCAGCGCTCGTGCCCTCGGCGATGGCGGATGCGTTGTCGCCTCTGCTGTTGCCCGGAAGCCCCGAGCGGGAGCGAATAGCGCGCGACCTCGCTGAGGTGCGCGACCGGCTCGGCACTCCGGGGGCAGCCGGACGAGTCGCCGAGATAGTGACGTTACTCGTCGCATGACGACGCAACCGCCTGACGAAGCTCGGCAGGGAACGGGACGCCGGATCCGCATTGCCGCCATCACGCTGCTCGGCGGCCTGCTCCTCCGGGTTCTTGGGTTCACGTGGCGGCTGCGACGTGAGGGCGCTGAACACTTCGATGAAATGCTGCGGCGGAACGAGCCTTTCATCATCGTTTACTGGCACGGTGAGATTGCGCCCGTCGCCTGGGTACATCGGAACCGTGGACTTACGACGCTGATCAGCCGGCACGCTGACGGTGAAGTGATCGCTCGAATCGCGGAAGGACTCGGCTATCGCACGATCCGAGGATCAACGTCGCGCGGTGGCGTGCGCGCGCTCCTCGAAGCTGCGCAGCGCGTCAACGAGGGCGCGACCATCGGTTTCACTCCCGATGGCCCCCGCGGGCCGCGACACGTGTTCGCACCCGGCGCACTCATTGTCGCACAACGAACTGGCCGGCCAATCATTGCGCTTGCCGCGACGGCCTCGCGAGCGTGGCATCTTCGATCCTGGGACCGGCACCTGATCCCGAAGCCATTCGCCACAGTTACGGTCAGGTATTCCGAGCCGCAGTTCGTGCGCGCCGAACAGGCGCGGGACGCCACACAGGAACAGGCTCGCTTCGAGACGCTCCTCGGCTCGCTGGCGGATCGCTCGTGAGCCGCGTTGCCGAGGCGGTCTGGAACAGCACATCCGTTGGGGCAGCGTTGGTGCGCACCGCGCTGGCGCCGGCGTCGCTGGCATATCGCGGCGTGACCTGGGCACGGAACGTCCTCTATGATCGCGGCACACTGGCCACCGCGCCAACCGATGTCCCAGTCGTCAGCGTGGGCAACCTGTCTGTTGGGGGAACAGGGAAGACGCCGGTCGCCGCGTGGATGGCTGCGCAACTGCGCGCCGCGGGCGCGCGACCAGCCATCGTCATGCGCGGATACGGAGACGATGAACCGCGTGTGCACGCGCTGTTGAATCCGGACGTTCCGGTCGTCGTCAATGCCGATCGCGTCGCCGGGGTGCGCGCGGCCGCAATGGCGGGCCGCGATGTCGCGATTCTCGACGACGGATTCCAGCATCGCCGCGTCGCTCGCCTCGAGGACGTCGTGCTGGTGAGCGCCGACAGTTGGCGGGAACCAATCAGGGTGCTTCCCAGCGGCCCGTGGCGAGAAGCGCCGTCGGCGCTCTCCCGCGCGTCGCTCGTCGTCGTCACTCGTAAGGCAGCTGATCGTGGTGCCGCCTATTCACTCATGCGACGCCTTGCCCCGCTCACGCGAACGGCCGCCGGCGCAGTGGCGCATCTGGAACTGGATGCGATGCACGACGTGGTTACCGGAGCGGTGCGTCCTCTGTCTGATGTACATGGGCGGAGCGTGCTCGTTGCCGCAGGGGTTGGCGATCCGCAATCGCTGGTTGCGCAATTGCGCCAGAGCGGGGCGCGCGTTGAGTTGCGGACGTTCCCCGACCATCACGTGTACGAGTCAACCGACATCGAGCGCCTCGCACGGGAAGGGCGTGCGTTCGATCACTTGCTGTGCACCCTGAAAGATGCCGTTAAGCTTGGTCCGCGCTGGCCTCGCGAAGCCCCACCGCTTTGGTATGTTTCACTGCGCTGCCGAATCGAGGTTGGCGGCGAAACTGTGTCTGCGCTGCTCGATCGAATCCTCGCTGCGCGACCCAACTCAATCAGATAGGCGCCGGCGGAACGGCTCCTCAACAGCTCATTCAACATGACTGACCTACGCCTGCCAACGAACACCATCGTCAAACCCGATAAGGACCGGTTTCTCCATGAGGAGAATCCATTCGAGGCGATGATGTCGAGGTTCGACAAGGCGGCTGACCTGCTGGACCTCGAGCCCGGGCTGTACAAGGTGCTTCGCAAACCCGAGAAGCAGATCATCGTGGCCTGTCCGACGATGATGGACAACGGCGAGATCGAGGTATTCACCGGCATCCGCGTGCTGTACAACACGTCGCGTGGCCCGGCCAAGGGCGGCATCCGGTTCGACTTGAACGTCACCTTGGACGAAGTCACGGCGCTCGCGGCGTGGATGACCTGGAAATGCGCCGTCGTCAAAGTGCCGTTCGGCGGCGCCAAGGGAGGCGTGATCTGCGACCCGCTGCGCATGAGTGCGGGCGAGCTCGAGCGCCTGACGCGGCGCTATACAGCCGGGATCATCAACACCCTTGGTCCTGATTCGGACGTCCCCGCGCCTGACGTGAACACGAATGAACGTGTCATGGCGTGGATCATGGACACGTATTCGATGCACAAGCAGCACACAGTGACGGCGGTCGTCACGGGCAAGCCAGTCGAAATGGGTGGCTCGCTCGGCCGGCGCGAAGCCACGGGGCGCGGCTGCCTGTTCGTGACGAAGGAGGCGCTGGCCCACCTCGGCATGACGCTGCGTGGCACCACCGTTGCGGTGCAGGGATTCGGCAACGTCGGATCGATCGCCGCGCAGCTCCTTACGCGAGAGGGATGCAAGGTCGTGGCGGTGAGCGATCGGACAGGCGGCATCTACAACGCGTCGGGCCTCGACGTCGACGACGTCATCAACTGGGTCAAGCATCACAAGACGCTGGAGGGATACGCCAAGGCCGAGTCCATTACCAACGAGGAACTCCTCCTGCTCGATGTCGACGTGCTGTTGCCCGCGGCGCTCGAGAACGTGATCACGACGAAGAACGCCGCCAAGGTCCGCGCCAAGATCATTTGCGAGGGCGCCAACGGCCCCACCTCGGCAGCGGCTGACGCCATACTCGAAGAGAAAGGCATCTTCGTCATCCCGGACATCCTCGCCAATGCCGGCGGCGTCACGGTGTCGTACTTCGAGTGGGTCCAGGATCGCGGCGGCTACTTCTGGAGCGAGGACGTCGTCAACGACCGGTTGCGCGACATCATGGTGGCGGGCTTCCGTGATGTTCTCGAGCTGTCCAAGCAGCACAAGGTCAACATGCGGACCGCGTCGTACATGCTGGCGATCAGTCGCGTGGCCACGGTCCACCGGCTGCGTGGCATATACGCCTGACAACCCCAGGCTGCTTGCTTCTTACTGCGTGCTGCATGCAGCAGTCCGCTGGAGCTGGGCCGGGTGTCCACCCGGCCCTTCTCATAACCTGACATGAAATTCCGGATCGTCGCCGTAGGACGACCAGCGGTGGGGTCTTTGCGTGACGCCATCGCGGAATACGAAAAGCGGGCGTCGAGATACTGGTCGATTGAGGTGGTCGAGGTTCGCGCTGAACCGGCGCGAGCGCGATCGACCGGAGAAGTACGCCGTATCGAGGGAGCACGGCTGCTCGAGCGCGCAATCGGCACGGTGGTGGCCCTCGATGAACGCGGGCGATCGATGTCAACGGAGGCGTTCGCGAAGTGGGTCATTGAACGCCGCGATCGGGCCGAAGATACGGCGTTCGTCATTGGAGGCGCGTTTGGCCTCGATGACGCCGTGCGCGATCGCGCGACACTCGTCCTTTCGCTGTCGCCCTGGACGCTCCCGCACGAAATGGCTCGATTGCTTCTCGCGGAGCAGTTGTACCGCGCGGGCACGATCCAACGTGGTGAACCCTATCACAAGGGAGCGTGAACGCGATCCGCGGCCGCCAGGACCGGTCACACAGGACTTGTCCCTCCCGCAGGGTGGCGCGGCCGGTGAGATTAGGTGCTGGCGCGCCGGTCGTGCACCGGCGCTTCACACACCGATGAATCTCCCGCGCCATTCCGCGAATTCCATGCGTCGCTTCGCCCGATGTCGTCGTTCACGGGCGGAGTCGGGGGCGTCTTGGTGAGCAACGTGCGGATCGAGCCGGCGCCGCTGGGTGGCTCGCCCCTCTCGCGGCTCGCGCAGGCCGGCCGGGCGCCGCCCGAGTGGTACCCGCAGCGCCCCCG